>DYML01000009.1:6245-31413 GCA_020721605.1 Anaerolinea thermophila
CTGGCGGTGGAAGTCATTACCCTGCGCGGCGACATTGGGCGCATGAACACCGTCTTCAAACTTTACATGCAAGTTTGGATGTTGTTTGCCGTGAGCGCGGCGGCGGCTTTTGGCTGGCTGTTAGATGAATTTCCATTTTGGAAATTGCGCTGGCGGGCGCTCTACCAAATTGGCTTATATGGATTGCTGGCAGGCGCGTTAATGTTCACCATCACCGCCACCACCGATAAAATCAGCGACCGCCTCAACACAAAAGTTCCACGCACACTGGACGGCATGACCTACATGAATTATTCCCAACACTTTGACCGCCAAATGATGGACTTAAGCCAGGACTATCGCGCCATCCGTTGGATGCAAGACAACGTGCAGGGGTCGCCAGTAATTGTTGAAGCCAACTGCTCCGAATACCGCTGGTGTACCCGTTTTACCATTTACACAGGCTTGCCCGGCGTAGTCGGCTGGAACTGGCATCAGCGCCAGCAGCGCGGTTTTACCTCCACCACCGTGCAACCGCGCGTAGATGATGTAAGCATGTTTTACACCACGCAAAATATTGAGACGGCGCGCGGATTTCTCAGCAAGTACCAGGTTCAATACATTGTGGTTGGGCAATTGGAGCGCAATATTTACCCCACCTTGGATGCCGAAACAGACGGTCTTGCCAAGTTTGAACAATACGAAGGCAAATACTGGCAGGCAGTATATAACGATGCCGAAACCACCATTTACAAAGTTATGCCTTGACCCAATGCTTTTTATGAGGAGCGCAGATGATTCTACACATCACATCCCAAGCCGAATGGCTGGCAGCCCAACAGAGCGGAGAATACAGCCCCCCCAGTTTGCAAAGCGAAGGCTTTATTCACTGCTCCACCGAAAATCAGGTCTTGCATGTGGCAAATGCTTTTTATGGCGGGCGGAGTGACCTGCTGTTGCTGCAACTTGACGAACAAAAACTGACCGCCCCGCTAAAGTGGGAACCGCCAGCGGGAATGCCCGCCCCAGGAATTTTGGACTCGGATCAATTTCCGCATCTCTTTGGCGCTCTCAACCTAGCGGCTGTTTCTGCAACCTTCCCCTTTTTACCTGATTCTGCTTCGGGGAAATTCTCGCTCCCTTCCGCCCTCTCCACCTCTCCTAATTCCTTATGACTGCTTTTCTCACCTGGTATCTGCTTCTCACCCTGCTTGGCTGGCTGACTTTCCCACTGGTATTTCATCTTTTTCCCGCGCTGGCAGACAGAGGGTACACCTTGTCTCGCGCCGCAGGTTTATTAATTTGGGGCTATGTCTTTTGGCTGTTTGCCTCGCTTGGCATTGCGCAAAATGACACGGGCGGAATTTTGCTGGCTCTGACCGTTCTAATTGGCGTAAGCGGCTTTTCAGTTTTTAATCGTCAGGCGCAGGCGGCAAATCAAAAGGCATTAATCTTCAATTTTATAAAATCCCGCCTGTCCCTCATTTTAACCACCGAAATTTTATTTCTTACCGCCTTCGCCTTCCTCGCCTTAATTCGCTCCGCCAACCCGGAATTAATCAGCACCGAAAAGCCGATGGAATTGGCATTCATCAACGGCATTTTACGCTCGCCTACCTTTCCGCCCCAAGACCCCTGGCTTGCAGGCTATGCCATTTCTTATTATTACTTTGGCTATGTGATGACCGCCATGCTGGCACGTTTGGCAGGGATTCCGGGCAGCATGGCGCACAACCTAATGACGGCGCTCATCTTCGCCCTCGGCGCAATCGGTTCTTACGGCATTCTTTACACCTTGCTTTCGTTTGCGCCAAAGGCATTCCGCAGTTCACATTTTTCTGCTTTGTTTGCCCCGCTTTTTCTTTTACTGGCTGCCAACTTTGAAGCCCTGCTAGAGGTCTTGCATCGGCTGGGGTTGTTCTGGCAGAAGGACGCTGCGGGTCAATACACCAGCGCCTTTTGGACCTGGCTGGACATGAAAGAATTATCCAGCCCGCCGTCTGTGCCGTTTCAATTTATGCCCGACCGCTATTTATGGTGGTGGCGGGCTTCGCGCGTGCTGCAAGATTACGACATGAAGGGCAACCCGCTGGAAGTGATTGACGAGTTCCCCTTTTTTTCCTTTCTACTGGGTGACTTGCACCCGCATGTGCTGGCAATTCCCTTTAGTTTACTTGCGCTGGCAGTTGCCTTAAATCTATTTTTGGGCGGCGGGCGCGGGCAAATTAACCTGCCCTGGGGCGCGCCGTTGCAAATTAATTATGACGGCTTTCTTTTCTCTGCCCTTGTCATTGGCGGGCTTGCCTTTCTCAACACTTGGGATATTTTAATTGCCGCTGCGCTCATCATGGGTTCGTATATTTTCTGGCGCGCCCGCCAAGACGGCTGGAACTGGAATCGCCTTGAAGATTTATTTCTATTGGGCTTGCCACTGGGCTTGGCTGCCATTTTGCTATATCTGCCTTTTTATCTTGGGTTTTCTTCGCAAGCGGGTGGAATTTTGCCTAACTTTATGTACCCCACGCGCGGCGCTCATCTTTGGGTGATGTGGGGGACGCTGCTCACCCCCATCTTTGCCTACCTCATTTACTTCGGCGCGCTGCCCGCCTCGCAAAAACTAGAGTCTGGCATAACCCCCAATTGGAAACTCGCCTTTTGGCTTGGGCTTGGTTTTCCCCTTTTGCTTTTCCTGTTTGCCTTTCTCATCGGTTGGGTCGGCACCTTTGTAGAAAGGGATTTTGTCTTTATGTTTTTGGATGCGCAAGGCATGACCGAAGGACAATTTCTCGGCGCCACCTTCCTGCGCAGGCTTCGTCACATTGCCAGTCTTGTCACCCTGTTGGGCGTGCTGATTCCCGCGCTTGCTTATCTTTTTCAACAACCGCTCAAAACTGCGGAAAATACACGCGAGGAAGCTCCGCAAGACGCAGCGCAAACCTCCCCCTTAATTCCCCATTTATTTGTTCTGCTTCTTTTGGCTCTCGGCGCAATACTGGTCATTGCCCCAGAATTTCTTTATCTGCGCGACCAATTTGGCTATCGCATCAACACCATTTTTAAATTTTATTATCAAGCATGGATGCTGTGGAGCCTCGCCGCCGCTTTTGCCGCCGCGTATTTATTCCGCACCTTGCGCGGCATGAGCCGTATTTTAATAAGTGGATTGACAGGCTTGGTTGTACTTGCCGCACTTTTATACCCCGCCCTCAGCCTGCTCAATAAAACCAATTCGTTTCAGCCCACGGGCGGCTTTACCCTGGATGATTTTGACCGCGTGCGGCGCGAATCTCCCGAAGAAGCCGCCGCCATTCAATTTTTACAAAGTGTGCCAAACGGCGTCATTGCCGAAGCAATCGGCGGCAGTTACAGCAATTACGCGCGTATCTCCACCTACACCGGCTTGCAAACGGTCATCGGCTGGTCTGGGCATGAAGCCCAATGGCGCGGAGATTACGCCCCGCAAGGCACGCGTACAGACGACATTAACAAACTTTACACCAGCGCCCGCTGGGAAGAAGCGCAAGTCATCATTGACCAATATGATATTCGTTACATTTACATCGGCGCCCTGGAATATTCATCCATGCAAGTGCGCGAAGAGAAATTTAAAACCCATCTTAAACCCATCTTTCAGATGGGCAGCGTAACCATTTATCAGGTTCCATAATTTAAACCGATTACAATTGCCCCATGACCTACCGACATTTCAAACACGAAGGCTGGCTCTACGCCCTGGCATTTTTGGCTGCCGCTGCGCTGCGGTTTGCTCAACTTGGCGCAATGCCCCTAACCGATGCCGAAGCGGCGCCCGCATTGCAAGCCCTGCACATTGCGCAAGGCATTAAGCCTGCGCTCGCGCCGCACCCGTTTTATATTCTTTTCACTTCTGCCCTCTTTTTTTTATACGGCGGCGCAACAGATTTTATCGCCCGATTTTTACCCGCCCTGGTTGGAAGTTTGCTGGTCTTTGCCCCGCTGTTATTTGCAGAGCGAATTAAACCCCGCGCCAGCCTGATCCTCGCCTTTTTTATTGCGCTGGATCCTGGCTTGGTTGCCATCTCACGGCAGGCTGCCAGCCCGATACTTGCGCTTACTTTCCTTATCTTTGCCATCGGCTTTTACAGCCAAAACAAAACCCGCCTCACAGGCTTTTTTGCGGCGCTTGCCCTGCTCGGCGGTCCCGCCATTTGGACGGGCATTCTCGGTCTTGCGCTCAGCGGCGGCGTTCTACGCTTTTTATATTCCCGCCGCCCGCCTGCGCTTAAAAAAGAGGAAAATGCTACTCCTTTCAAGGCACAACAGGCGCTTGGCGTTTTTGCCGCCACCTTCCTTATTGCCGGCTCATTATTCTTTATAGTTCCCAACGGTCTAAGCGCCGCGCTTGCTTCCATCCCTGCCTACCTCAAAGCCTGGCTGACAGATTCAAACGTGCCCGCGCTTCGGCTTGCCTTCTCGCTGCTAATTTATCAGCCGCTTGGAATTTTACTGGCGGTCATTGCCATCCTTCGCGGTTGGCGCACGGGCAGCCGCCGCATCATTGCGCTGAGTATTTGGTTTTTGGCAGCCCTGCTGCTGGCATTCTTTCTCCCCTCCCGCCAAATGGCAGACCTCGCCTGGGCGTTAATTCCACTTTGGGCGTTGGCAGCCATTGAACTAATTCGCAGTTTTGATATCTTTTTTGAAGAACGCAAAGAGGCGGCGGGAGTCACATTACTAACCGCTTTCATTTGGGCATTTGCCTGGCTTGATTTTTCCGGCTTAACCACACTCCCTGTTGATTCACGCGAATATCTCATGCGCTTCTGGCTGTTGCTCGGCGCACTCTTTCTGCTGCTAATGAGCCTGATGTTGGTGGCAGTCGGCTGGTCCATTCGGATTGCGCGCATTGGCGGCGTTTGGGGGCTGGCATTGGCGCTCGGCACGCTGGGGCTGGGCGGCGCATTTGGCGCAGCCGGCTTGCGCGGGCAAACATTTCCCGAACTATGGTGGCTTTCAGATTTTCCCATTCACGCCCGCCTGCTCGAAACCACAGCCAGCAATGTCTCAGAATGGGGTCTGGGTGACGACCACACAGCGGCTGTAGTAATTGTTGGCATTCATTCCCCCGCGCTTGAATGGGCTTTGCGTGAGCGCCCGATTATGCTGGTTGATGCGCTGGATGTTTCCAGTACGCCCGATCTGGTGATTACCCCGCTGCAAGACAACCCTGCGCTTTCTTCCACCTATCGCGGACAAGATTTTGCCTGGCGACAAACCCCCTTATGGAATGTCACCCTGCCGCAAGACTGGGTGCGCTGGGTGATTTTGCGTGAAATGCCGTTCAGCGGTGAGACCATTATTCTCTGGGCGCGCGACGACCTCTTCTTAAACGCCGCCCCCGCATCCTCCCCCTAAAATAGGCTTCTGAACCCCATGACCCATCAAAATCCTCCCTCCATTATCGCCCTAGACGGTCCTGCGGCGTCGGGCAAATCTACGCTTGGACAAACCCTCGCCAACGCCCTCGGCTATCTTTTTTTTGACACAGGCGTACTGTACCGCGCCATCACCTGGATTGCGCTGCAACAGCATTTAAATTTACAAGACGAAACCGCCGTTACAAAACTGGCGCAAGACGCGCAAATAGATATTCGCCCCCCTTCTCAAAAAGATGGGCGCGCCTACGATGTGCTTTTGGGTGAAAGAGATGTCACTTGGGATATACGCGATGGACAAGTGGACGCCAATGTTTCAGTTGTAGCCGCTTATGCGGGCGTGCGACAGGCATTAACCGATCAGCAGCGCCGTATTGGGATGCGCGGCAAGGTGGTGATGGTTGGGCGTGATATTGGCACAGTGGTCTTGCAAGAAGCCGACCTCAAAATTTATTTGGATGCCAGCGCCGAAGAACGCGCCAAACGCCGCTTTGACGAAATCCTTGCGCGCGGCGAGCCAGCCCAGTACAAAGAAATTCTACACAATGTCATCGAGCGTGACCGAATCGACTCAACCCGCGCCGTTGCGCCGCTGCGCCCCGCCCAAGACGCAGTCATCATCGACTCGGACAAGATGAACGCCAGCCAGGTCTATGAATTAGTCATGGGCTTGTGTAAATAGCGGGCAAACAATCTTGTAATCCATGCCCTATTATTTGAGGCTATAATTTACTGTATGAATTTTATCTTCACACTTCTTGCCAGTATTGCCTTTCCCGCCCCGCCAACTTTGGCGGGTTGGTTTGTGTGGGTGTCTTTATTGAGCGTGCTCATCTACGCCCTGTTCCACTGGAAGGAGTATCAACCTGTCTGGCAAGGGCGCGAATGGGGGCTTTTCTTCTTCTTCATCATTCTCATTCCCGCCACCAACTTATTTATTGGGTTACGGCTCTCCTCCGTCTCAACCCGACCCTTGCCTGGCTTACCCGCCGATGCCCCAGGCTCTGCGTTGATGATTTTTTCCGCTGTACCCTGGCTGTTAGGCGGCGGCTTGTTAGGACCTGTGGGCGCGGCGCTGCTTGGCGCTTTTGCCGGGCTTTTACGCGGCGCATGGGATACCTACTCTCTGTTCTCAATTATTGAAATTGCCATTCTGGGTGCGTGGTTTTCCACCAACATGCGCCAGCACTTTCGCACCCCCGCCTACGCTTTATTGCGCCAGCCCTTGGTTGGCGCAATATTATTAATTCCCTTTCACTCACTGTTCTATGTGATCAGTTCATTATTTACGCAATGGGGAGTAGACGCCGCCGCACCCGCCACCGCCCGCCTGGACTTTGCACTAAGCAATATTGGCATTGTCACGCTCGCCTTTAGCGGCGAAATGCTGGCAAGCGGCATTGTGGCACAAATTATTTCAAAAGCTTTTCCCGCCTTGTGGGGCAATAGCAAACTACCCTTAACTCCCTCGCCCGGCGAAAAAAGCCTCGAATCACGTTTTCTGTTTGGGGTGGGTACATTTATTTCACTCTTGCTATTAACCTTATTAATTGGAGATTGGGTCGTGGCAGGGCAGGCAGCGCGAGACATGCTGCAAGACCGCCTCTCCAGCGCCAGTGAATCAGCCGCCCAAAGCGTGCCGTTTTTTCTGGAGACAGGGCAAAACCTGACGGTACAACTGGCTTCCGATCCGCGCCTGCTGACCGCCAGCGGGGACGAACTAAAATCAATCATTGGGCAACGCATTCAAGCAGTTCCATATTTTGACCAGGTCTTTGTGCTGGAAGCCCAGGGAGATCAACATTTAATTTCTGGCTACCCAGATTCGGCAGTCGCCAATTTTCAATTTTACCCCGATGAAATGTCTGGCATGTTTCTCGCCGCCAGCGGTGTGCTGACACAAATATATTCAATTCCCCCTATTTCTGTGGACGATGCATCACGCGTCTCCTTTTTGGTAGCCATCGTAGATGCCGCCGGACAAGTTCAGCGTGTTTTAATTGGGCGCACCACGCTGGAAGCCAACCCGCTCACCCTGCCCTTAATCGAAAATATTAATAACATGCGAGACCTGGATGGCGCAGGCTTTTTATTAAACGAAAACGGGCGCATTATTTATCATTCCGATAAAACCCAACTGCTTACCAACTATAGCGGTCAGCACAGCGATCACGCTGTTTTTTATGACGGCACCGCATCAGACGGCACGCGCCAATTGGTCTATTATCAGCCAGTGGTTGGGCGTCCGTGGGCAGTTGTGCTAACCGTTCCAGCACAACAAGCGCAGCAACTTTCGCTAAACATCGCCATGCCGCTCTCGTTGATGATTGTTTTCCTCGCCTTTGTGGCAATGGTTTCTTTGCGAGTGGGCTTGCGGGTGGTAACAGGCTCTTTGCAAAGCCTTGCAACTGAAGCCAATCGCATTGCACAAGGCAACCTGGACCACCCACTTCAAGTAGATGGCGTGGATGAAGTTGGGCAATTGCGCCGCGCGTTTGAACAAATGCGTTCCAGTTTACAAGAGCGCCTCGGCGAAATTAATAGCCTGCTGCGCGTCAGTCAGGGTGTGGCATCCAGCCTGGAAATGCAAGATGCCGTCAAACCGGTATTAGACGCGATTCTTTCCACAGGCGCCAGCGCGGTCAGCGTAATTCTATCTCCCGCCATTTTGCCCGAAACCTTTGTCCAATTGCCTTCGCGCTTTGCGATAGGCGCAGTGGAAGATATTTACGCCCATCTTGACGAACAGGTACTTGCCCTGGCTCAAAATCAGGAAAAAATTGTCCTACCCAACCTAAGCCGCTCACGCGAATTAGACCTCGACCCCTCCAAACCGCAGCCCCTGGCTTTGTTGGCAGTTGCCCTGCGGCATGAAAATCGTTATTACGGCGTAGTTTGGGCAGGCTTTGAACAGCCGCGCATGTTCTCCGACTCTGATGTTCGCTTTGTAACCACTCTGGCGGGGCAGGCGGCATTGGCGGTGGCAAATGCACATTTATACTTAAATGTTGAAGCATCACGCCGTCAATTGGAAGCAGTGCTTAACTCTACGCCAGACCCCGTGTTAGTCACAGACCATCGCAACAGGCTCCTGCTCACCAATCGCGCCGCCGCCGTTGCGCTTGGCAATGAAGTAGATAAAAGTTCCGGCATGGAAACCGAAAAAGTGATCAAAATTAAACCTTTGCTGGCGTTACTGCAAGGCATGACCACCGAAAACCAATCTGCCGAAATTGTTCTGGCAGACAAACGCACCTACCTTGCCACCGCATCCTCTGTGCTGGTGGAAAACAGACAAATTGGGCGCGTGTGCATCATGCGAGACGTGACACACTTTAAAGAACTCGATTCCATGAAGTCGGAATTTGTCGCCACTGTCAGCCACGACCTGCGTTCCCCGCTGACATTAATGCGCGGCTACGCCACCATGCTGGAAATGGTAGGCGAATTAAACGAACAACAGCAAGGTTATGTAAAAAAAATCATTTCAGGTGTGGAGAATATGTCCCGCTTGGTTAATAACCTGCTCGATCTGGGGCGCATAGACCTGGGCGTTGGGCTGCAAGTGGAGCAAGTCTCTGTGCTGGATATTATTGAACGCGTAACCAGCGCCTTACAACTTCAGGCTTCGCAAAAAAATATTGAACTCAGCGTGGAACTATCTAAAGATATGCCGCACGCCGTAGAAGCAGATCAGGCGCTTTTGCACCAGGCAGTCTACAACCTGGTGGAAAATGCAATCAAGTACACTCCCGAAAACGGGCGAGTCTCCCTTCACACTTCATCTCCGCCCGGATATTTGGTTTTCACCATTTCCGATTCGGGCATCGGCATTGCCACAGACGACCTGCCGCGCCTTTTTGAAAAATTCTATCGCGGCAAACAACGTGAAGCGCGCGCCCAGCATGGGTCGGGGCTTGGGCTTGCCATTGTTAATTCCATTGCCGAAAGCCACGGGGGGCGTGTTTGGGTGGACAGCCTGCTTGGGCAGGGCAGTACGTTCCATTTACAAATTCCTCTCACCCAACCCAAAGAGCCAAAACCTTTGTAAAATAACTTTGGAACAAGCAGACAGTTTTCGCGGCAACCCCATCACCGCCCAACAAATACGAACTTGCTTCCCCAAAAATACAAAGAAAGGTCATCGTGTTGGCGATGTAATCTCACCGACTTTATTGGGTATCGGCTAGACCCAAAATGGCACAAATCATTACGCCCCCGAAAAACAGGGGGCGTAATGATTCAAATACTTGCTTCAAAAACAGATTCAACTACTCGAACAACCCTTTCACATCGTCCTGCGTCAGCGACTTGAAGAAACTGGATTCGGTGGCGATGATGTTTTTGACCAGGGCGCGTTTCTTTTCCTGCAATTGCAGAATTTTTTCCTCCACCGTGCCGCGCGCGATGATCTTGTAAACGAAGACGGGGCGGGTCTGCCCGATGCGATGGGCGCGGTCGGAGGCTTGCATTTCGACGGCAGGATTCCACCACGGGTCGAGATGAATGACGTAATCGGCGGCGGTCAGGTTCAAGCCCACGCCACCCGCTTTGAGGCTGATGAGGAAGAATGGAATGGACGGGTCGTTCTGGAATTCATCCACTTTGTCCTGCCGTTTTTGCGTTTGCCCGTCGAGATAAATATAGTTGATTTTTCTCGCGTCCAGTTCCTTCTTGACCAGTTTGAGTGTTTCAACAAACTGCGAGAAGATCAATGCCTTGTGATTTTCGGCTTGCAAAGTTTCCAGCGTTTCCAATAAAATTTCAAACTTGGGCGCTTCGCCTTTGTAGTTTTTATCCACCAGCATGGGGTGAATGGCAATCTGGCGCAATCTCAATAAACCTTCCAGCACTTTGAAACGCGCATTGTTCATGCCTTCGGTTTCAATCAGTCCCAGCAGTTCGGCGCGGTACCGCTCGCGGGTCTGGTTGTATAACTTTTTCTGCGCCGTGTCCATGTCGGTGTAAACGATGCGCTCGGTGCGCGGCGGAAGTTCCAGCGCAACCTGCTCTTTGGTGCGGCGCAAGATAAACGGATAGACCAGTTTTCGCAGCAGTTCGGCGGCTTTCTCGTCGCCCGCGCTTTCGATGGGGTTGGCAAACTGACTCTTGAAATAGTCCATGCTGCCGAGCAAGCCAGGGTTGAGAAAGGCAAACTGCGACCACAGTTCGAAGGTGTTATTTTCCACAGGCGTGCCGGTCATCACAATGCGATGCTCCGCGTTCAAGAGCCGCGCCGCCTTGGCGCTCTTCGCCAGCGGATTTTTGATAGCTTGCGATTCGTCCAAAATCACATGATGAAATTTGTATTTATGCAAAATCTCGATGTCGCGCAACATGGTTCCATACGTTGTGATGACCACGTCGTAGTCGTTGAAAATCAAAACATCCTTGTTGCGGAAGTTGCCCATGTATTCGAGGAATTTTAAAGACGGCGTGAACTTTTCGGATTCGCGCTGCCAGTTGGCGATTAAACTCTTCGGGACGACGAGCAGCGCGGCGGACTCCGCCTGAGCCTGTTCCTGCAACGACTGGAGATAGGTCAACACCTGAACCGTTTTCCCAAGTCCCATGTCGTCGGCGAGGATGCCGCCGAATTTATATTCGCGTAAAAAGTGCAACCAGTCGAAGCCGTGTTTTTGGTAGGGACGCAGTTCGCCAGTGAAACCTTTGGGCAGCGGCTGTGGCGCAATCCGCTCAAAGTGGCGGAAACGCTCTCGGCGCTGAATCAGGTCTGGGGGAGTCTGAATCGAGGCGTCATCTTCCAGCATTTGATCAAGCAGCGAGAGGTGCAAATCGCTGACGCGGAATCCATCCGCAGTTTCTTCCGCCAATCCCCACAGGTGTTTGTATTTTTCGAGCCACTCCTGCGGAATTTGCCCGATGGAACCGTCGGCAAGTTTGATGTAATTTTCTTTGCGTTTGAGCGCCTTGCGGATGTCGTGAAAGTTGACCTGCTGGTCGCCAAACTCGACGACGGTTTTCAGGTCGAACCAGTCAATGCCCGATGAGATTTGCACGCGCAAGGTGGCGGCGTTGCGGTTGATGCGCCCCGTTTTGAGATTCTCTTCGCCGTAAATTTCAAAGCCCGCTTTGAGCAGCGCGGGAATGGAGTGCATGAGAAAATCATACGGGTGAGCGCGGGCGCGGAGTTCGAGCGTGCCATGCGGGTGCGGCGAGCTTGCGCGTTTGAGGCGATAGATGGGGTCGGTGAGCATTTGATAAAAATAGTCTTCGCGCTCAGGCTGGCGGTGAATGCGGACGAGTTCCCAGGTGTCGGGAATGCTGGCAAGGGCGTAGGATTCGTCTTTTGCAAGCGGCGATGTGAAATCGCCGTAGCCGAATTTGAGCGTGGCGCGTAACACTTTCTCTTTGTTGTCGTCGTGCAAATACAGGCGTGGAACTGCATCGGCGTGAATGTCTTGATATTTGACGAGGTCGCTTTTGATGGGCAGCGTCTGCGCGATGAGCGGAAAATATTGCTCGCGGAAAAGGTCAACCTGCCCGTTGGGAATTTCAATGGGGAAGGCGGAAAGAATATCGAGGGCGCGGCTGTTTTCGATTTGGGCAATGGTGTCATCCAAAAGAACCCAGGTGGGGCTGTTGGTCATCACTTCGATTTTCTTCTGGGTATGGGTGAATGTTCCGCCTTTGTCGAAACCCGCTTGCAGGCTGAGTTTTTTGTCGTCCTGCTGCATGTCAATTTGAATTTGAATCGGGTCGGGCAGGATGTGAAGTCGGCGCTCGGCTTGGTACGGATACGAGGAAGACGCCAAAAATAAGGGGATGTCCAACCTGCCTAACATGCTCAGGTAGCCGCCCAGTTGGGGGATATTGGAACTGTACATTTGGAGCGCAGGTTTGGAAATGTTAATAAACTCGACTGCATTTTCACTGACGTTTAGCGCGCCCTTGGGATTGAGGTTTTGGAAGTAGCCTTGATTATCCTTGCTCCAGGATTTATCCGCTTGCAGGAGCGCGTTAACTGCCCGCGGGCTTTTATCGGCAAGCGCTTCAAGTGGCTGCCACTCGTTTTCCTTGATGAGTCGAATATCCAGCGAGTAAGTGTATCGAAGCGGGTTGCTGCTGTAAAAATAACTCTGGTGGCGCTTAAGTATCACCGCAGCGGCATAATGATTCCGGCGATTTCCATTGGTAGACTGGCGTGGCATGAGCGCCATGCTTTGCATTAATTTTGTCTTCCAATCGCCTGTGGGTTCTTTTGTTTTTGAAACGGGCGGCGCAAATTCTTCTTCATCCTCTTCTTCGTCGCGCAGGTATTCGCTCACTTCCAGCGCGGCGGCAACCATGTGCTTGCAGAAGTTGCCATCGTCGGCGTAGTAACACTCGCAATCGAAGTCTAACTCGCCCGATTTTTTATCTATCCTAATTTCAACGGTGTATTCGCCTGTGTCGCCATCCACAATACAGGTGGCTTTCTGGTCGCTGAAAATATTAACATCAACAGCGCGCCCATCTTTGTAGTAGGCGCGTCCGCGCTGGATGGTCTGCGCGGTGGCGTATTTGGAGTAGGGGAAGTTATCAAGAAGTTGGGATGTGAGGCGGGACATGGGGTGATTATAAAATATAAGTTCGTTTATGGTACACTGCCGAAAAAAGGTTTCCTGCATTTCGCTATATAGTCTCGGCAAGGTCGGTTATACAAAATGGGACTTTCAACTCTGCGGCAACGCGCAAAACGCCTTCGTGTTAAAGGAGTTTTGCGCCAATTGTTGTATGGGAATTGCCGGAGATGCCAGCAATTCTCAGTATGTCATTGCGAGGACGGTTTTCCCGACACTCCCCGGCACTGCCCGCCAGGGCAAGTGTGCGCCGTACGCCAGTGCGGTGCAAGTGTCGCACCTCGCAATGACACGCTTCACGTCATACAGGGAATTACTGTGGAGATGCAATCGGAGGCTAGAAAAAAATTTTATACCAAGTATAATAACGACATTCTTGTTTCAGGAGTCCCATGTGACCAAAACTGATCAAAAACCATTATTAGAAGTTCGCAATCTAAAAACTTATTTCTACACGGAAGACGGCGTGGTCAGCGCCGTAGATGGCGTTAGTTTTGATGTGTACCCTGGTGAGGTCTTGGGCATTGTCGGCGAATCGGGCTGCGGCAAAAGCGTCACCTCGCTTTCAATTATGCGCCTGATTGCACCGCCAGGGGAAATTGTTTCTGGTGAAATCTTACTGGCGGGAAAAAACCTGCTGACCCTGTCTGAAAATGAAATGACCGCGGTGCGCGGCGATAGAATTTCGATGATCTTTCAACAACCGCAAACTGCGCTCAACCCCGTCTTTCAGGTCAACAACCAAATTGCCGAAGTCTTAAATATTCATAAAAATATTAGTGTGGAAGCAGGCAAGGCGCGCGCCATTGATCTGCTAAAAATGGTCGGCATTCCCGACGCAGAACGCCGCGCCGAGGCATATCCGCATGAACTTTCGGGCGGCATGGCACAGCGTGTAATGATTGCCATGGCGCTGGCTTGCACCCCCGAACTGCTGATTGCAGACGAACCGACCACCGCACTCGACGTAACCATTCAAGCCCAAATTTTAGATTTAATGCGCGACCTGCGCACGCAAATGGGAACCTCTGTAATTTTAATTACGCACGACCTGGGAGTTGTAGCAGAAATGGCAGAGCGGGTAGCGGTGATGTACGCCGGCGAAATTGTCGAACAGTCGGATGTGAACCTGCTTTTTGAACAACCCCTGCACCCCTACACCCAGGGCTTAATCGGCTCCATCCCTGTTCTAGGGCAGTTAAAGGAGCGATTGGACGTGATCCCCGGCTCAGTGCCAAATTTGGTCAACCTGCCTGCGGGCTGCCGTTTTGCCCCGCGCTGCACCGCGCGTGAAAAATTCGGCATGAAGATCTGCGCCGCTCACAAACCAGACCTGACAGAAGCCGCCCCAGGTCATTTGGTGCGCTGCTGGCTGTATCAAAATGCCGAGGGACATCAGGCGCCATTACAGAACAAATAATCCCTGCCGCAAACCCTGCTGGGGTATGTTTTCCAAAAAATAAAAAAATACTTAACTGCCTTGGAGTTTATTGTATGAGCCAAATTACAGAACCACACAAAGCCGAAAACTTGGTTGAAGTTCAACACCTCGTTAAATACTTTCCGATACGCGCCGGATTAATGCAGCGTGTGGTGAACTGGGTGAAGGCAGTTGATGACGTATCGTTTACGGTGAAAAAAGGCGAAACGCTGGGCATGGTCGGCGAATCGGGCTGCGGCAAAACCACCATTGGGCGTTCCATGCTCAGGTTGATCGAGCCAACCTCAGGCTCGGTTCATTACGACAACAAAGATGTACTCAAATTGCGCGGCAGTGAACTCAAGGATGTCCGCCGTCACATGCAGATTATTTTTCAAGACCCGTATGCCTCGCTTGACCCGCGCGTACCGATTGGCGAATCGGTCATGGAAGGTTTACACATTCACAATATTGGCACACGTCAGGAGCGTTACGACCTGATGATCGAAACGCTTAAAAAAGTGGGGCTGGAAGATTACCACGCCCGCCGCTATCCGCATGAATTTTCTGGCGGGCAACGCCAACGGATTGGCATTGCCCGCGCACTCGCCTTGCGCCCCAACTTTATTGTGTGCGATGAACCTGTCTCGGCGCTGGATGTTTCAATTCAATCACAGGTCCTTAATATTTTGAAAGACCTGCAAAAAGAGTTCGGTCTTACTTATCTCTTCATTGCGCACAACTTGAGCGTGGTCGAGCACATCTCCGACCGCGTGGCAGTGATGTATCTTGGCAAAATGGTAGAACTAACCACGCGCGAAGACCTCTTTCGTGAACCTTTGCACCCCTACACCAAAGCGCTCATGTCTGCCATTCCTGTGCCAGACCCCAGGCTAAAACGCCGCCGCGAAATTCTTAAAGGAGACGTACCCAGCCCGCTCAACCCGCCAACTGGCTGCCGCTTTCATCCACGCTGCCCCATTGCAGAAAAAATCTGTTCCGAACAGCAACCCGAATTCCGTGAAGCCAAACCCAGCCATTGGGTAGCCTGTTGGATGGCAAAGTAGGTTAAATATGATGGATCAAAATGTTTTACTGGTGGATGACCAACGCGATATTTTACGCCTGCTGCACTCCACCCTCGACACATTAAAAAAATCGGAACTAAAAATATTTGAATCCCCATCGGGCGAAGAGGCTTTGCTTCACTCCTCGCGCTACAAAGTGGACTTGCTGGTTGCAGACTATAAACTGCCCGGCATGAGCGGCATTGAACTCATGCACAAAATTCGCGCGCGCCACCCCGAAGCAAAGGTAGTGCTAATTACCGGTATGACAGACCGCAAAGTGCGCGAAGAAATCCTTAACGCGGGCGCACTGGCTGTGTTCGACAAGCCCATTCCACTGGCAGACTTTTTAGATGTTGTGGAACGCGGGCTGGGTCTTGTGAAAACCATTTTTGCAGCAGAAAAAACTGATACCAAAGTGGAAGAGCGCCACGCGCGGCTCTCTGACCTGCTTGCCAATTTTCGACAAGACATCGCCGCCGATGCCGTGTTCCTGCTCAACGATCACGGGCATGTTCAGGCGCGTACCGGAAAATTGCGGGACGATAGTTTGGAAGTCTCTCTTATTTCTGCTTTAATGGCAATTCACAGTGCAAGCCTCAAGGTCGCGCGGCATAATCACCAAGAGGCGCTAGATTCTTACCATGTCTTTCGTGGCGGTGATCACGACTTGATCTTCCTGCCCGTTACGCCCATCTACGCGCTGCTGGTTGCCGGTGTTAATTTGGTGAGCAATGGCTCGGTGTTGGATACCATCAACTCACTGCTTGCCTTGCGATTGCAAGTTGAAAAGTCGCTTAAATCCCTGGGCGTCACCGGCGAACTGCGTACGCTTTCAACTGCGCCGTCTTCCGCCGCCCCTGCTGCTGGCGCAGAGATTGCCGCTCCAATTCAAAAGCCGGTGGATGCGCTCCCCGCCCCCGAAATGGAAGCCTTGTTGAAATCTGCTTCCAGCCAAACCGTTAAAACCAACGACATGGACGACTTTTGGAGCCAAGCCGCAGAAAAGCATGGCAGCAAACCCGCCAACTCTGAGGTGATTTCTTTAGAGGAAGCCCGTAAACTTGGGCTTGTTTCGGGTGATGAAAAATAAAAAATTGTGATACAATCTTGCCCGCACTGGGGCATGGTGCAATGGCAGCACACCAGCCTTTGGAGCTGTGGATCTTGGTTCGAATCCAGGTGCCCCAGCCTGACATGCCCCGCTTACGCGGGGCTTCTTTTTCTAAACAGGATTTCTGCGGCATCCTTGCCGTATAAATCCTGTTTGTGCTTAACCACTTTTACATTAAATAATTCAAAATTAATCCATTGAGGTGAACCCATGAAAGTAACAGCCGTTTTACTCGCCGCCGGTCAGGGAACACGCATGAAATCCAAATTGCCAAAAGTTTTGCATTTGGTTGCGGGAAAGCCAATGCTCTGGCACGCCTTACAATCCATCCGCCAATCTACGACCGAAAAACCCATTGTAGTGATCGGTCATGGGGCAGATCAGGTTGTACATTATTTGGGTGATTCCGCGCAGACTGTTTTGCAGCAACCGCAACTGGGAACGGGTCACGCGGTGATGCAGGCAGAATCTTTGTTAAAAGACAAAACTGATCTGGTCGTTGTGTGTTACAGCGACATGCCCCTGCTGCGCGGCGAGACTTTACAAAAACTGGTTGAAACTCAAAAAAATAATCGCGGACCCGTTTCCATTTTGACGGTCATGGCAGATGATTCGCATGGATTTGGGCGCATCATCCGCAAGCCAGACGGCACGGTAGAAGCGATTGTGGAAGAGGCAGTTGCCACACCCGACCAACTGCAAATTAAGGAACTAAATGTTGGCGGCTATTGTTTCGATGCCAACTGGCTGTGGGATGCCCTGCACCGCATTCCCAAAAACCCGACAAAGGGCGAATATTATTTAACAGATATGATTGGGCTGGCATCCCAAGCCGGCTTGCCAGTTCAAGCCACCCTCATGGATGACCTGCAAGAAACCATCGGCGTTAATACCCGCGTGCATCTGGCGGAAGTAGAAACCGCCATGTGCAGGCGTATTAACCAACAGCACATGTTAAACGGCGTCACATTGATTGACCCCGCATCCACTTATATTGAAACAGGCGTACAGATTGGCATGGATACGGTCATCATGCCCAATACCTACCTGAGCGGCAAAACAGAAATTGGCGAAGACAATGTGATTGGACCCAACTCCATCATTCAAAATTCCAAAATCGGCAATCGCTGCAAGGTACTGGCTTCTGTTGTCGAAGGCGCATGGCTTGAAGATGATATAGACATGGGACCCTTTGCGCGTTTACGAAAGGGCGCCCACCTCGCAAGCCATGTTCACATGGGTAATTTTGGCGAAGTCAAAGATTCCTATCTGGCAGCGGGCGTAAAGATGGGGCATTTCTCATATATTGGCAATGCGCAAATTGGCGCAAACACCAATATTGGCGCGGGAACCATCACCTGTAATTATGACGGCGAAAAAAAGCACGCCACCGAAATTGGCGAGAATGTTTTTATTGGCTCAGACACCATGCTCGTGGCGCCGCTGACCATTGGCGCGGGTTCGCGCACCGGCGCTGGCTCGGTTGTGACCAAAAACGTAGCAGAAGATACCCTGGTGGTCGGCGTTCCCGCCCGCGCCATAAAAAAATTGGAATCTAAAATAAAAAAAGTGAGCAGGTGATCAATGAATCTCGCCAACGAAGAACGACAGTCGCTAATTAACCTTGCCCGTGAAGCCCGTAAATTTGCGTATGCGCCCTATTCCAAATATTCGGTTGGCGCAGCGCTGCGCACAAAGAGCGGGCGCATTTATACCGGCGCAAACATTGAAAACGCCGCCTACCCCCAAACCATGTGCGCTGAACGGGTTGCCATTTTTAAAGCGGTCTCAGAGGGTGAGACCGAATTTGAGGCAATTGTTGTTGTTACTAATAATGGCGGTTCGCCCTGCGGCGGCTGCCGACAGGTAATGGCAGAGTTTGGCTTAAATACCATTGTTTTATTTGCTGACGGAGATGGAAATATAAAAAACGAAATGACCGTCTCTGACCTGCTGCCCGAAGCCTTTACTCCGGCGCATTTGTTATAAGCGATGAGCAGCTTTCGTTCCTTCCGCGCTGCTGCGGTTGTGCTTCGCCATAACGACTGGGGCGAATCTGATCAACTGCTGACTTTATACACCCGCGAGCAGGGAATGGTGCGCGCGCTGGCAAAGGGCGCCCGAAAGATTACATCCCGCAAGGCGGGGCATTTACAGCCGTTTACGCAAGTTACAATACAGTTAGCCAGGGGACGCGACCTGCTGATTGTGACTCAGGTTGAAACTATTAACGCATTTTTACCCTTGCACAACAACCTGAATAAAACAAGCCACGCGGCATATATTGTTGAGCTGTTGTATCGCTTCTCTTACGAAGACGAAGGCGGCAACCCGGCGCTTTTTAACCTGCTGATCGAAACCCTGGATCGCATTGAAAAAGAAGACAGCGCCTGGCTTGCCATTCGATACTATGAAATGCGCTTGTTGGACGAGGTAGGCTTTCGTCCGCAGTTGTTTGATTGTGTGAACTGTGGACGAAAGATACAGCCTGAAGACCAGTATTTTTCCTTCAGCGCCGGCGGCGTACTTTGCCCCCGCTGCGGGTTGGGTCTGCCCAACGCAATTCACGTTTCACTTGAAACGCTTAAATATCTGCGCCACTTTCAAAGATCGGGCTATCACCAAGCCTCGCGCGCACGCGCCAGCCTGGGTGAGCAAAAGGATACCGAAATTTTAATGCAATCTTATTTCACCTATTTGCTGGAACGCCAGTTGAATACGCCCGGCTTTATCAAACGCATTAAGACATAAGCACCGCCTTCTTTTGGGAAAATCTATTTTTTTCTTTTAATTCTTTGCGTAAAAGCAGGCGGCTTGTTTTAGAACAGCGTACACATTGGTTGTGGCGTCTGGCAACAAACAAATCTGAAGTCAAGCGCCCCCGGAAGTAGAAAATAATTAACTTGAAGAAGAAACCCGAAAGAGTTTATCTTTTAAATTGATGATTGGTTTTTCGAGCCAGTAAAAACTAAGGGTGGCAATGAAGAGCGTAGCGCCAAAAGCGGCTGCAAACATTTGCGGCGAGCGCAATGAATAACCCAGCCCATATTTGCGAAAGAGCGCGGCTGTGATGGCGATGATACCGTAATGATAGACATACAGTCCGTAGGATATTTTGCCCAAATAGCGCAGAGGCGCACTCTCCAGAATATTGGTTAAAAATTGAGTGCGTGCCACATTGTAGATCAGCACCGCAAATAGATAATTTAGCAGGGTGTAGCCCCAGACTTCCTTGTAAAACCCAGTCATCGGCAGGTCGTACCCCAGCGCAAGCGTCAGCGTTCCCTTGGAGAGAAAATCGGTCAGCAACCCCAACGCAGGCACGGTGATTGTCAACGCCAGCAGTTGCAGGCGTGGCTGTGGGATTTTAAACTGCGAAATATACGCGCCAAAGGCAAAGGCATCAAGATGTGAAAACGGCAGCACATTAACTGCCTGCTGCGGGTCACTTAATAAATAAGGAAAGAACTGGGTGCGGTAGATTAATGTGATGACAAGGCGGAACAGAAACCCCAGCCCAATGGCGGTGAAGCAAAGCTGTTTAAACTTTGTACGCGGCGTTAAAAAGATGAGCAGGGGCCACAACAAATAAAACTGCTCCTCGACCGAAAGCGACCAAAGATGGGTGAAAAAACGGCTTCTTTCAAAAAATGAACTGGCATGAAAAAAATCATATAGATAAAAAGCCGCCACCCAAATTTGATTAAAGAACCCTTTGCCCAGTTCAGGTTTTAGCCCTTTTAGGTTGAGCGTTGGCAAAAGAAAAATAAGCCCAATCAGCAGCAGTAGATAAAAATAATAAAGTGGAAAAATTCGTAAAAAACGCCGCCCGTAAAACTTTGTAAAAAATTCACGACGGGGTAATTTTTCCTTCATCTTCAATAAAATATCGGTGATGAGGAACCCTGAAAGCACAAAAAACAATTGCACTCCCAGCCAGCCAAATGGCAGGTTGCGGGTATGAAAAAAAAATACAATCAAAAATGCCACCGCGCGTAATCCGTCCAAGCCTGCAATCATTTAATTCTTTTGCTCCAATTTGAAATTTGTGTTCATGCCGTCAAAGTACAAACGGCTTGAGGATTTTCCGCTAAGGTTGATGGCATGAAACCTGCTGAATTATAGCCTGATACAGTATCGCTGTTTGCTGGTTGATTGTTTCGCCGCCTCTTTTTAATCTCTAACGCTTCTCTAATATCCCCTCCCTTGACCAAAACCTAACTCAGGAATATATTTCAGCACACTTAACTAAAAAGCAGACTTAACTATGACAAATGCAATCTTATTTTCCCAAACCCTGCGCGCGTGGATGGACATCTTCATGCACCGTTCCATGCGCGGCTGGAATCACTTTGCCAAAAGCACGGGTTTATCCATGCCGCAGTTTAGTATTCTCATGCAACTTCATCACAAAGGTCCGTGCGGCATGTCGGAGGTCAGCAACCGTTTTGACATTAGCGCCGCCGCTGCCAGCCAACTGGTGGAGAAACTGGTGCAGGCGGGCTACCTTGACCGCGCCGAAGACCCCACTGATCGCCGCGCCAAATTGCTGACCCTGAGCGCCAAAGGTGAAAAACTGATCCAGCAAGGAACTGAAGAACGCTACCGCTGGATGGATGATCTCACTTCCAAATTAAGCGCGGAGGAGCAGAAGAAGGTGGTGGAGGCGTTGAACATCCTCACCAAAGCCGCGCAGACCATGGACGCGAAGAAATGACCTCTGCAAATTTCCCACACGATAATGCTAAAAATAAAAGGAAACGAATGAAAGAATTAATTTTGAAAGATAAAGTAGCCGTCATCACAGGCGGTTCGCGCGGACTTGGACTCGCCATCGCGCAGACCTACGCGCGCGCAGGCGCGAAAGTGATCATCGCATCGCGCACGCTTCGTACCGTGACCCAGGCTGTGGATTCGCTTCGCGCAAGCGGGTACCAGGCTGACGGTCTCGCCTGCGATGTGGCGGACATGAATCAAGTTGAGGCGCTTGCCCAGCACGCCATCCAAACCTTCGGCAGAATTGACATCTGGGTCAACAACGCAGGACTGTCCGCGCCGTACGGTCCCACAGTCCACATTCCCAGCGGGGACTTTTTGAGCGTCATCAACACCAACATCATCGGCACCTACAACGGGTCAGTGGTCGCCATGAAATATTTCCTCGCGCAGAAAAGCGGCAAGTTGATCAACCTGCTTGGGCGCGGTGATACGGGCGCGATTGCCATGCAGAATGCCTACACTTCGAGCAAAGTTTGGGTGCGGAATTTTACAAAAGCGCTCGCCAAAGAATACAAAAACAGCGGCGTGGATATTTTTGGCTTCAACCCCGGGCTGGTGAAAACAGAAATGCTCAGCAATGTTCACGCGATGAAGGGCTACGAAGATCAGATGAACCCGCTGCGATTTATTGCCATGCTGTGGGGCAACGAAGCCAATGTGCCAGCCGAAAAAGCCTTGTGGCTTGCATCCTCTGCCACCGATGGAAAAAGCGGATTAATGGTGACAGTATTAACCACGCAAATGATGATTTTGCGTTTACTCGGATTGCCATTCCGTAAATTATTAAACCAATCCACCGAACTGCTGGAACTTAATGTTACGTCTGTTGAATCCGCAGTCACTGGAGATTAAAAAAGGAACCTTATGCAAGCAACCATGACCCAATCCAAAACACGCGCTCCGCGCGAAAAGACGTCCTTCAAGGGCATTGGGCGCGCAATGAAATACCTGACGAACTATAAACGTCAAGCCGCGCTGCCGTATGTTTTTCTGATCATTGCCACGCTTTCACAACTGGCTGTGCCGCACATGATCCGCCGTGTGATTGACGCGGTCACGAGCGGATTTCTCGCCAGCCAGGTTTTATCCGCGCTGGATAAAATTCCCGCGCAATTTGTCGGCACGGCGCTGCCGAAGATTCTCGAAGCCCTCGGCTACGACTCTGCCACGACGGCTGACCAACTCCAGGCGGCGCTTTCTGCGGATTTGGGCAACGCGCCGCGCGCATTAATCACCGCCCTCGTCGCCATTATCGGCTTCGCCATCCTGCGCGGGCTGTTCTCCTTCCTGCAAGCCTTTTGGGCGGAGAAAAATTCGCAGTCGGTGGCGTATGATTTGCGAAATGATTTGTACGCCAAAATTCAGCAGTTGTCTTTTGCGTATCACGATAAAAATCAAACGGGGCAGTTGATGATCCGCGCGACGGACGATGTGGAGAAGGTGCGGCTTTTCATCGGGCAGGGATTGCTGCAACTTGTCGGCGCGGTGATTTTGCTTTCGGGTACGGTCATCATTTTGTTCTCGTCAAATGTTTCGCTGGCGTGGACAGCCATGCCGATTTTGCCATTTGCGATTGTGTTGTTCGGCGTTTTTTCAAGTCTCGCGCAACCGATGTTCAAAAAGGTTCAGCAAAGACTTTCGACCTTGAACACGGTCTTGCAGGAAAATCTGGCGGGCATTAAAGTCATCAAGTCGTTCACGCGCGAGAAGGAACAGCAGGCGAAGTTCCGCGCCGCCGCAGATGACTCGATGGAGCAATCCATCGCGGTCAATCGCTTGTTTACGTTTTTGTTCCCGCTGGTATTTTTGACCGCCAACCTCGGTCAAGCCGCAATTTTGTATGTCGGCGGCAAGCAGATTATCGTTGGCACGTTGACCATCGGCGCATGGCAGGAATTTTCGCTCTACCTGATGTACCTGTTTTTCCCGATTATGATGTTCGGCATGATTGTCACGCAGATGGGACAAGCCGCCGCATCCGCTGACCGCATCTTTGAAATTCTCGACGCCAAGAGTGACATCGTGGATAAGCCCAACGCGGCGAAACTGCCCGCCGTCAGCGGCAATGTAAAATTTGAGAACGTCACCTTCCGCTATGTCGGCGGCGGCGACCCCGTGCTGAAGAACGTCACCTTTGAAGCCAAGCCAGGCGAAACGATTGCTCTGCTCGGCGCGACAGGTTCGGGCAAGACCAGCATCATCAATTTGCTGCCGCGTTTTTATGACCCGACCGATGGGCGCATCACGATTGACGGGTTCGAACTGCGCGATGTGACTCTCGATTCGCTCCGCTCGCAGATTGGCATCGTGCTTCAGGAAACAACTTTGTTCAGCGGCACCATCGCCGAGAACATCGCCTTCGGCAAACCCGAAGCCACGCTCGATGAAATTCAAGCCGCCGCAAAAGCCGCAGCCGCGCATGACTTTATCATGTCGTTCCCCGATGGCTACAGCACCCATGTCGGTGAGCGCGGAACAACTCTCAGCGGCGGACAAAAGCAGCGGGTCGCAATCGCCCGAGCCTTGCTTCTCGACCCGCGCATTCTCATTCTCGATGACTCAACCTCCAGCGTGGATGTCGCCACCGAGTCACACATCCAGGAAGCGCTCGAAACGCTGATGAAGCGTCGCACCTCCTTTGTCATCGCGCAGCGCATCAGCACTGTCATCAACGCCGATAAAATTTTGGTGCTTGAAAAAGGCGAAGTCGTGGCGCAAGGCAAGCACGCTCAACTCATGGAAGAAGAACCAATCTATGCTGAAATTTATAACTCGCAAATACTGGCACACGAAAATGAAAAATAACTTTAATCAAAATAACGATGTCGTTGCGAGCCGCATTCGTTGCGGCGAAGCAACCTCCAACGCTGCAAGCAGATTGCTTCGTCGGGGAGAATACCCTCCTCGCAATGACATGGCAACCCGTGAGGTGACACTATGATGGGCGGCGGTGGTCATAACCGCTTTGGCGGCGCGCTCAATCAAGAGACAATGAAGCCGCGCAACCTGAGCGAAACGCTTGGTCGGCTCGGCGCTTACTTTGGACGCTTCTGGTACATGATTGCGCTCGCGGTTCTGTTCGTGGTTGTCGCCACCTGGACTCAAGTGACCTCTCCCGAACTTTTGGGACAGGCGACAGATTGTTTCCTCGTCCCCGCGGGAGGAAGCGCCTTCGCGCAACTTGCCGCGCCCGGGGCTGGTTCAGACCAAAAGGCAGTTTCCAGCTGTTGGCTTGGGACAACCGAAGACCCATCCACGTTGTCGTACTCGCGCCAGATTATTTACAAAGCCTATCATCTCGGCGGATACACAACTCCCGACCTTGCCACAGCGACCAACGCAGAACGCATTGCGGGCATGTTCCGCTTGATTTTGATCGTCATCTCGTTGTATGTGTTGGGTGCAATTCTGACAGGCACCACCTTCTTTGCGATGGCATGGACGGGTCAGCACGTTTTGCGTTCCCTGCGCGTGGAAGTCTTTGAAAAATTACACTCGCTCTCGCTCAGTTACTACGCCGAACACGAAGCAGGCGACCTGATGAGCCGCATTACCAACGATACATCCGCAATTGAACAGGCGTTTTCGTTTGCGTTGGTCAATGTCTTCAGCGGCATTCTTCTGCTGGTGTGGGTCGCATACAACATGCTGACCGCGAGCCTGCCGTTTGCCTTGCTTTCGCTTTCCGTCGCGCCGCTCATGTTTCTGGCGACGGTCTATTTCTCCAATCAGGCGCGCAAGGCGTTCCGCGTTTCGCGCAAAGAGATCGGCAACGTCAATGCGGAATTGCAGGAGACGATTTCATCCGTGCG
>DYML01000009.1:31513-33038 GCA_020721605.1 Anaerolinea thermophila
CTGTTCAGCGCCTCGGTCATGGACAATATCCGCTTCGGTCGCCCCGACGCCACCGACGAGGAAGTCTACGCCGCCGCTAAACTCGCCAACGCTGATTCATTCATCGAACGCCTGCCCGAAAAATATGGGACGGTTTTGGGTGAACGCGGCTCTGGCTTGAGTCAGGGACAACGTCAACTGCTCTCGATTGCGCGCGCTGCGCTGGCAGATCCGCGCGTGCTGATTCTCGACGAAGCAACTTCCAGTGTGGACACCCGCACCGAGCGTCTGATCCAAAAAGCATTCGACGCGCTGCTCAAGAGCCGCACCTCCTTCGTCATCGCGCATCGCCTGTCCACCATCCGCAACGCAGACATGATCCTCGTGTTGAAAGATGGTCAGATCATCGAGCGCGGCAAGCACGATGACTTGCTGGCGAAGAAAGGTTTCTACTACGACCTGTACATGAGTCAATTCAAGCGACAGGAAGAAGTGGAAGGGGCGTAGGGAATGGCGATGAGTGATGAGTAAAAAGTAAAAAGAAAGACCTCCGAGTTCTTTGCGAAGCGCCCTGCGGGTGAAGAACTCGGAGTTTTTTTGCTGATATACTTAAAATAATGGCTTACAAATATTCCTTTACAGCAGAGATAATTCGACATCTGCAAACCATCGAGCGGGCGCGGGCGGAGGTTGGATTGATTGTTCTGCCTCCAGCGGTTGCCGATGATCTGCGCTTGCGGGCGCGTGTGCGTTCCACACATTTTTCCACGCGAATTGAAGGAAACCGCCTGACCTTGGAAGAGGCGGAGCAAGTGGCTATTGAAGGAAAAAAATTCCCTGGACGCGAGCGTGATACGTTGGAGGTCAAACACTATTTTCAGGCGCTGGCTCAAGTGGAAACATGGGTGGATGAAAAAAAACCAATTACCGAAGAAAGAATATGCCAATTACATGCCTTGATTTATGCTGGCAAACGCAAAGCCACACCCTACCGTGATGGGCAAAATGTCATCCGTGAAAGTGGCGGGGGAATCGTTTACCTGCCCCCCGAAGCGAAAGATGTTTCAGGCTTAATGAGGGAACTTGTTGAGTGGATAGGTCACAGCGAAAAAGAACAACCGATTCCTATTCTTGCTGGAGTTGCCCATTACCAGTTTGTGACCATCCACCCCTTTTATGATGGCAACGGGCGCACAGCCCGCGCACTGACAACATGGCTTTTGTATCGCAGCGGATATGATCTTGGAAAATTCTATGCGCTTGAAGAATTTTACGCAAACGATCTGGATGGTTATTACAATGCCCTCCAGGTTCATCCCGACCACAATTACTACGAAGGGCGAGCCTTTGCTGATGTAACTTCATGGCTCAAATATTTTGTAAAAGGAATGGCGTTTGTCTTTGAAACGGTTGCGAGTGAAGTCCGTTCGCGTTCCTTGAAACCTGACGAAAAATCTGATCAGGCTCTCCAAAAACTGGATCGTCGCGCACGCATTGCGCTTGGTTTATTTTCACGACAGGAAACGATCACTGCAAATGATGTCGC
>DYML01000009.1:33138-39770 GCA_020721605.1 Anaerolinea thermophila
TACTTCAACACATCCAGCAGTTTCGGCGTGTCTTCCAAAATCAAATCCGCGCCCATTTTTTGTAACTCAGGTTCTTCGCCAAAACCGCACAACACGCCCACCGTTTGCGCGCCCGCCGATTTGCCCGCGCGGATGTCCACAGTGGTATCGCCGATCATCAGGCAGGCTTCGGGCGCAACCCCCATTTTTTGCGCGGCAAGCAAAATCGGGTCGGGGTAGGGTTTGGTGTGTTCCGCCGACAAGCCTGTAATAATCACATCGAAATATTTAACGAGATCAAATTGCTTCAAAAAAGCCATTGTGCCGTCTTCGTCGCGGGCGCTGATGACTGCCATCGGATAACGTCCATGCAGTTGTTTGAGCATTTCACCCACGCCTGGGACGAGCAGAAATTTCTTTGGCGAATATCTGCGGCGGCGGGACAACCAGTGAATAATCCCTATCATCTCGTCGTCAATGCCAATCGTGTCGGCGAGTTCAAGCAGGGCGTTGCCTGGCGCTTCAACCCACATGATAAAACGATGGGCGGCGCGGTCTGGATTTTTGAACAGAAAATGCGGAAAGAAGCGCGAAATATTTTGGGCGTATAAATTATCGGTATCGCTCAGGGTTCCATCCACATCAAAACACAGGGCTTTTATGCGAGGCAAATCAAGGGACATGGCGCAATTGTACCAAACGGGCTATACTACCATTTAAGTATATAAAAATATTGTGAAATGTGATTTAATACATTCATGTCAGAAGACCGCTCCCAATCCTTGTTGGAATTATTAATGAATGTCAGCCGTGAGGTTGCAACCGCGTTGGATTTGCGCACGGTTTTGCAGCGTTTGTTATACGCTGCCATGCAGCATGTGGGCGGGGAGCGCAGCAGTATTATTGTGATGGACGATGCGGGCAAGCCGGTAGACGCAACCATTGTATACGGCAAGCAGTTCCACGAACATACCACCCAGCAATTGCGCGATACGGTAGAACGGGGTCTGGCTGGCTGGGTGGTGCAGCACCGCAAACCCGCGCTTGTGCCAGACACCAGCAAAGATACCCGCTGGCTGCGCCGTGATGATGATTTGGCGGAACGCAGCGGAGCGAAATCTGCGATTTGTGTGCCGTTGATGGCGCGTGAGCGGTTGGTGGGGGTACTGACTCTGGTACATTCGGCGCCGAACGCATTTACCGAAGAACACTTAAATTTAATGCAAGCCATTGCCGACCAGGCGAGTGTGGCGGTTTTAAATGCGCGTTTATATACCGAAAGTCAACGTACTGCGCGGGTGATGACAGCCCTGGCAGAGAGCGCAGCGACGATCAACACCTCGCTGGAAATGCCAGATGTTTGGCGCCGCGTACTTAACCAAACCCTGCAAGCCTTGCAGGTGGAAACTGTGGCGCTGGCATTAATGGATACCCTCAACACCGATCTTATATTTCACGCTGCCGCGGGGCATAACTCCGCCGCCATTCCCGGCAAGCGCATTGCAAAAGGACAGGGCTTAATCTGGCAGGTGATACATACCGCACGCGGGCTGGTTGTTTCGGCGCCGAAGAAAAATCCGCTGTACGCCGAATCTGATAATTTTATCGGCGTAGACATGCGCGCTGTTGTCATTGCTCCCATTCATTCGCAGGGCAGGGTCATTGGCGTCTTAATTGCCATTAATCCCCTTTCTGGCGCGTTTGACCCCGATGCCTTATTGGTAATGACCGGCTTGGGCAGCCTTGCCGGCACAACCATTCAGAATGCCCAATTTTTGGAGCGTTTGCAAAAGGCGCATCAGCGTTATCGTGAATTATTCGAAGACAGCGCCGACCCGATTGTAATTACAGATTTGGCAGGCAGGGTGCTTGAAGCAAACAGACAGGCAGTGCTGTTAAGCGGCTACCCCAGTGAAGCCCTGCGCGCCATGCGCATGGATCAACTGCATGAAGTAAAGTGGAACAAAATCGGCGCAAATTACGAATTTCTTAAACGAGACGATGAATGTACTTACGAATCTGTTTTGTTCCGCCTCAACCAAGAGAGTATGCCCATTGAAGTTCACGCGCACCGCATGGAGTTTGAAGAGACCGACTCGGTACAATGGATTTTGCGCGACATTACAGAACGCAAGGAGTTGGATGTTCTGCGTGATGACATGATTGCCATGATCTACCACGACATTCGCTCGCCGCTGGGCAACATTGTCTCCAGCCTTGAACTGATGAACGGCATGATCCCCGAAGATGAAACCCTGCGCACCATGTTTAACATCGCCAGAAATTCCACCGCGCGCATTCAGCGTTTGGTCAACTCTCTGTTGGATATAAACCGCCTTGAATCTGGACAGCCGATTGTTGATCAACATGCCATTGACCCGCTGGTACTGGTGCGTGAATCGCTGCGGGATGTTGAACCCGCCGCATCGGGGCGCCAGCAAAAATTGGAAAACAAAGCCATGTCTGTGCTACCCTTAATTTGGGTGGATGTGGATATGATCCACCGCGTATTTATAAACCTGCTCGAAAACGGCATCAAATACACCCCCGTTGGCGGGCAGATTGAAATTGGCGCCCAGACCACCAGTGGCACCGCCGTAAAATTTTGGGTGCGAGATAACGGGCCCGGCATCTCCGCCGCCGACCGCGACCGAATTTTTGATAAATTTACCCGCCTGCGCGCCAAGAACAACCCCAGCGGCATTGGGGTGGGGCTGGCTTTTTGCAAACTGGCAGTGCAGGGACATGGCGGTCAAATTTGGGTCGAAAGTGAACTGGGCAAAGGCACTACATTTTGGGTGACTCTGCCCGTTGCCCAAAAGAAAGCCACCGGTCAGTTAAAACGTCAGACTGGCAGACTGGTGATTAAAGAAGACAGAATTCCCTAGCAGTTTTGTGTGGCGGCTGGCTGCCAAAAGCACAATAAAAAAATCTCAGGAGCAGTATGCAGGAAATAACCAACACCATTTATATTGAAGACCAATTTTACGGCGTTACGCTGGGAGTCATTGTCACACCGCGCGGGCTGATTCAAATTGACGCCCCCCCCTCGCCCGAAGACGCACGCTCATGGCGTGCCGCGCTGATGAATCTCGGCGGCGGCATGGAGCGTGTACTGGTCAATTTGGACGCGCACCCCGACCGCACCCTCGGCGCACGCGCCATGGACTGCACTGTCATTGCGCACGAAAAAACCACCGACACCTTTCGCGCCCGCCCCAACACATTTAAAGCACAGGGCGAAGAAACAGGCGCAGACTGGGAATCGATCCCCGGTTTGGGCAGTGTGCGCTGGTCGCCGCCAGAAATTTCCTTCCTCGATCAACTTACTTTGTACTGGGGCAATACACCGATTTTCATTGAACATCACCCTGGTCCGTCCAACGGTTCTATTTGGGTGCGCCTGCCCGAAGAAAAAGTTGTCTTTATTGGCGACCTGGCGCTTAAAAATCAACCGCCATTTTTGGCTGGCGCCAACCTGACCGAATGGCTTGATGCGCTTAACCTTTTGCTCTCCCCCGCCTTTAAGGGCTACACCATCATCAGCAGCCGTGGCGGCGTGGTGACTCAAAATATCATTAAAACCCAACTCGATTTTATTCAGCAAGTCTACGACAAACTGGACAAAGTCACAGCAAAAAAAGCCAATTCTGCCGCCATTGAAAAACTGGTCACCGCACTCATGGCGTCCTTCAAGCCGCCGGCTGCGCATCAAAAACAATATACCCAACGCCTGCGCTACGGCTTGCTGCATTACAACCAGCGCCCCAGCCATGTTTCGGGCGCGGTTAACGAAACCCCATAGGCGCAAAGTGTTCTTCTTCCCCCGCTGATGAAAAATTTAAAAACTCGCGCCATTGCCATTCACAAAAAATTATTGGGGGTCTATGGCGAGCCGATTTGGCGCACGCCTTTGCCCGCCATAGACGAGTTGGTTTCGACCATCCTTTCGCAAAACACAAATGATGTAAATCGTGATCGCGGCTTTAACGCCTTGCGGGCTTCCTACCCCACTTGGGAAGCCGTGCGTGATGCCAGCCCCGAAGATGTTATTGACGCCATTCGACCTGCGGGGCTTGCCAACCAAAAAGGACCGCGCATTCAACAGGTGCTGCGCGCCATTTCTGCGGAACGCGCTTCGCTTGACCTCGACTTTTTGAAGGCGCTGCCGCTGGAAGAGGCGCGTTCCTGGTTGACTCAATTTAATGGTGTGGGACCCAAAACCGCCGCCATCGTTTTGTGCTTTTCGCTCAACATGCCCGCTTTCCCGGTGGATACTCACATCTATCGCGTTAGCGGGCGTTTGGGTTTACGCGCCGAAAATATGACTGTGAAACAGGCGCACCCGCATTTGGAATCTGTTTTTCCGCCTGAAGCCTATTATGCCGCGCACTTGAACTTGATCCGCCTGGGGCGCGAGGTCTGCCGTGCGCGCAAACCAGATTGCGGCAATTGCCCCATTTGGGCGCTCTGCGATTATAAAGATAAAGGGGTGTTAGGCATTTAATATCCATGTTTTTGGGCTGGCGCCAGAAACTGCGGCTTGATTATCGTCAGACCCGTTGCTCTGACTGCCAGTATTATAAATGGGGGGGAACCAAATCATAATTTGCGTTGTGCAAGATATATGCCCATTGCGGGGGACTTTTATTTGACTTTTCTAACTTCGTATGCTACTATTTTCCAAAACGTTTTGGAAAATAGTATGCCAACCATTAAAGATGTAGCAAAAGCTCTAAACCTATCAATTACCACTATTTCGCGCGCCCTTGACGGCTATGATGATGTGGCAGAAAGTACGCGTAAACTCGTCATCGAAACCGCATATGAGATGGGTTACACTCCCAACCGCGCTGCCCGCCAGTTGCGCCGCCAACAGACAGACACAATCGGATACATCCTGCCTACTGAAAAGCCCCAGTTTGCCGACCCATTTTATTCCGAGTTCATTGCCGGTTTGGGTGACACGGCTGCGGTGAATAACTTTGACCTGATCGTTTCTGCCGCGCCGCCAGATAGTTCGGCTGAAAAAGCATTGTATGAACGCTGGGTGCAAGGTCATAAAGTGGATGGCGTCATCATAAATCGCACACGACTTCGGGATTGGCGGGTGCAATATTTGGCAGAACGAAAAACCCCGTTTGTTTCGCTGGAACGATCCCAGCTTCCGGTGGAGTTTATTGGCGTGGAAACCGAGACAAATCAGAGCGTAATTGAATTGATCGCCTACCTTGCCAATCAGGGTCACAGCCGAATTGCCTATATTGGCGCGTCGTTGGAACTTAAGATCGAGTATGACCGTTACCATGCTTATCAGATGGGGTTGCAGGAAGCCCATATTACTTTCAATCCCAGCCTTGTAATTCGCGCCAACCTGACCCCCGAGGGAGGCTATCAGGCTACCAGACAGTTGTTAGGGTTGGCAAACATTCCCACGGCGATTGTTTGTGTTAATGATCTAACCGCCATCGGCGCGATGCACGCTGCCCATGAAAGCGGACTTAAAGTAGGGCGCGATATTGCCATTGCCGGTTTTGATGGGATCGCCGACTCGGCTCATACCCAACCGCCGCTGACCACTCTCGACCAGCCAGTTTATGAAATTGCCAGCCGCCTTGTGACCATGCTATTGGCTCTGATCAAAGGAGACTTTCTGGCTGAACGGCAGGTCAAAATTCAACCTAAGTTACTGATTCGCCCTTCAACAGGCGCATAACACAATAGAATCTTAAAAATCAGTTTTCCTCGTTTTTACGTTTTTGCCAAACCGTTTGGATGTCTATGGAAACACTTTTTCAAACATACCCCGTTGCATTGCCGATTTTTATTTTTTTCGCCCGCATTCTGGATGTGACCCTCGGCACGTTACGCATTATTTCACTTTCGCGCGGTTGGAAGCGGCTCGCACCTTTGCTGGGATTTTTTGAAGTTTTTATCTGGGTTGTTGCCATCAGCCAGTTGGTTCGTAACCTGACGCATTTTTCCAGTTACCTTGCTTATGCCGCCGGGTTCGCCGCAGGGAATTATATTGGCATGTGGATCGAGGAAAAATTAGCGCTTGGCACACTCAGCGTGCGAATCTTTGCCGTCTTTGAAGGGGATGAACTTTCAAAACGATTGGCAGATGCCGGTTTCGGCGTGACTGTCCTGGATGGGCATGGATCGGGAGGTCCAGTTAAAGTCCTGTTTACCACCATCCATCGCCGGGAACTGGAACAAGTTGAGAAAATCATCCATGAACTCAACCCGAAGATGTTTTACTCGGTAGAGGAAGTCCGCGCCTCCAGTGAGGGGGTCTTTCACCCCAAACGGCGGCAACAGTTAATGAAAAAATTTGATTTGATCAAGAAAAAATAAGGAGAGACCATGTGTGGATTCTGTGGGACGACCCCCAATACCAACACAACTTTTGTGGAACAGGCAGTGCGTAAATTGCGCCATCGCGGTCCGGATGAGCAGGGTGTCATATCAACGCCGCTGGGCGCGTTGGGTCACGCCCGCCTCTCGATTGTGGACGTAGTTGCCAGCCATCAACCCATGACGGATGGTCTGCATTCAATTGTGTTCAACGGCGAAATTTATAACTTTCAATCCCTGCGCGATCAATTACCCGGGCTTTGGCATACTCACGGGGATACGGAAGTGGTCATGCG
>DYML01000121.1 GCA_020721605.1 Anaerolinea thermophila
GGCAATTTCATTATTGCCCGTCTGATTGATGGCGCCAGAGGCGGCAATGCTGGCGGCATCCAACAGGGGATTAACCGTGATGTCGCTGGCATCTGTGCCGTTGAAAAAACTGTTACCCGTTGAATTATTCAAGCCAAAGCCAACGCTGTGCAGGCTGTTCACCTGTGAAATTAACCCAGCCGCCAGCGTATCCAACCCATTTTTTTGATCCACCAAAAGGTGGTCGCGCACTTCCAACGCACCTTTTAACGTGCCGCTGGGCGGAGCCAATAACTGATGATCTTCCCAGTAGACATCGTCCACGCTTGTATCCAGCGCGTTGGGTTGGGTATGCAGTTTGAGGGTGTCGCGCCCCACCACCAGCGCATGACCGCCAATGGATACCATCATCTCGCCATTTTTCTGCTCAGAAGAAACAGCCCCTGTTAGATCGGCAAGTTGATCAAGCGCCAGATCGCGCTTGTCCAACAGGTCGTTGGGCTGTTCGCCAATGGATAAAACGTGTGAAATCTCACCATTTAATTTGGCAACCTGCGCCGCCAAAGCGTTAACCTGGTCTACCTGGCTGGCAACCGAAAGATTTTGGTCACTGCGCAAGGTCGTAATTTGCTCTGCGCGGCGATTAAAGGCGGAGGCAAGCGCGCTGGCATCTGCCAAAAAAACGCTGCGCAGGCTGAGGTTGGCAGGGTCACTGGAAATCCCCTGCCAGCCCGCCCAAAACTGATCCAACTTGGGCAGCAGACCATCATCCGAGGTCTCTGCCAGTGTGGATTCCAGTTGATTAAGAATTTCGCTTTGCGCTTCCCAGTTTTTTGATTCGGCTGAAACCGAACGGTAACGCCCGTCAAAAAATTGCAGGTTAAACCGTTGAATACGCGCGATGGTAACGCCTTCTCCCTTTTGCCCCGCGCCAATGCCATAATCTGCCGCAGAGACTGCCGTAGGCATTGCGGCTGTCAATGTGGCAGACTGGCGGCGATAGCCGGGCGTGCTGGCATTGGCAACATTATGCGCGGTAATTTCCAACACTTGAGAATGTGTTAAAACTGCCTGCAACGCGGTGGAGATGGAAGAAAGGGATGTCATAGAAAATTCCTCAAGCGCGAAATTCCACGCCCAAGCCGGTGGAAGGCTCGTGATGTGCGCCGCCTCTGGGAGAGCGGTAACCAGACTCAGGTTGAAACATGCTAATTAAAAATAACTGGGTTGCTTTTACCCAATCAAGTTTGGTAATGGCAAGCGCCTGGCTGGCATGGTTAAGTTCGCGCGCCTGGCTGGCAAGGCTGTAAATTCCTTCAGACAGGTTGTGAATGCGGGTGGAATCTTGCGGGGTGAAAAATGGCAGCAGGGCTTGAATGGAGGTCTCTTTCACATGAACTTCCAACGCAATTTCTTGAATCACCTGGCGGCATTGGTCTTCCAACAGGCTTAGAGCATCGAGCATCACTTCTTTGTCTTCCACCAGTTGTTGCACGGCAGCAGCGGGGTCGCTTAATAAAGCAATGCGTTCTTTTTTGGATAGCGCAATCAGGTCTTCCAGGAGCCTAAATTGCTGCACCAGCACTTGTTCTAATCTGCGGCGGTAGGTTGTGAGCGTTTCATCCTGCATGGCAGTATCCTTTTTGCTGCATTATTTGGGGCGGAGTGTGGAGAGCAGCCTTCTGGCAATTTGCATAGCCTGAACGGTGTAATCTCCACTTGCAATTTGATTTTTGAGGGTTTCAATTTGCGCGGCGTTTTCATCTTGCACGCTGCCGAGGGCAGTGCGAGATTTAGCCAGCAAGCGCGCGTTTTCAGACATTTCCACACTGTCTTGTTTGGCGCGCGAAGAAACCACCTCGGCGGGGTCGTCTTTCTTTTCAATGGGGTTGGCAGCCTCGGCGGGCTTGGCAGATAATGGCAGCATATTGCTATTTTCAATTTTCATAAAATTCTCCTGCAAGGTAGATTAATGCATATTACCATTATCGGTGTTTTTCTAAAAAACATGAGTCTTTTATGCCTTGCGCAAGTTAATTGCCTGAGAAATCATTAAATCGGTCTGTTGAAAGGCTTTAATGGACATGCTAAAAGAGCGCTGCAAGACGATCATGCGGGTCATCTCCTGTGACAAATCAACATTAGATTGCTCCACGCGGTAGCCGCTGATGACGCCAAAGTTTTCTGCTCCGGCGCTGCCCGTTTGCGCCGCGCCAGAAGAAACCGACTCAAGCCAGATGTTGTTGCCAAAACTGGCAACGCCGCTGGGGTTAGGGAAGCGGGTGAGTTGTACAACGCCAACCTCCACCGTTGCACCCGTTTCATCTACGGCGGTCACGTTTCCCTCCGGGCTAATGTTAATAGCGGTCATGCCTTCCGCAATGGTTCCATCCCAAATGAGGGGATACCCGCTGGCTGTCACCAGTTGGTTGCTGGCATCTAACACAAATTGTCCATCGCGGGTGTAGCCGGTAGCGCCGTCGGGCAGGGTAACGCTAAAAAAACCATCGCCCTGCACTGCCCAATCGAGCGGATTTGTGGAATCAACCAGGCTGCCCTGTGCAGGCATCAGTTGGGTGTTTTTGAGCAAAGAGCCTGCAATCATTTGTTGATTAAGCACTTCTTGAAAGTTGGAGCGGCTGGATTTATACCCAGCGGTATTAACGTTTGACAGGTTGTTGCTAATTACGTCCAAATCCATGAGGCGGCTAAGAATATCTTGGCGGGAAATAGTGAGCGTCTGAAAAAGGGAAGATGACATGCTGCGACCTCCTGTTCTTAACCAATGCGACCAAGCGAGGCGATGGTTTTGCCCAGCAATTCGTCGTGATTTTGAACCATCTTTTGAGCGGCTTCATACGAGCGGGAAACTTCCACCAGCTGGGTCATTAATTGTGAAGGGTTGGCGTTGGATGCTTCGAGATAGCCCTGCGCTACTTGTGAAGTTTCTTCACTGGTGGAGGCGGCAGGACCCGTAAAGAGGTTGCCTTCGGTATGCTGTAATTCGGTTTTGGGGTCGGCAAACACGCCAATCCCCAACGTGGCAACGGCAGTTCCATTAACGCTGATAGACCCATCTGCCGCGACTGTCACTTCTCCATCGGGCAGTTCAATGGTCTGTGCGGCATCATCCAGCACGGGGTAGCCTTCAATTGTCACCAGCATATTTTCGGCATCACGCAAAAAGCGCCCGTCTCTGGTGTAGCGGTTGCCGTCTGCTGTTTTTACGGTGAAGAACCCATTGCCTTGCAGGGCAAAATCGAGCGGGTTGCCCGTGTCTTGCAGTGCGCCGGGCTGATAGTCTATGTATTCGGCGCTTATTTGAGAGCCAAGCCCCAAAACGCCCAAATAATTCACCGAACCTGAGAGCGTATTTTCGGAGGTGTAGACGGATTGATTTTGCATGAAACCTTCGGCGGTGGTCAAAATTTGTTTGAAGCCCGCTGTTTCCAGGTTGGAAATGTTATGGCTCAATACCTGCTGGCGGGCGGCGTTCATCAGCATGGCAGAAACCGCAGAATAAAGCCCTTTGATCATTTTAATTCTCCTGCGTAACTTTTATTTTTTTGCTGAACATTCAAGACCAATTGCACCTCTTCGCGGGTGATGCTAAACTGGCGGGCAATGTCCACATCAGACATATTGGCTTGAGACATGGCGCCAATTAATCGGTTGCGATCCATGACTGAGGCGGCAGATTGTGCGTTTGAAGATTGGGTTGCGCGCGTTTGGGTGACAGATAACAGGGTTTTAAAATCGGCTTGCCCCATCACACCCGCCGCCGCTGGAGCGCCCGCCGCCTGTGTGGGCGCGGAAATTAAGGTGCGCATTTCATCCACCAGCGGCGCCATGCGGTTTGCCTGTGTTTGGCGATTTTGCGCCAGGGCGGTCTCACGCGCCAGTTGAATTACATACAATGAATCTTCGAGCGATATTTTGGGAATGTTAGTCATGGTTCATCATCGCCTTAAGTGAAAGGATAACGCGGGCGTGCAACTGGCAAACCCGCGACTCGGTAATATCAAGCACTTTTCCAATATCTTTAAATGTCAGCCCTTCGTTGTAATACAAAGACAAGACCTGTTGTTCACGTTCTGGCAGGTCGTGAATGGATTCTGCCAGTTCTTGTATTAAACTTTCTTTTTCATACACGTCAGATGGGTTTTCTTGTTTTTCATCGCCAAGCCGTTCATAGAGAGAGCCGTCTCCGTCCTGGTCGGCGTCCAACATCATATCCAATGAGACCAGCGTGCGGTTTGAATCAACAAGCCCTTGCTGCACTTCTTGCAGGTCTACGCCCAGGTGAACGGCAATTTCACCTTCGGTGGGTTGGCGGGCGTGTTCAGCCCACAAAGCAGCAATGGATTTTTGAATCTGGCGTGTGCGTTTTCTGGCGGTGCGCGGCATCCAATCTGAGGTGCGCAGGTAGTCTAATATTTTTCCGCGAATGCGCAGGCTGGCATAGGTGCTAAAGCGGGCATTAAACTTTGGGTCAAAATGATCTACGGCATCTATTAACCCCAGCAAGCCTTGATGGGCAAGGTCTTCGTATTCGGCGCCTCTTTCCTGGGTAATTCCCATGCGCCCCAACAAGTAGTGAACCAAAGGCACAGAGTTCAGAACCAGTTTTTCCCGGTGCGCCGGGGTGCGCTCTGCCAGAAAGTCGTTCAAAAGATCATCTGCTTGCATTTCAATTGCCATAATTTACAGTACCTCTGACGGACTGTTGCCTTCAACTTTTTGATTAAGTTCGGCTAATTGCTTTAGTTCCGCTTCTTTTTGTTGCTGCAAACTTTGGTTATAAACGTCCGAAAAAATCTGGCGTGAAATAATCGTAAGTAATCCGCCCATGACCAGCATGGAAACAGCAGTGCGGATGACCGTATTAAGCAAGTTGGCGCCGTTAAACAAGGAAACACTGATGATGACTAAAAATAAAATAACTAAAAGAATGGCGGATGCGGTGAAGGTGAATTCGACCAAAACTGGCAGGGTCACATGCTCGCTTTTCTTTTTTGGTTGTTTTTTCTTCTTTTCTCTACCTGTCGCCGCCAAGGGCGGCAGGGCGGGAGGGTTTTGAATTTCTGCCATCATTGCCTGCTCTTTTTTTATGGATTAAGCGGGACGCCGCAAAAGGTTTATTGGCTCCAGTCTTTGCCGAACAGCGCCGAGACCAGGCGGGCAGGGTCTGCCACTTCCAAATGACGGGCGGTCTCTTTGCCGCTCGTAAAATAAGCCAGCGGAATTTGGTTTTTACGCGCAAAATTATAAACATTGCCAAAGGTGTGGGTTTCATCCAACTTGGTGACAATCAACCCGTCCAGGTCAAAAATTCCCAGCGAGGCGCTGGACTGGAGTAAATCTTCCTCTTTGGTAGCGGCAGAAACCACCAGATAGATGCTGCGCTTGGGAATTTCTGAAAGCAGCGCACCCAATTCCGTCATCTGATTTTCACTGCACGGGTTGTAGCCTGGGGTATCCACCAAAAACAGATCGGTATCTGCCGAGTTTTGCAGGGCTTGTTTTATATCTTCGGGGGTGTAGACCAGCACAAGGCGAAACCCCAGGGCATCGGCGTAGGCGCGGGCTTCGGCAATGGCGCCAATGCCAACGGTGTCGGCACAGACCCAGGTGATTTTCTTTTTGAAGTTTTGGGAAAAGAAGAGAGCCAGTTTGGCAACAGCGCTGGTTTTTCCGCTGCCGCTGGCGCCAACCAAGCAAACGACATCGCTTGAAAAATATTTACCCGCCCCCTGCTGAATGCGCAGTTGGGCGCCAAGCAGTTCAGCAATGGGCTTCTTGCTTTTCTCAAGATCGGCAAGCGTGCCTGGGCTAAGGGTTTCCAGTGCGACGGTGATCAGCCCTTCAATAAATATGTGATCTACACCCTGGCTGATTAACTGGCTGCGGATTGTTTTTAGCGATGCGGGGGCGCTGGGTTTTGCTTTAAGGGGCGGCGCTGCCACAGCGGGCGGCGGCGCAGAGTCTAGTTTTAGTTTTAGTTTGGGCGGCAGTGCAATCGGCTTCTTTTGCGCTGGAATTTCCCATTCAATTTCTGGCATCACTTCAGGTTCATTTTTATTTTCTGGCACAGGCGCGGCAGGTTGGCTTGTTTTTTGTGTCTCTGGCGTTAATGCAGTGGAGCTTGCCGCAACAATTTCCACGGATGCCTTCTTCCACGGGTTCCATGCTGGACCCAGCGGCACTTCGCGCATGGAAATTACAATGGCATCGGCGCCCAGTTCCTGCTGCACCAATTGCAAAGTTTTAATGGTTGATTCGGCTTTGAATGTTTTTGTAAGCATATTAACCTCTAATCTAACTTAACCATGCCATGCGCTTTTACTTTGAGCCCCTGCCCCACTTCGGAAAATGCCATCAAAATTAAGTTGGGCAAAGATTGTTCTGTCAGGCGCCGAAACGCCAGCCGCAGTTCACGCGGGCAGATTAAAACGGGAATATGACCCAACTGCGCCAGAGTTTCCATTTGCTCGCCGGTCTTCACCAAAATGCGCTGTGCCAGTGTGGCATCAATTTGAAAGCCGGGACTGCCTTCAGAAGAAACCAGAGAAGAGCGCAAGGTGGATTCAAGCTGCGGCGCGAGGGTAAAAACGTGCAGCGTGCTGGTTTCATCTTTGTATTGACCAGAAATGGTATTTGCCATGCTTTGCCGCACGGCTTCCGCCAAAATATGCGGGTCACGGGTCATGCCGGCATTGTTTGCCAGCACTTCCAAAATTCCGCTCAGGTCACGGATGGGAACGCGCTCGCGCAGCAGGTTGCGCAGCACGCTCTGCATCTCCCCCAGGTTGAGCATTTCTGGCACAACCCCATCCACCGAGGCGGGGGATTTTTGCCGTAGTTGTTGCAGCATTTCATGCACCAATTGGCGGCTAAGTAAATCTGAAGAATGACTGCGGATCACTTCGGTGAGATGGGTGCATAAAACCGAAAGGGGCGTGACAACCGTGTAGCCTTTTAACTCTGCCTGATTTTGTTCGGCGGAGCTGATCCAAATGGCGGGCAAGCCAAAAGCGGGTTCTGAGGTTGGCACGCCTTGAATGGATTCTTCGATATCCGAGCCGGGAATGGCAAGCAAACGGTCAAGCAGAATTTCGTTTAGCGCAACTTCTTGCCCACGAATTTTGATACGGTAGGATTGCGGCGAAAGGCGTAAATTATCACGAATGCGCACCACAGGCAAAATTAATCCCATTTCGCTCATTAACTGGCGGCGAATGCTGATGATGCGGCTGAGCAGGTTATCCTGGCTGTCTTCGTCAATAATTGGAATGAGGCTGTAGCCAATTTCCAACTCAATGGGGTCTACAACCACCATTTCCAGCATTTGCTCTGGGGTTTCAGGTTCAGAGGGGCGCAGCGCAGGCAGATTGGCTTCTTCTTCCAACGCCACAGCAGATGCCTGTGCCTTGTTCACAAAGAAGGCGCCAGCGCCCAGCCCCAGGCTCACCAAGCCAAAAGGCAAAGCAGGCAAGCCTGGCACAAACATCATTAATGCCACGACCACTGCGCCAACTGCCAGCACGTTAAAATTAGAAACTTGGGCAGAGACTTCAGTTCCCAATGAAGTTTCGGAAGTGGAACGGGTGACAATTAAACCGGCGGCGGCTGAAACCAGCAAAGAAGGGATTTGAATTGCCAGACCCGCGCCGATGGTTAATAAAACATAGGTTTGCAGCGCCGTAACCAGCGGCATTCCGCGCTGCAATACGCCAATGACAAACCCGCCAAGAATGTTCACCAGCATAATGATGATGGCTGCCATGGCATCGCCCTTCACAAATTTGCTGGCGCCATCCATTGCGCCGTAAAAATCGGCTTCCGATTCAATGGCTTTGCGGCGCTGGCGGGCTTGGGTTTCATCAATGAGACCGGCGTTTAGGTCGGCATCAATTGCCATTTGTTTGCCGGGCATGGCGTCGAGCGTAAATCGGGCGGCAACTTCCGCCACACGCCCCGCGCCGCTGTTGATGACCACAAATTGAATAATCATCAAAATAAGGAAGATGACCACGCCCACCACATAATTGCCGCCGACAATAAGGTTGCCAAAGGTTTCAATAATTTGACCCGCATCGCCGCTGAGTAAAATTAAACGACTAACCGAAACATTAATGCCCAGCCGAAACAATGTGACCAGCAGCAAGACCGTTGGAAAGACCGAAAACTCCATTGGCTGTTTGATGAACATGGTTAGCAGCACAATGCCAACAGAAACGGCAATACTGAGCGCCACTGCCAAGTCTACCAAAAACGAAGGCAGGGGAATGAGCAACATGCCTACCAACAGCACCAGGCTGAGCGCCATAACAATATCTTTGGAGCGTAGCAACCCTTGCAGGGCAACAAGAATTGGATTTTTATTAATGGAAGAAGTTGAGACGGTCATGGTTGGTTTCACCTAGGCAGGTTGAGGGCGGGCGGCGCTGGAACTGGCAGTAGACTTACCGCGAATTTTGTAAACATACGCCAGCACCTCCGCCATTGCCAAATACAGGTCAGATGATATTTCCTGTCCGATGTCAATGGTGTAATATATGCCGCGCGCCAGCGGAATATTTTGCACAACAGGAATATGATTTTCTTTTGCAATTTTTACAATGCGCTCCGCCACGCGATATGGCCCCTTCGCCAAGACCTTTGGCGCGCGCATCCCTTCATGGTATTCAATGGCAATTGCCAAATGGGTGGGGTTGGTAACCACCACAGTTGCCTTGGCAACATTTGCCATCATGCGCCCGCGCGCCATCTGACGCTGCAAACTGCGCATACGACCTTTAAGCATGGGGTCGCCCTCAGAACGCTTGTGTTCCTGCTTAATTTCGTCTTTGCTCATCTTTAGGTTTTTGTACAAGTCCCAGCGCTGATAGGCGTAATCGGCTGCTGCCAGCGCCAAATACATGCCGCCGACCCGCATGGCAAGTGAAATGCACATCTCGGCAAACTGAGCGGCGGCGGTGGAAAAATCAAACTGATTAAAGACGATCACCTCCACAAATTGGGAGCGCAGAAAGCCGTACGCTGCCCAAGAGACCCAAGCCAACTTAAGCAGGGAGCGAATCAGTTCGTAAAAGCCGCGCGCGGAAAAAATACGTTTAAAGCCTTCGGCGGGATTAATTCGTTTGAAGTCAAAGCCTATTTTTTTCCCAGCCCATAAAAATTGAGTTTGTGCCAGAGTAATTAAAACGCCGCCCAGCAATAAGCCAAAGAGAATCAGACCAAAGGGCGTTAAAATTTGCAGAGCAAAAGAAAAAACAACGGCGCGAAGCCATTCGATAGAGAGGGTGGCGGAGGGAAGTTCCACAATGATATTGGTAATTAAAGCCTCAAACGCCAACGCCAATTGTTTGCCGGGTCCTTGCAGCAGGAAGGCGCTTGTTAAAATGATCACTGCCGAAATTAATTCCTGGCTGCGTACCACCTGCCCTTCTTCACGGGCTTCCTGTAGGCGATGACTGGTGGGGGCTTCGGTTTTATCTGCCATTGCGTTTTACGGCTCCACAAACAAAAGCATGTTTTCGGTCATGGACTTAAACAAAAGCGTCAGGTTGGGAAATATGACGGCGAAACTCATGCCGAGGGCGATCATTGCCACCACCACCTTGACAGGCAAACCAAGAAAATAAACCTGCACCTGCGGCGCCACACGCGCCAGCAAGCCGAGGGTCAGGTCGGTTAAAACGAGAGCCGCCATGACCGGCAATGCCAGGTGAATACCTGTGGCAATAAAAAGTGAGGTTGCTTTCATAATAGATTCCAAACCGCTAAATGGAAGGCTGCCTTGCAGCGGCACAATATCAAAGGTGTGTTGAATGGCGATCAACGCCTGATGATGACCGTCAATCACCAGAAAGAACATGGCGGCAGTCATTACAAAAATTTGATCGAAGGCAGAGCCAGCCTCGCCCAAAGCAGGGTTGAAAATGCGGCTGGATTCAAAACCGCTGCCCATGCCCATTGCCGCGCCCGCCATTTGAATGGCGCCAAAAGCCAGGTCGGCAGAAAATCCAATTAAGGTGCCGATCATAATTTCTTTGGCAATGGACACGCCGTAAACAAAAGCGCCAATGGCGGCAGTTTCGGGAGGCAGGGGCTGCCAGGCAATTAAGACCAGCGCCAGCGCAAAGCCCAAACCAATGCGCACCTGGCTGGGAATATTTTGCCCGCCAAATACCGGCAGATGTAAAATAATCGCCATAATACGGGTAAATGCCAGAAAAAATAATTGTGCCTGCGCTACAGAGATTGTCATAATTTTTTCCAGAGTTTGATGCCTAAAAGGGATCATACCTGATTCGCCTTTTTATGCCTGTAAATGTAGTGTGAAGCCAGGCTAAATATGGCGTAAATTATTTTTTCACTGTGCAAATGGAAAGCTGCCCTATTTTTTGGTTATTAGACAAGCCGATGTTGGTTGGGGAAATCTGCCAGTCGCCCAAAAGATTGCAAAATACGCGCCGCCAGCAGGTCTGGGTTGAGCGGCTTAAGTAAAAATCCGCTGGCGCCCATTTT
>DYML01000122.1 GCA_020721605.1 Anaerolinea thermophila
GTATGAAAGCCCTCCGAAACCACCACCGCACAACGTCCGCCTTGTTTTAAGTGTTCAAACATCAACTTCACAAACAGAATGGTTGTTTCCGACTCTTTTGAATATTCCGCCCACACTTCAGGGTACGCTTCCTGATCGCGCTGCGCTCCGAAAGGTGGATTTGCCAAAATCGCGGTTTTTGATTCATGGTCGGTGACGGGTTTGTACTTGGCTAATGAGTCGCCCTGCTCAATGTTGGCGGGATTCAATCCGCGAATGTAGAAATTGATCGCCGCCATTTTGCGGATCATGCCCAGGTATTCCACGCCTGTCACGCCGCTGCGGTAAAACTGCGTGGTCTGTTCAATGCTGGGGAAGTCAATTTGATTCTGCTCGAAATAACGGTCAAACCACTCTGCCAATTCGGGGTGGGCTTTTTCGCCAGGCCACTCGCGGGTTGAGTCCACGCGGCGCATGACAAATTCAAAGCCGTCGAATAGAAATCCGCCTGTGCCGCAAGCTGGGTCAAATAGGGTATCGTCAAAATTTGGCTCGACCAGCGCGGTCATAAATTGGCGCACATGACTCGGCGTGCGGAACAAGCCAATATCTTTCGTCCCGCCCGTTTCGCTCAACGCCGATTCAATCGCGTCGCCCAAAAGGTCTGTTTGCAGTAAACGGCTTTCCTCGATGTCATTGGCAATAATGCTGATGACTTCGCCTAAATTTCCGCTGTTGACGTTGTTTGTAAAATTGGAATTGCTAAAAACCTCTTCGATCAAAACCAGTTGGTCTTGCACCTTTTGCGGCAAATTTCCCTTGAAGACTTTTCTCGCGCTCTGCAAAATATTGGAATAGAACGGGAAAAAGTTGTCGTTCAGCTCCGCCAAAATCTGCTCGTTGGAAACGCTCGGCAAATACGAAAACAAACGGTTCTCGTTCGTTTCCTCTTTCCCCGTTTTGGGATTCGTCCACTTATAGCCAGCCGAAAACAAATCGCGCAACGGCTTGAACTCGTCATCCTGCTTGATTTTGGTTTCAAAAATCCGCAGCAAGAGCAACTCAATGATGTACTCCACGCGCTGAACGGGCGTTCCCGCGGGGCGCAGTTTGTTGTGCAAAGCCTTCAATGCGTTATTGGTCTTGTTGTCTGCGTAATGTACGGTGGAACGTCCCATGAAAAATCACCTTTAGTTTAGTATGGTATTTTGCTAATATTGTTTCGTTTTTTATCGTTTAATACTATATCTACTTAAATCCATCCGCCACGTGCTTTGAGTCATCTATGCATGTCTTTATAATTTTCATGTTTCTTCAGAACCTTCAGGCTGCCAAATAATCACATCTAAATAAAAACGCGCCGGTAATTTTTCTTCTTTTTTGGCGTACTGATACGCAAATTGCTGATAATCATTGCTCTCGCTCTGGGTCAGATGTTTCAGTCCTTGCCAGCGTGGAAGTTTCTCGTCGTTTTCTTTTGCTTTTTTAATCAACTTCTTCGCAACCTGGCTATCTAGGGGAGTCTCCAAAAAGGCTTCTATCTTTTCCAGGTGGTATTCCTGACAAATAAACCTGTGATAACAGCATTCCGCCAGAAAGAGATTGATCGCCTTGCGAGCTGCGCCCCAGTTCTTCGCCCCGTCTGGAAAGTCTGTTCTCAACTTTTCGGTTTGCTTATCGAGCACTTTCAAAAATTGCTCTTCATCTGCCACAACAAATTGCGTCAGATCAAGACCTGCGAGAAACTTACGCGCAGCGTCAATCACCCCACTTGCGCCCTGATTCCGCAAGGCGCTGGGACCAATTGCGATATTCGCCAGCCGCTCACGAAATTTTCCCATTAGGTTTTCCATATTGAGGCATCCTTGTCAAAGCCGCAAATAAAAACCGCCCACGCAACCAATTTGCGAAGGCGGTAGGATTGTGCTATTATCTCCCTAACGACTGCGCGCCCAAATCGCGTAGTGTACTAAGAAGCCTCGTGGTTGCTGCCGCGGGGCTTCGTTCGTTAAGTATAACTTCAATAGAGGTTTCGATGTAGAAATTGGGCTTAACAACTTACCGACTACCTACGCAAACAAAACTGCTGATCTGTTCTACTACAGTTTAGGCATTACAAAATAAAAAAGCCCTGCTGATAAGTTTTTCCTATCCGCTCGGTTTTTTTTATTTTTTACACCTACAAAAAAACCGAGCAAAAAAAACAAACTACGGAAGTGGGAAACAAGTTACCCGAACCTGCTCCCGATGAAAAGAAACCATGGGAGCATATTCCCAATAAAAAAAGTGACCTAAAAAATATTGAGATTTGGTGTAAAGGGTTGCCTGCCAGAGAGATTAAGAAGGAGGTCTTTTTAGAAGATATGATTCGCAACATTATTTCAGATTTACGAAAATCTTATCCCGAAACACGAATACCAAAAGAAACCGAAAGAAAGGAAAAATAAGGTCAAAAATAAAGAATATTTAGAAAAGACAAAAGACATGAGCAAGAATGACCCCAGACGAAACCTAAAATAAAAGCATTTGTCACTTGACGAATGCTTTTATTAGTTTTACACTAATAACGTCACTTTATAAGTAACTCGCCCGAAAGGGCTTATTTTTTAGGCAATACTTATAACGTCATGTTATTAGAACCTTATCAACTTATAACCGATTATCGAAACCAGACGCGAAGCACTCGCGCAGGGATGATAACGCGGAGAGGGCAAGCTGGCGTAAGTCCGCAAAGGACACACAAAAACAATGACCGCCGACATCCTGAAAATGTCGGCGGCATGTGTCACTACTTCAACGGGTGACATAGTTATTTTACAACAAAGGACGGTGAACCATGACCGTAGACGAACAAAAACAAAACGCCCGTGACCGTAAAGCCTTTGAACGTTTGAGAATGTATTTTCGTTTGAACTTTGCGGACGACGCAAGTGACGGGGCTTTTTTGAAGTGGTGCGCGGATATGGTTAAGCAGGCGGCGCGTGACTGGCAAGCGGGCAATGCGCGAATTGATATACCCGCTGACGTTGAAGCAATTTACACATGCCCGACTTGCGGCGCGCACCATGAGGACGGCGGACGCGGCAAACCGCCTGTTTATTGTGACGAATGCGGCGCGGATTGGAAGGACAGCACGACATGAAAAAAATCAAAATGCTTTTTCTGTTTACTCTGCTTATCTTTGGCGCCTTGTTTAGCGTCATTGGCTGGCAATTCGCAAGCGTGAACAGGCAGGCGCAATCACGAACACAACCGCGCCGCCCTCCCCCACTGCCACCAATAAGCCTAGCACTTGCAAAGTGAATACAGGCATTGACGGCGGCACGGTAAATTTGCGGGCTTGCCCTGGCGCGGCTTGTGGGGCAGTCCTGGACATCCTGACCGAAGGCGCAAGCCTGGACATTCTCACGGCTGGCGAATGGCTGAACGTTGAAACGGCTGGCGGCGTGGCTGGCTGGCTGAATAAAAAATATTGCGAGGTGAAACCATGAACAAAAAATACACCGCTGACGAAGCGGATAAATTGGTGACGAAATGGACGGTCATTGTGACCACATCAGTTTTGTTGTTTGTAAACATCTGCCTGCCCGTTTTGTTTGTCGGCGGCATTTTGTACTTTATCTTTGGACGGTGAACCATGAATAAAATTATTGAATTCTTTGAAGACGTAAAGAACCGACCTGGTAACTATGTTCCCATGCTAATACTTGCCCTTGTCCTCTTGGCGTCACTGTACGTTCTTGGCACGGCAACGGATGCGGAATGGCGTCACATGTATTGCACTTCTGGCGAAGCGCAAGCCATTGAATGCACGGCAAAGGGCTGGTGGTAACCATGAAAAAACTTTCAGCGACAATTGGAAAAATAATCTTTTATGTCTTTGTGCTTGCCGTGTTCGGGTGGACTGCTTCACTCACCCTGCAAGAAATGCGGGCTGTCCTTCCCAACGATCCGATCACTCCCTACTTTGCGCTTGCCCTCTTTGATGGCGGCGCGTTTGCATGGCTCACCGCCTGGCTGGGACATGCACGCGGTTTATATCAGCGCAGTATCAGTGTCATAATGCTCGTGCTTGACGTGGCAGGGATTATCTTACTGGCGGCGGGGCGCTTGTTAGGCGGCGGTCAAAGCATGGTAGACACGCCCGCCGCATTAGAGGCGGCGGTTATTTACGGAGTGATTATCGCAACCCTGGCAAACCTGATCGCAATCTACGCCTTCCACACGACCGACCCCGACACGATGGAAGAAATTGAGACAAGCATTTTAGAAGACACCTTGCGCGATGAAGCCATGAAACAGGCAAACGCAAGCATTGAAGGACAGGCGCGGGAATTGGGCGCGATCCTAGCGGCGCGGGCAACTGGTCAATTGAAATATAGATTGCGTTTACCAATGGCGGCGAATGAAACCGCGCAAATGGAAGTTATAGACGTTGAAAGCAAAGACGTGCCAGACACAAATACCGCCATTCAAGCCCCGCCCATATTCCAACCGCGCGCCCCACACCCCGCAAAGGCGAAGCCCAGCCCGCTGGCGTTGTGGATTGCGCGCACCGCAACTATGGCACGTATGAAATTCGCACGACCGCCCCAGCCTGAGATCGTCTACCAACAAACGACAATTGCCCCGCAGGAAGCCCCAGCCAACACGCCCCAGCCAACACGCGCCCCGCAGGAAGCCCCGCCCGCAAACATTCCCCAGCCCGCTGATTTGTCTTTTCCCGAAGCGCCGACCCCGTAAAGGTGACGGCGCAAAAACCAAAGAAAACATATACCTGGACTTGCCAATATTGCGGCGCAGAATTTGAAACCGAAACCTACAGCCAAAGGTATTGCAAGCCTTCGCACAAAACGCGGGCTTACGAACTGCGACAGTCACAACACGCCGAACTGCCCATAAAAACGAAATAGGCGTCACACTCTGACCGTGACACCCTAAACAGTGACATTGACCAAGACCGATAAAATCCCCGTCAACGGGGCAAAAACGCCCTAAAAACGCGCTGGGCAGGAAAACCCGAAGATTGACCCGCACAGCGCGTTTTTTCTTGTTACAAACATTCAGCGCAAATATTTTGTTACAAAAAATGGACTGGTAAGCGTCCCGCTTACCGCCTCAAATCTCATTGCCGCTGGTACTCCTTCGGTACTCCTCTGGTACTCCTCTGGCACTCCTTCGGTGACAAGAAAAAATGCCTATAAAAAAAACGCCGCCGCTGGTTATCCGCTGATGCTCCGCTGGTCGTCCGCTGGCGCTCCTTCGGTGACAGGCGAAAAAACGAACCCAACTACCTATCATTCTGATAGGTAGGACTCTCAAATCTAACTACCGCTGGTGTACCGCTGGTGTTCCTTTGGTGTACCGCTGGTGTGCCTTCGATGGCAGAAAAAAACGCCTATAAAAAAAGCGTTGTCGCTGGTGTTCCTCTGCTGTGCCGCCGTAGTACCGCTGGTGTTCCTTCGGTGGCAGGCGAACAAACGAAGCGGACTACCTATCATTCTGATAGGTAGGACTCTCAAAATTACACATGCACAGAGAAGCAACTTCACAGCCCACCGAAGAACTCAACCCCGCGCCTGAAGTTTCCCCCGACGAATCTATTATTCCAAACAAAAGAGGATGACATGACACAATCAACACAAAGCAATAAAAAGCAAGCCGCCCCAGGGAATGAACCTGAGGCGGGAAAAGCAGAGAACTTCACAACGCAACAAGGCGATTATAACCCGCCTTTGACTTGGTTTAGCAAACAAGGCGCGCGTTTTGTGAAAGTCCTTAAGGCTGATAAAAAGCCCTTTGAAAGAGACTGGCAAAAATATCCATTGAGTTTGAAATCCGTGCTACCGCATGTAAAAAACGGCGGCAATGTGGGCATGATTTGCGGCAAACTTTCAAGCGGGTTGTGTATGCTTGACCTTGACGATCACCTGTCAGAATTTCTTGAATACTTCCCATCCTTGCAATCTGCGCCAATCGTCACACGCAAAGACGCGCCGAATCGGGGCAAGATTATTTTGAAGGTTACGGGGGAACTTCCCAAAAGTGTGAGTCCGAAGGGCGCAAGTTTTGATTTACTCGCAACGGGCAAGCAGGGAGTTATCCCGCCTTCGACACACCCAGATGGCGCAAAATATGAATTACACAATGCCGATAAAAGCGCGCTTGAAATAGACGGCGCGCAGGTTGTGAAAATTTGCGAAGCCTGGCACGAAGCGCAAACGAAGCCACAACAAGCGGCGGAGTCAATGCCAATTGTTGCCAATGGTATTGGTAGACCATCCAAACAGACAAAAGATTTTATTGAATACGGCGCGGGCGCGCACACTCGAAATAACCGTCTATTTATAGCCGCATGTGATTTATGCGGATGTGGATATAGTCAGAGTGAGGCGGAGTCTATGCTCATGCCTGTTTGGTCAAACATGAGCAAGGATGAAAAAGAATTTACAGCGACGCTCAAACAAGCATACAAGCAGGCACGCAACCCAGCCAATCCCCGCGCCTTTGAAACTGGCAAACAAAAGACCATCAAGATCACAACGACCGCGCCGCTTACCTTGCCGGGGGATGACCTTGAAGACAACGAACCCGACCCGAATCAGGTTATGCGTTACGAAGTTATCAACGGCGCTTACCACTCCATTGAATTTAGAAAAGACAGAGGCGAAGACGAACTAATAAAAATTAAACGCGCTCTGTGTAATTTTGATGCCCGCATTTTAGAAGAGATTGCCAAAGACGACGGGCAAACAATCACGCGCGTTTTGAAAATAAAAGGACAATTGCAAGCAGGCGCGCGCCTTCCTGAAATTGAAGTTGATGCCGAAGAGTTTAGCGGCATGAAATGGGTTACAAAACTTTGGGGAGTGAAGCCCATCATACACGCGGGCAATGCAAGCAATGACAAAATTCGTGAAGCGATTCAATGGCACTCTGCAGAAGATATTATTTCACGCACTGAGTACACCCATACAGGCTGGCGTGAGATTGACGGAAAGCGAGTCTACCTGACAACGGCGGGCGCGTTGGGAATGGACAACGTGACTGTAAAACTAGAAGGCGGATTAAAACGCTATGCCATTCCAAATAGTTTGGAAGGAATCAATATACAGGAAGCCGTCAAGAAAAGTTTGAACCTGCTAAACCTTGCGCCGCGATCCGTGACCTGGGCATTGTGGGGATGTATGTATCTTGCGCCCCTGGCTGATATTGCTCCCATTGATTTTATGTTATGGCTCTTTGCTGAAACGGGAAGCCTTAAGTCCACACTGGCGGCGATCTTCCTTTGTCACTATGGGACATTCACATACAAGACTTTGCCCGAAGGCTGGGCGTCAACGGACAACGCGCTTGAAAAATCAATCTTTGCCACAAAGGATGCGCCAATAGTTATAGATGACTTTGCGCCGCAGTCCTCAGGAATGGAAGCGCAAAAATACGAGAATCGTGCCAATCGAATTATTCGCGCCATTGGCAACCATAGTCCCCGTACACGCATGAACGCGGATACAAGTTTGCGGGAAGGATACCCGTCACGCGGCTTGGTTATTTCAACGGCGGAGCAACTTCCATCTGGTCAAAGTATTCTTGCGCGTGTGCTGCCGATTGAAGTATTGAGAGACACGGTTAACAAAAACCTGCTAACCACCGCGCAAAAAGAAGCCGACTTTTTACCAAAGGCAATGGCGGGTTATTTGACCTGGCTTGTAAAAAACTGGGATGCGATCAAAGCCAATTTCCAAGACCGCATAGCAATCTTGCGCGATGAAATGCGCGGCGATGAAATGCACTTGCGAACCCCTGAGATGTTTGCCAATTTGTTGCTGGGTATAAAACTTGGCTTGACCTTCGCAACTGAATCAGGCGCGATTACAAAGGCAGAGGCGAAGGCTTTATTTATCAATGCCAAGTCAGAGATAAAAAGCCTGGCAGAGTCACAGTCCGAACATGTCCGCGATGAACTGCCAACGCAACGATTTATCAACGTTTTAGAGTCGCTTATTTCACAAGGCGAATTTTATTTAAGCGACATGGAAGGCAACGCCGAAGGCGGGGGGACGACCTGGCTTGGATGGTTTGACGCTGACTTTGTTTATATCCAAAGTGAGACTTCTTACAACGCGGTATCAGAGTTTTTGAGACGGGAAAACGGAGCGCCATTACTCAAACAAAAAGGCTTGTATTCAATGCTCGCAAGACAGGGTTTTATCATGCCAATCCTGAAGGATGGAAGGAAAATTTCAACACCTTCAGACCGCTATAAAAACCGTACTTACCGCGTCCTCCGTTTTTACAGAAACAAGGTTAATTTCACCGCTGATATTGTGTCGCCCGCGCCGTCTCTCCAAAAATGACGTGTGACATGTGTGACAACTGTGACAAGTGTGACAAAAAAAGACAATTTTTACTCTACAAAAAAAGATTTGTCACACATGTCACACATGTCACACATTAAACGAGAATAGGAGACGCTTAAAATGATTTCGACTTCCCCCCCCCAACTCGCCCTTATTGGAGACGATGAAACCGACGAAAAAGGCGGCTTTCAAACGCTAAAAATCAGATGGAAGCCAGGCTCTAATGTGCCGACAATACGCGGCACTTGGAAGCGTTTAGCAGATGGAAAAATTGAAGCGATTTACACACGCGACGAACTGAAAAAATGTCTTGAAATTTGCGACCTGCTAGCCGAACCTTCATAAACCATTACATCCACATCAGACATCGAAAATTCAAAAATAAACGCCCTACAAGCCCGCTGTGAAGCAAACAGCAAAAGGATAACAACATGCGACGAAACACAAACCCATTTGAAATCACTACGATAAGTGGTAATCAATTCCCTGATCTTCAAAGCGCGCAGCGCGCCGCTTTGCCCTTTGTTGCAGATAATTTACAAGTCGTGATTGAAGACTTAATACAACGCGGCGCGCTAGTTGTAACCAATGGCAAACTAATCCCAAATTCAAAAGGATAATCAAATGACATACATTTTATTCGCACCACCCTCAACAGTAAAACGGGGAGATATAGTCTGGACGTATGGTCGGGACAGCGGAGGACCCAACCAAACCGAAAGCGTAAGGCAACAAAACCAAGAATTCATCTTGTATTGTGAAAAACATGGCTTGCTTCTTAACCGTAGATTCAATGATGAAGCGGAGTCTGGCGGCAGTACAAAAAAGCGTGAAGCGTTCAATACCATTATGGAATTGTGTGATGATCAAGCGATTAAGCCTCGATGTCTTTTGATTTGGAATTTTGCGCGCTTTGCTCGAAATGAAGATGATGCAGAATTTTTCTTTTTATCTCTCAAAAGACAAGGCGTAATTGTCCATTCCCTAACAGACTATATTCCCGAAGACGAAAACCTGGAAAAGTTAAGTCGCTTTCATATTAACTTTGCCAATGCTCTTTTTAGAAAACAGAATTCAGATGCAGTAAAGCGCGGATTGAGAGACTTAATTCACATGGGGAAAGGTTACGCGCCAGGCACGCCACCGCGCGGTATAAAAGGCGAACCCGTGGAAATTGGGAAACGACGCGATGGCAAACCGCACATTGTCAGCCAGTGGGTTCCCGATCCCGTTTTACATGATTACGTCAGGTTGGCTTTTGAAATGCTCAACGATAAGAAATCGCTAAAAGAAATTACACAGGCAACGGAAGGAAAACTTTACACAAACAAAAATTCGTGGGCTACTTTTTTCAAAAACAAGTCTTATATCGGCTACTATGGAGACACACCAGATCACCATGAAATGCTTATCCCGGAAGAACTTTTTTACTCTGTGCAAACCCGTCTGAAAACTCGCAATACGGAACGCACAGTAAACCATCCGCGCCGTGTTCACAGCCCGACTCTTTTTGGCGGCTTTTCTTATTGCGCGGAATGCGGCAACATGATGGTTACAGGTTACTCTAGCAAAAAACATCCATGGAATTTTTATCTATGCGGCAAAAAGAATCGGCAAGGTGCAGATTCTTGCCCGTCAAAAAGAATCGGAGCGAAGGTAGCTGAGGAAAAAATAATGACTTTTGTCTTTGAAAAAATCCTCACATCAGAATATCTTTCGGAGGTCATAGCAGAGGCAAAAGATAAGTTCACCTCAACAGCGGATATCGAAAAACAGATCACCGCCACGCGGCGCAATATTGAAAATCTCAACCTTGCCATTCAAAGAACTTTGAACGCAGTGGAAAAAACCGGCAGCACCGCGGCGCAGGAAAGGCTTGCACAACGAGAAGCGGAATACAATCTGGCACGCGCAGAATTGAAACGACTTACTGCGCAACTATCCGCCGTCCAGATTGAGATCACGCCCGAAGCGATGGAAATTATCCTCACGGCATGGCGTGAGCAATACAAACAAGTCAATACAGACGGAAACATTAACGCAAAGAAAGCCTGGATCATGCAATTCGGTGACTGTTCCAAATTTGGTAAAGAACGCGTAAGAGGCAATAAGCGAGGCAGT
>DYML01000123.1:0-2584 GCA_020721605.1 Anaerolinea thermophila
AGGCGATCATGCCGTGAACGTCATCGGGCTTGGTGAAGGGGCGAACCATGATGGTTTTCTGCCCGCCTTCCTTCGCCATTTTTTCGGTCATATCCGCATCAAAGTAAATTTGACCCACAGCGGCGCCAGGAGAAGCATTAACGCCTTTGGCAAGGAACTTACCTTCCTTCTCAGCCTGATCCATCGCGGCGGCATCGTACTGCGGGTGCAGCAGCGCGTCCACATTTTCGGGAGTCACGCGCTTGACGGCTTCTTCCTTGGTGATGAGTTTTTCATTCGCCATATCCACAGCCATCTTGACGGCGGCTTTGGCGGTGCGCTTGCCAATGCGGGTCTGGAGCATCCACAACTTGCCGCGCTCGATGGTGAATTCCACGTCCTGCATATCGTAGTAATGTTTTTCGAGTTTGGCGGTAATGCCCATAAACTGCTTGTAAGCGGCGGGCATTTGGTTGGCTAGGTTTTCGATCTGATCTGCGTTGCGAATGCCTGCCACCACGTCTTCACCCTGGGCATTAATGAGATACTCACCCATCATTTTATGATCGCCGGTAGAAGGGTTGCGGGTGAATGCCACGCCTGTTGCGCAGTCATCGCCCATGTTCCCAAAGACCATCGTACAAATATTGACGGCGGTTCCCAGCGTATTGGAAATCCCCTCTTTTCTGCGATAGTCAATAGCGCGCTTGCCGTTCCACGAGCGGAAGACGGCTTCAGTGGCTAATGAAAGTTGTTTGTATGGGTCTTGGGGAAAGTCTTCGCCGGTTTCTTTCTTGTAGGCTTCTTTATAAATGGAAACAATTGATTTCCAATCTTCGGCGGTCATTTCAGTGTCGAGTTTGTAACCCTTTTCTTGCTTGTAGTGGTGCAATGGTTGTTCAAATGCTTCGTCAGCAACATCCATTACCACCGTGCCGAACATCTCAACCAGACGGCGGTAGGAATCGTAGGTAAAGCGATCATTGCCGGTTGCGGCGATCATGCCTTCGGCTACTTTATCCGTCAAACCAATGTTAAGGATTGTATTCATCATGCCAGGCATGGAAAACTTGGCGCCGGAACGACAGGATACCAACAGCGGATTTTTGGCATCGCCAAATTTTTTGCCGGTTGCCTTTTCGATCACTTTAAGTGATTTTAATTCCTGGTTCCACATGCCCGCCGGGAATTTATCGCCTGCCTGATGATATGCATTACACGCTTCGGTAGTCACCGTAAAAAACGGCGGCACTGGCACGCCTGCGCGTGTCATGTCCATCAACCCTGCGCCCTTGCCGCCCACGATGGATTTAACACCATCCCATGAGCCGCCAGCGAGCTTTTCAACTTCTTTTACTTCGTTGAATAGATATACCCATTTCTTCATTTGAATTAATCTCCTGCAAACATAAAATTTAAAAACCTCGGAAACCCCGCTTAAACCTTGCGCATTTTTTCAATCCACAAAAACTTTCCGAAGCCTTCGTTGTTATTAGAACCGTGAAATATTTTACCAAAAAAGAGCAAATATACAACCGACAAAAATCACTGATACTTTTAATCAATCTGTAAATACATTGCAAAGTATATTCAACCATAAATCAGGCATAATCAATTTACGGAAAAAAAACTATGTCTACAAAAATACTCGTAATTGACGACGACCTTGCCATCACTGAACTAATGAATATGCTGCTTAAAACACATGGCTTTGAAGTAATTACAACCAATAGCGGCGCAGAGGGAGTCAAATTGGTGGAGGAACAACATCCCAATGTTGTATTGCTAGACCTGATGATGCCGGACATGGACGGCTGGCAGGTAAGCAAAGCAATTCGCGCCTTCAGCAATATTCCCATCCTCATTCTTTCTGCTATTAATGACCCAAGCATGGTAGCCAGTGTGTTAGATACCGGAGCCGATGACTTCCTTGTTAAACCAGTTCCAAGCAGTGTACTTGTTGCACACATTAGAAAAATGGTGCGACAAACTGGATCGCTAGACAAAATGAACCTGAAGAAAAACAGCAACCCGATGCCGCCTAACGCACAAGCGCTTCCATCTTAGCCTGATACCCCTTTCTAGTAACGAAACACACTCCCGTTCCTCTTTGAAGAACGGGAGTGTGTTTTGATAGACCTCTTGCATGAGTAAAGGTCTATTAAAAATTATTTTGCAAAAAGATCAGCCCCTCCGCTGTTTCAGCTGGAAATTCCATCATCGGCATGTGACCAGCGCCTTGAATCTCAACCAACCGCGCGGATGGAAGTACAACCTTAATTTCCTGAGCGCGTTCAATGAGAATTAACAGATCTGCGTTGCCATGAATCAAAGTCACAGGGAATGTGACAGAGGACAGATGAGACAGCAGGTCTTCGCGTTCAGCCATTGCTTTGAGCGCGCCCATCACAGCGGACGGAGTTTGTTGTTCAATGACGGCGCGCGCAAATGCCTGCACACGCACATCTGCCGAAAGTTTGGGGGGCATTACTTCGGAGACCACGCCCACGCCTTTTTGAGCAACGTCGGCGGCGGTTTGATAACGGCGATCTTTCCCTTCGGGGGAATCTGCGGCGGCTTGCGAGGCGATCAACCCCAGCCCGCT
>DYML01000123.1:2684-10399 GCA_020721605.1 Anaerolinea thermophila
TCGCGCCCAAACTCAAAGACGCGGCGGGTGATGTCCACGTCGGCTTTGCAGTATTCGGCGACCTTGTCCAACTCGCCAGCGCGAAACCATTCAACGGATTTTATGCCGTCTGCGGTTTTTGTGGCGCCGAGACTGGCGCTGGCGATGCTGTCGAGGCTGAGACGAAAGCCTAGAATCTGCTGGAGGTCGAGGAGCATGTCAAGGGTTGGGATGGCGGCGAAGCGTACATCAGGTGCGTAAGGTTGCAGCACGCGGTAATCAAATCCCTTTAAGTTGAAGCCAATGACCTTCGTCGCAGATTTCAACTCTTGAATCAAGGCGGGAACGTCCTGCTCCCAGTACACCGCGAAGTCATTTCGTTCTGTTGACCAGGTCACGCCACAGGCAACTTTTAGCAAAGCAACATTGTCCTGCCCACCGACATCTTCAAAGAGGTTTTGTGTTTCAAGATCAAAGAATACGTAGTTCATGATTCACCTATTCAATAAATTTAGAGTCAAAGTCTCCTGACTTTGACTGTGCAACGATAGGAGTCGTTGGACTCCAGATATTAATTAATTTTCGTCAGTTCCTCACGGGCAAATGCCAGCGCCTGCTCGCGGGTTTCGATTTTGCCTGCCGCCTGATTCTCGCGGATGGATTCCAACAACTTCCCCACCGTGGGGCTGGGCTTGATGCCGAGTTCCTTCATCAACAAGTTGCCATCCAGCAAGCGCGGCGGGGAGATGACTTCTTCGGGTTTTTCAAAATAATTTTCGAGCAGGATGCGGGCGATGTCGAGATAAACCGTCCAGGCTTCGATGGTCAGGGCGTGGGCGCGGGTCGCGCGGACATCTGCCAGACCAAGCAGAACGAGGTCAATGCCCGCTTTGCCACTATCGCGGAAGAAGCGGTAAATGGCTTTGCGCGAGGGCGTTTGTTTTTCTTTTTCGAGACGGTCGGCAAAGGCGTGAATCCGCATGTGATTTTTGATGATCGTTTGCACGCGTTCCACTTCATCGTTGCTGACGTTGAAGGAGCGTAACCGTTCGGCGGCAACCTCCGCGCCTTGAACATCGTGATCGAAAAAGCGGGTGCGCCCCGATTCTTCCACCGTTTTGGTTTGAGGCTTGCTGACATCGTGATACAGGGCGGCGAAGAAAAGCAGAGAACGCAATTCACGGTCAATGTTGAGCGGCTCGGCAAGATGGTTAGCGATTTGTTCGCGGTAGCGTCCCAGCCGCAAGCCAAGCAGACCCGTGAACATGTCGTTGGTTTTTTCAGCATCGTAGCCAACCCGCAAAGCGAAAATGATCTGGTCGAGATAATCCAACACGGCAAGCGTGTGAGTCCACACATCGTGCATGTGCGGCTCAGACTGTTCCACGCCTTGCATGGCGACCAGTTCAGGCAGCAAATGTGGAAGCACCTCCAGCATTTCAAGCACGCGGATACACGCATGAGACTTGGGACCTTTGAGGATTTTAAAGACTTCGTCGCGCAGGCGTTCTGGCGAGATGCGCCCCAGTTGATTTGCCGCCTGCTTCATCTGCTCGCGGGTATTCTTTTCAATATGAAAATCAAACGCGGCAGCCTGACGAATGGCGCGCAAAATGCGGACGGGATCATCGGCTAAGGCTCTAGGCGAGCAGGCGCGGATGGTTTTTGCGCGTAAATCCTTGCCGCCTTCGGTTGGGTCAATGACCGTTTCATCGCGCAGGTTGTAGGCGATGGCGTTGATGGTGAAATCGCGCGCGCGCAAATCCTCAATTAGATCAGCGCCGCGATAAACTGCAAAGTCGAGAAAGATGCGCGAGCCGTCTTCCTGAGTGACGATCACCCGCCCTGTGTCGCGCTCCTCGTCGAGTGGGATGAAATCCGCGTGGAGGGCATTGGCAACTGTTCGGGCGAGGAAAATGCCCTTCGCAGGCAGGGCAAAATCCAAGTCGGGGGAAGGGCGCGAAAGTAATAAATCACGTACTGCGCCGCCAACGAGATAAATCTCCTGATCGGGGGGCAGAACATCCATAATTTTTTTTATCAGGGGGGGAAGTAAAAACATAAAAATAATCTCTGGGCTTTCTTTGTAACGGCTGTGTTGCGAAGCGCGCAAGGCTTGATCAGGTGTGCTGCCTTGCGCGATGATTTTTCCGCGCAAGCGAGCCACCCAGCGTCCTGCGTATGGCGAATGAGGTTGAGATGATTGACTACTCATTTAATTTGAGTATAACAAATTGATACCTTTTTTATAAAAGCATCACAAATCAATATATTGATCTAACGATAGAAACCAAAAAGTCCTGTCTTTCGACAGGACTTTTTTGAACTTACAACATAAATTAGACGGTGGAAAGGCTGGAATTGACTTTGCTGAATACATTGCCGATAATCGGTCCGAGGATCATGAGAGCGGCGATAACGACAATAGCAACCAAAACGAGAATTAGAGCATATTCAACAAGACCCTGACCTTTTTCTTTAGGTGAAAATAACATTTTATTTAATCTCCTTTCTTTTGAATTTCTCAGGTAGGTCACCTAAGATTGACTATATTTTACACTGTCCGAAAAATAATGCAAGCGAATTCCGCCTATTTTCTTAACAATTATGTCAGTCTTTAAACGACAAAAAAATAACATGTTGCCTAAAATTACAAACGAAATCCTTTTGGAATTTGAGCATACACCCCACGCATCGTCTCAGGTAATCCAGCGGCAAGAGTAAACATTACACGGTCAGTCAATGCAAGAGGCGTATCGCCGGGGTTTGGCAAAATAGGCGGAAGCAATTTTATGGTTAGAAGTGAACGCCGGGGAAATTTTTTAAATACTTGATCTGTACCAATCACCAGTACGGGGATGATCGGGCAGTTCATCTCAATTGCCATTCTGGCTGTGCCTGTTTTTGCCACGGAAAGACCTGCGCCTTTTGAACGCTTTCCTTCTGGAAACATACCGAGAATTTGTCCATGAGCAAGAATTTTATGGGCATGGCGCAGCGCCCACTCATCTTTTTCACCCCGATACACAGGAAAAGCGCATAAAACGCGCAAAAGGGGCGAAAGCAATGTATTGAATAATTCTGCTTTGCCCATGTAACATATTCCACGAGGAACAGCAAATTGGATGGGGAAGGCGTCAAAGTTGGTGACATGATTTGCGGCAATAATCACAGGACCGTCCAGCGGGAAGTTTTCCCGCCCCTCAATGCGCACCACCGTAAAAATATCAAAAAAAATACGAATGAGCCAAAATATAAAACGGCGGGCGGGTGTTTCTTCCAAATAATATTTTTTTTGATCACGCAGATCAAAACCCAACGGTGTATTCAAGATAACCTCATCATATAAAATGCGATTATACTTGATGCATTATTCACAAACACCAAACAGGAGTTATAAAATGGACAGCACAATTGAAAGCATATCCGCCCTTGAAGTTCTTGATTCACGCGGCAACCCCACGATAGAAGTCGAAATCATTCTAATGGACGGCGCGTTTGGGCGCGCTATCGTTCCCTCTGGCGCATCCACCGGCGATCACGAAGCATTGGAGATGCGAGATGGAAACAAGAAGCGCTTTCTCGGCAAAGGTGTATCAAAAGCCGTTGCCAACGTGAATGGTGTAATTGCAGATGCGCTCTTCGGCTGGGATGCCGCCGATCAACGCGGATTGGATGCCGAACTACTCACCATGGACGGCACCGCCAATAAATCTAAATTGGGTGCAAATGCAATTTTAGGCGTCAGCCTGGCTGCCGCCAAAGCCGCTGCCAATTCCTTCGGGATGCCGCTTTATCGCTATATCGGCGGCGTATACGCTCATGTACTTCCCGTTCCCATGATGAATGTTTTGAACGGCGGCGCGCATACTGCGTGGCAATCCACCGACATGCAGGAATTCATGATCATGCCATTCGGCGCGCCAACCTTCACCGAAGGCTTGCGCTGGGGCGCGGAAATCTACCATGCCTTAAAATCTGTTTTGAAGGAAAAGGGCTATGTCACCCTCGTCGGCGATGAAGGCGGGTACGCCCCGTCATTGAAAGCAAATAGTGAAGCCATCGAAGTTATCCTTGCTGCAATTGAAAAAGCCGGCTTCAAAGCAGGGCGCGGCAAAGACGTTGCCATTGCGCTCGACCCCGCCGCTTCTGAACTTTATGACAAAAAGACCAAAAAATACAACCTCCGCAAAGAGGGAAAGCAACTGACCGGCGAAGAAATGGTTGAACTTTGGAAGCAGTGGGTCAAAGACTATCCAATCGTATCCATCGAAGATGGTCACGCCCAAGACGACTGGGCATCCTGGCAGTTGATGACCCAAGAATTAGGCGACAAGATTCAAATCGTCGGCGACGACCTGTTGGTGACCAACCCTGAGCGCGTCCGCCGCGGCATTGCAGACAAAGCCGCCAATGCCCTGCTGGTCAAACTCAACCAGATTGGCTCCCTGACCGAAACCATCGAAGCGGTGGAAATGTGCCACCGCGCAGGCTGGCGAGCGGTCACATCCCACCGCTCCGGCGAGACAGAAGACGCCACCATTGCAGATTTGGCTGTGGCACTCAATACGGGGCAAATCAAGACTGGCGCCCCCGCCCGCTCTGATCGCGTGGCGAAATACAATCAACTCCTGCGCATCGAAGCGGAGTTGGGCGATACAGCAAAATATGCAGGTTGGGACGCACTAAGAAAATAACGAACGCAAAACTAGCGGGGACTACGTCCCCGCTAGTTTTTTATATGGGAGAAATATGTCAAACGAAAAAGATATTGAAAGATATTTTGCCAACAGGCAAAAAGAAATTGACGGCGCGGCATTGTATCTTGCGCTTGCAGAATCAGAAAAGCAACCACAGATGTCCGAGTTATACAAACGGCTTTCAGCAAGTGAAGAAAAACACGCCGCCGCATGGGAAAAGAAACTGGAGGATTTGAAAGCGCCAATCCCTGCCCGAATGCCCAGCCCACGCGCGCGAGTATTGATCTGGCTGGCAAAGCGATTCGGTCCGCAGTTTATTTTGCCAACCATCGCAGGAAATGAAAAAGCGGACAGCAACGCATACGATGGTCAACCTGATGAGGAAGCGCGTAAATTTTCACGCGATGAAAAATCGCACGCGCGCATGTTATCGGTAGCCGCAAATTCCACAGGAGGCATCTCTGGCGGAAACGTGGCTCAGTTGGAGGGGCGTCATCGCGCGGGCGGAGGCAACGCATTGCGCGCGGCTGTGCTTGGCGCAAATGATGGTTTGGTTTCGATATTGAGTCTTGTCATGGGTGTTGCGGGCGCAACCAACTCAAATTCAGCGGTATTGATCGCAGGGCTGGCGGGTCTATTGGCAGGCGCAGGCTCGATGGCTCTGGGCGAATGGTTGTCTGTACAAAGCTCGCGTGAGTTGTATGAAAACCAGATCAAAATAGAAGCGGAGGAGATCGCAGAAAACCCCGAGGCAGAGCAGGAAGAGTTGGCGCTCATCTATCAATCCAAGGGGTTGCCTGAAGATCGCGCGCGTGAACTGGCATCACACATGATGGCGGATAAGGGAAGTATTTTGGATACGCTTGCACGCGAAGAATTGGGAATTGATCCCGAAGAATTGGGCGGGTCGGCTTATGAAGCTGCTTTCACTTCATTCTTTTTGTTCGCGGTTGGCGCGGTATTCCCCATCTTTCCATTTCTTTTCTGGAGCGGCACAACTGCAATTTACATCAGCCTTGCAGTAAGCGGTGTGGGATTATTTATCATCGGGGCGGCGATTACTTTGATGACAGGTCGCAGTGTCTGGTTCTCTGGTACAAGGCAGGTGTTGGTAGGTCTAGCCGCTTCAATCCTTACCTTTGGCATTGGCAAGTTGATTGGGGTTTCGCTCGCTTAAGCAGAAAAAACCAGGGGTTAGGATTCTGTTCATTAATTGGAATCAGGATCGAGACCCGCTCCCCGCGAATCTCGATCCTGATTTTTTTGTGGCATTTGGCAAATCGGGCAAATAAGGCTCAGAATAATCTTGATTTTTTTCAAAATCACATTATAATGAAAGAGTTAGTTTATATAACCATTAAACAAAGTCTGGATGTCACCCACCTATGATGCTCACTGGCGATCAGGAAAAAGTACGGAAGGTAAACAGATCTCTTGTACTTAATACTCTTCGTCTTCATGCGCCTACGTCGCGGGCGCAAGTGGCGAATATTACAGGATTAACCAGAGGGACAGTCTCCAATATCGTCAATGTGCTAATTGAAGATGGCTTGGTTTTCGAGGATAAACTACAGGATTCAAAAATTGGGCGTCCATCCATCTTGTTAGGGTTGAGACCCGACGGCGGCGCAGTGATCGGGGTTGAAATTGGGGTGGATTTTATATCGGTGCTGCTTACTAATTTTGTAGCAAAAACCCTGTGGGAAATCAGAGTCCAAACGGCTCTTACGCAATCTCAAACTGAAATCATTAATCAGGCAGAAAAATATATTGACCAGGCGCTTTCCATAGCCAAGCAAAACGGGCTAAGACCCCTGGGAATAGGCGTTGGCTTACCCGGGCTTGTCAATGTTCGACAGGGAACCCTGATTATGGCTCCCAACCTGCATTGGAAAAACCTGCCGCTGCGGTTGATGTGGAATCAGCGTTTTCATTTACCCATCTATATTGATAACGAAGCGAATTTATCGGCTCTGGGGGAATATTATTTCGGAATAGCAAGAAATGTTGACAATTTTATTTATCTGACTTCCGACATCGGCTTGGGTGGCGGCATTGTGATAGACGGAAGGTTGTTCCGCGGCGGGCATGGATATGGCGGAGAAATAGGACATATCCAGCGCAACCCACAGGGTGAGCAATGCGGCTGTGGACGTATTGGCTGCTGGGAAACACAAGTGGGTCCGCGCGCTGTGCTACGCCGAGTCAAGAAGGAATTCCAGACGCACCACGATCAATTACTATTGAATGCGTGTTCAGGCAATCTCGATAATCTAACTTTTGACATGGTGGTGAAGTTCGCCCTGAATGGCAATTCGATCTGCTGTCAGGCAATAGAAGAAGTCGCTGTTAATTTAGGAGAGGGAATTGCCGACCTGGTCAACATTTTTAATCCTGACTTGATTGTTCTCGGAGGGGCATTTATCTTGGGAAAAGATATTATGCAATCAATCATAGAGAAAACAATATTTTCCAATGCGCTGCAACCTGCCATTGACAACTTGCAAGTCAAGTTCTCTGAACGCAGCACGGAAGCCTGTGTGCTGGGCGCAGTGGCGGTTGTCTTAGATGATATTTTACGTGAAATGGTGATTAGTTAGCCATTAACGTGATTTATAATTGTTATTAACTTATTCGTACGGAGGTGATGCCTAAAAATAATATATATTCCTGCACAGTAGAAATAGCGTCGAATAAACCTAATTATTTGAAGAAGGAGCTTGAAATGAAATCCAAACGTATTTTAATGACCATAGTTTCTTTAATGGTTATCTTGTCATCAGTGCTTGTTGCATGTGGTGGCGGAGCAGCCCAGCCTGCCGAGAGCGGAAAGACCAAAATCGGTCTTTCCTTCTCTGATTTCGCGACCGAACGCTGGAAGAACGAAGAAATTTTAATGCGCGGCTTGCTCGAAGAAAAAGGCTACGAGGTCATCTCTGCCGAAGCCAACCATGATGTGAAATTACAGAACGACCAGATCGACAATATGGTCAGCCAGGGCGTAAAGGGCTTGCTCGTTGTTGCTGAAGACGGCGA
>DYML01000010.1:0-17043 GCA_020721605.1 Anaerolinea thermophila
AAAAAAAGCCCCTCATAAAGAGGGGCATTCATCAGCGGAGAGGGCGGGATTCGAACCCGCGAACCTTTGTGGGTTACACGCTTTCCAAGCGTGCGCGCTAAGCCAGACTACGCGACCTCTCCATTTTCAGCGGACAAATTATACCATGTGTTCCTTTACTGACAATATTTGAAAAGATTCAATATTTTTATTCCGCACAGCGAAACCCACGGCTCAACCCTGCCGAATCTGGTTCGTGCTTGTAGCGGCGGAAGGTGGTAATGTCGTCTTGATTGGCATCATACGCCCCGCCGCGTAACGAGCGCTCGGTTCCTGTTTCTGCTCCGATTGGGTTCTTGTACGGTGAGTTGAGATAATATTTGTTGAAAAACCAATCAGACACCCACTCTCTCACATTGCCGCCCATGTTTAATGCGCCGTAGGGGCTTGCACCCAGCGCATAGCGCGTAGCAGGCAGCGGCTCAAAAATTAGCGTTTTTGAAAAATTCGCCAAACGCGGATTCGCCGCAGAATTTCCCCAGGTATAGTAGCGGGCATCGGTGCCGCGCGCCGCTTTTTCCCACTCGGCTTCTGTTGGCAAACGCCTGCCAGCCCATGCGCAATATAATTCTGCCCCGTACCAATTGACATAGACTACAGGCAGGTTGCGGTATGCCCAGCGCCCGTAGTAGGGGTTAAGGCGCGGGACGGGCGGCAGGCAGTCCCCGCTTTTCACACATTTTTCATACATGGCATTGGTCACTTCGGTCTTGTCCATCCAAAACGCATCCAGATATACGAGATGTTCTGGATATTCTTTGGATTTGGGGTCTCTGTTATTCCCCATGGTGAACTCGCCCGCCGGGACGTAAACTTGAGCCATGCCATCTACGTTTGAATTTTTGACATCCACTGGAATATTGATGCTGGCTTTGCCAATATTAAAAGCCGCCAGTTCGTAGCGGAGCAACAGGGGGGAGAATTTTCCCGCTTGTGCTGTGCGCCAGGTGCGCAGTGCAATATCCAGGTTTTGAATGGAGATGGTTACGGCGGCAAAGAACAGAATGATCAATATCCAAAGCAGAAGTTTTCTTTTGGTCATGGCGGTAGTTGCTCAGTGAATCCTTTTTTTGATGGGGAATTTTATTTTACACCAACCGCGTCTGCTTCAATATCAGATAAACTATACCCAACAGGCTCACAACCTGCGCCTTTTTTTCAGAAGGCGCAAGTTAAGCCGATGTGTTTATTAACTGATGGGCGCAAAGGAGAAAAGATATGTGCGGAATTTTTGGATATGTGACAAAAAATGAAGAGGCGCTTGGTTCGATTTTGATTGCGGCAGCAGAACGGTTGACCTATCGCGGCTATGACTCGGTTGGCGCGGCGACGATGAATCACGGCAAGATTGACCTGCGCAAAGATGTCGGCAAGGTGGATGCGGTGGCGGCGAAATACAACATCGCGGAAATGCGCGGACAGCGCGGCATTACCCAACTGCGCTGGGCAACTTTTGGCGAGCCTTCGCAAGTTAATTCACAGCCGCATTTGGATTCAAACGGCGACATGGTCGGCGCGCACAATGGCAATGTGGTGAATAACGTGGAACTCCGCGAGGAATTTATGGCGGAGGGCATGATCGTCCGCTCGCAGAATGACGGCGAGACCTGCGTTCATGCGGTGGAACGATATATTAAGCGCGGCTATCAATTCATAGACGCAATCCGCCTGGCGTATGGCGATTTGCAAGGCGATTACGCTTTTGTGATCGGGCGCGCGGATGATGATAAGTTGTACGCCTTCAAAAAAGGTTCGGGCATGGTGATCGGCATCGGCGACGGCTTCACTTGTCTTTCGTCTGACCTGCCTTCGATTTTGCCGCTCACCCGCGAAGTCATCCGCCCGCAGGATGGGGAGATCGTCACGCTGTGGGCTGACCGCGTGGAAGTGCGTTCTGTCAAAGATGGAAAAATCATTCAACGAATGCCAGAAACAGTGACCGAGGCGATGGATGCGGTGCAGAAGGGCGGGTATCCGCATTTTATGTTGAAGGAAATTCACGAGCAGGCACAAGTCGCCCGCGAGTTAATTCACTTGTTGGATGGCAGCCCCGATGTGCAGCCGCTGATCGAAAAGATGAAGAGTGCGCGGCATTTGTATTTTATCGGCTGCGGCACCAGTTATCACGCCGCGCTGGCGGGCGCGGTCTACTTCGCCCAACTGGCGGGACGCGCCGTGATTCCGATTCTCGCGCCGCAGTTCATTGCGCAATACGCGCCCGCGGTGGGATATGAAGACGTGGGAATTTTCGTCAGCCAGTCGGGCGAAACGAAAGATGTTTTGAATGCGCTGGAAGCCGCCGAGAAGCGCGGCATGAGTTGTTTTGGATTGGCGAATGTGGTCGGTTCTACGCTGACGAAGGCGACTTCGTTCTGCCTGCCCTTGTGCTGCGGCTACGAAATCAGCGTGCCAGCCACGAAGACATTTACCAACCAGGTCGTGACGTTCCTGTATCTGGCATATCGTCTGGCTGGGAAAGACCCTTCGACTGCGCTCGGAGATCACTCGCTCCGCTCAGGGCGTGCGATTGATCGTATCCCCGACCTGATGGAGCAGACGATTGAGATGGTCGCCCCGCAGATTGAAGCGATTGCGAAAGATATCAACGAATGGAACGACATGTACTGCCTCGGCTACGGCGCGACCTATCCGATTGCCCTCGAAGGCGCGTTGAAGTTGAAGGAGATCACCTACGCCCATTGCGAAGGGATGCTCTCGACTGAATTCAAGCATGGTCCGCTCTCCGCGGTCAGCAAGGGCTTCCCGATTGTCTTTGTGGCGGGAACGAACGATGTGCCGCTCATCATCAGCGGGATCAACGAAGTGAAAGTGCGCGGCGCGAGAACCATTGTGGTCGCGGAAGAAGACTCCCGCCTGCGCGCCAACGGCGATGATTTGGTCGTCATCCCCAAGTCGGACCCGCAGATTTCTGCTTTGCTGGCGGTTTTGCCGTTGCAGTTGCTCTCGTATCACATGAGCGTGCTGCGCGGATTTGATCCCGATTTTCCCAGGAATTTGTCGAAGACGTTGACGGTGGATTAGGGGGGCAACGGATTGCTTCGCGAAACGGATAAACGGATAAATGGATAAGGGGTTTTCTGATTCGCTGAGAATATCGCGCGCCTGCGAGTTTCTTCTGTTTCATAAAATTAAAGTATCAAAACAAAACGATCCAGTAAAATTTTAGGATGCATGTTATTTCTACAATGAAGTTGAATGTTGGACGGCGCGCTTGTTCCTCGCTGTGACCCGTTTATACAGGGAATTAGCGCCAAAAGTTCGTAACATTAGTCATTAAATGCTATACTCACTTAAATTCAAAATTCAGTCTTCCCTATCGAGAAAGGACATCCAAATGAAAAAACTGATCCGTTTGTTGTTTGTTGCCCCATTGATTTTGATTATTTTGACTTCTTGCGCCTTGCCTTTCACCAGTTCTCCCACCGAAACGGTGTTGGCAACTCCCAGTCTGGTTTCAACTGCCCTTGAACTTTCGGTTCAGACAGACGCTTCGGCGCTGACTGCGGTGGGGCAGATTATAAAATATACCTACACTGTCAAAAATGCAGGCGCCTCCGCGGTAACGGGTTCGGTGGCGGTGACGGGGGCTGTCTGCCCCGACCTGACTTCAGTGGGCAATATGGATGCCAACTTTGACGTCGGCGAGACTTTTACCTGCACTTCCGAATATGTGGTGACTCAAGCCGATCTGGATAAAGGCGCGGTTGTAACGACCAGCGCTGCCAGCGTGAGCGGAATCAATTCCAATGAGGTGGTCGCCACAGTCTCTAAAGCGCTGCCCATTGTTTTAACTTTGAGCAAAACCGCCGCGCCCGCCACTTTTAATCAGGCTGGAGAAATTATCACCTACACCTATGTCATTCTGAACAGCGGCGCCAGTGCTTTGGGACCCGATCAATTTGTGGTAACAGATGCCGCGTTTAGCGCTCCCATCAACTGCGGCAATGCCGCAGCCAGTCTTGCTGCCACCGCCACCTTAACCTGTTCTGCCATTTACACCATTACCCAGGCAGATGTGGACGCAGGGTCTGTCTCGACCAGTGCAACGGCTTCGGGCGGCGGTGCGGCTGCCTCTTCACCCGCCAGCGTTACGCTTACAAAAGGGACGCTCGTTTCTCCCACAAACTCCACTTTGACCGCAGGCTCGACGATACAGCATAAGGTCGTGAGCGGAGAGTGGGTTTGGCAGATTGCCCGCTGCTATGGCGCCGACACTGCCAAAGTGGTTCAAGCCAATTCGCAATTGACCGACCCTGGCTACATTGAGCCAGATACCATCATTACCGTCCCCAACATTGGTGGTGTTAGCAAAATTTATGGACCCCCTTGTATTGCAACGCATACGGTTCAAGTTGGAGATACCTGGCAGAGCATTGCCCTGAAATACAATGCCGATGTGACCGTTCTGCAAGTGGTTAATAAAAACATTTTAAGTGTAGGGCAGGCGCTTATTGTGCCGTTAAATTCCGTAGGCGTTGCGCCGCCAGTTGTAAAATAAATGCTGTTTTGTTTTTGAAAGATAAAACAACAGGCGGAAGTCACTTCTTAAAGCGACTTCCGCCTGTTTTGTGTTTTGGGGTGAAATAACTTACGCAAGCGGTTTGATATTCTTCGGGTTGAAAACTGAGATGTGCTTCACGCCAAGCGCGGCTTGAACATCTTCGTCCAACTTCACCCAGTAAAAATTGCGGTGTTCGGAGTAGGGGTCTATCTTGAATACTGCGCCTTCGTACCAACCTTCTTTTTCTCCAAACTTCGAATCAAGATAAATTTTGACCCTGTCACCGACTTGGATCATCTCGGTCATGCCGCCCGCCCAACGGTGATGATGCGCCCGCTGTAGGCGGGGGCAAAACGCTCCCGCGTCAGCCGCGCGCCCGCTTGCAGTTCTGCCCGCCGCCCCGATGGATTGTTCACATAAAAAGCCTGCGGGCGTCCATCCACACAATCCGCGCCGATCACGACCATCAGATGCCCGCCCTGCTGGGTGATGTCCAGTCGGTCGTCGCCTGCTTCGTATGAAACGGAGGCGATCACCATTTGTCCTTGCCGCAAATAGGCTGGGATGTCATCCAAACTGGCTGGTTTGGATTCCGCCCGCAGCCCGGCATCCCGCGCCATTTCCGCCAATGTGCGATGAAGCCAGCCGACCTCGTGAACGCTGCCGTCTTCCTTCTGCCGAATCAAATACCCGCCGCGTGCCAGCCCCAGCCGCGCCCACTCTATCAGCGGGCGTTTTTCCCCTCCCGCCGCTTCGACGCACATTTTGAGGCAAGCCACGCCGCAGGCGCGCTCGACCCAGTAGGCATATTCCTGCGCCGTTTCTGCGCCGCTTTCCGCCCAGCGCGGGTCATGGATTGGATTCATGCCATGCACAAAAATAGACTCAGCCAGTTCGGGGCTGGCAATTTGGGCGTAGTACGGCACGGGGTAGGGCAGGCGGATGGTTTCCAAATTTACTGCTACCTTGCCAGCGCCAGCATGGCGCGGAATGCCAGATAAATGGTCACCATGTCATTCGCCATGTATTCAACGCGGCGATCCACCGTGCGCTTGGCGTAGGGCAGGTAGGCGGCTTTGTCTGCCATTTCAGACTGCTCGAATTCAATCGTCATTTTGATCGGTGCGGAAACTTTGAAAGGCTTGGGCGCTTTTTTGTCTTTGAGATTTTTCATCGCGCGCGCCGCCGCCTCTTCGATTAATTTGGACGTAACCGCAGGCGCCAAACATTCCGCCGACATGCGGCTGACGGCTTTCTTGACCTGTGCGGTTTCGATTTCCTTGCCAAAAAATTCTTGAACCTCCGCGCACAGGGTTTGGTCGCCAGTTGCCATGATGATGGGAACATCGAAGTGACCGCAGACCGCGCCGTTCAAGCCTGATTCGCCAAACGCCCGCTCATTGATCCACAAGCCCGAAACGCGCTCATCCGACCAGGTGTGATCGAGAATGGCATTGACCGCGCCCATGCGCCCGTGATAGCCGACATACATCACGCCGTCCACGCCTTCGTCTACGCCATGTACCATCGAAAGGTGCGAGGGCGAACCAGAGTTTAGCGTGGCGCGCGCGTCCAACTCTTCGATCAAAATATTCCTGCCGTTGTTGTGACCATCCGTCACCGAGACAGAGGTTGCTCCGCCCGCGAATGCGCCGCGAATGGCGGCATTGACATCCTCGGTCATTAATTTACGAAAGCGGGAATATTCAGCATGATTCGGATTGACCTGATCCCAATGCACAACCCCTGTGATTCCTTCCATATCTGCGGCGATTAAAATTTTCATGGTTGCTCCTTTATATTTTTACTGCCCGTGTGGCAATATAAGTTTCAATGTATTGGCTGATCTTTAGCCCGTTGTGATGATCTTCATACATGCCGACGACTGCAAACCCCGCATCCATCTGACCTGCCAGTTGATCGCTGAGCGAGTGACCAAATTCTGCGGGGCGGTCTTCCCGTTGCAGGCGTTCCACGCCGTAAGTTTCCACATCCGAAAATGGGATTTTCAGGCTGACATTTAAATTCCCTTTTTCCATGTCATCCCAATCGAACAAATAGAATACAGGGTTCATGAATCCCGCCAGCATGGTTCCGCCGTGACGCAGCACGCGATACGCCTCTTTCCAAACGGGTCTGATTTCGTGGATAAATAAATTGGATACAGGGTGAAAGATGAATTCAAAACTTTCATCGGCAAATGCCGAAAGATCGCGCATGTCCCCTTCCACCGTGCGGATGTTCAAGCCGTCACGTTCCGCCACTTCGCGGTCACGCGCCAGTTGAGCGGGCGAGTTGTCGAAGATTGTCACCTCAGCCCCAGCCGCCGCCATGATCGGACCCTGTTGTCCGCCGCCGCAAGCCAGCCCCAGCGCCTTGAGTCCCTGCATCGGCGGAAACCATTCACGCGGCACGGGTTTGTTTTCTGTCAGCACCACAGACCAATCACCAGTTCGTGCGCGCGCGATTAATTCAGGCGAGACAGGAACTGTCCACGGGTTTTTGCCTGACTGCACCTGGCGATCCCAGGCATCTCGATTGAAAGAACGAATATCCATTTAACCTTCCTTGGTAATAATAATATCGGGAGCCGCGAGTGGCTCCCGATATTATAAGAGTTAATTCAAACTACCTGTTTTCGTCAATGATCTTTTTTACATCCATCGCATGTTCCATCTCATGCGGACCAAACACCTGAACAATACCTTCCAGTGAGCCTTCGCCGCCCCACGGCAGGACGGATTTTTGTGTCACCATTTCCTCCGTTATTTGGCGTACCAATTCAATCAATTTGGCGCGGGTGTTCACATATTCGCGGACGATGTGATCGTAACTCAACCCTTCGCGCGTGCTGACGGTCTCTTCGTTGTAGACATCCGCGCCGCGCATGGCGGGTGTTGGCGGCGGTTCACCTTTGAGCAGGGCGCTCACAAATCCAATCGCGGCATCGTCCCAGCCCGAAAGGTGCGCGACAATCTCGCGGATTGTCCACAGCGGATAGATTTTGCGCTGTTTATCAATTTCATTCAGTTGCGCCATCATTGCAACATGTGAGGTTTCAAGCATTTTTAGAATTTCTTCGCGTTTGCCCATTTTTTTCATCCTTAATTTTGATTTGTAAAACTCAGACGTTTGTTGTGGGAAAAATTTTACACCCTGCCAGAGATTAAAATGCAAAACACCGCCGATGGGATTTTTTACTCCCAGCCAAACATTTGCCTGTCTGGATGGTTTTGTCTGAGGCAAATAAATCAGGAATAATGACACTTGCCAGTTTAATTTTTTTGGCGTATTCTGTCAGTGGTTGTTTGTTTTCATGGACGCAAAAAAGGGCGAAATTATGGAAAAACGAGAACAAGGAAATAAAGCCAAAGTATTTCAGTGGTGGTTTGTGGCTGCTTTGATTGGGTATGTTCTGGCTTCTGTTGCCTTTCAGGTGTTGTACCCTTATTTATCTTATTGGCCCACCTCGGTCACAAATGAAATTGTGTTAAATTCCTGCTATTCCATGCGGGCAAGAACTCCGCTTTCGGTGCCGATTTTGTATGCCAGTCAGAGCAGCCAGGCAAAGCAGGTAACACTCTGGGTTTGGAAAACTGATGATACCTGTGCGGATGAGGCGGAACTTTCCTTCTCCAGCATTCAAGATGTTATCTGGCTTGATCAAAAGCGGGATGAGGTTGCGCCGTCTTTGCAAGTAAAGACGGGGAAAGCAGAAACAACCGCGCCGCGTTATTCCTTGTATATTTATACTCCCGTCCGACCATCTCCAAGCATTCAAATTCCCCTGAACATTTATATTAATGACCAGCCTGTGCAAAAGGGCATCTTTTTATATGGTCAATCTCAATTTGAAGCATTATTTTTTGGCTTCCTTTATATCCTCTTTGGAACTCCTTCATTGACAATGGTGGCAGGCGCGCTTGCCACAGGCATTGGCGTTTTTCAGACATATAAGAATTTGGAAACAATACGCTTGCAAAGGCAAAAAGAATTGGAATCTGATATTGAAGAACTGCGGCGGGTTTCTGGGCGGGCGGCAGCAGATATTGGTTTGCAGTATTCCTCCCTGGTGGATCGCATCGAAAAATGGGGCTTTGGCAAAGATGAGTTTGTTTTATCGGCAGCGGAGCGCGTGTTCAAAACACAAAAAGATGAACATTCCCGCGCGCGCATTTGGGCATTTAATTTTCGCAAGGAAATTACTCAAAAACTGTCGTCTGATAATTTTAAAACCTGGCTCGAAGAATCCAACAGAAACATTCAATTTCTGAAAGAAGATGAGTTTCAAGTCCTATGTTATTTTTCCAAAAATAGCAGCGGAGCATCCTCTTTTGATCAATTACTCGATTACGGATTAAAAGCCTTTGGCATTTTGGGCGTTGATAATGTGGATACGCTGTGCGCCATTATTGCTTCTTTTATTCTTTGTCTCAGCGACCACACAGACGAGAAAAGTTTGGAACTTGCCCTGGAGCATCTCAAAAATGAGTGGTTTGCCAAAGGAGCCAGCGGGCGTTATTTAAGCGGAAAACTTGCAAGTGTAAATGGTGACGACAATCGGTTAATCACTGCCCTGCGAACCAAATTAATAGAATGGAAAAATAATGAAGAGTATCCGCCCAATTTGCTTGGTTCGAGCGCCATGTTGTGGGCTTCGGAGCCGCTCTACACCCTGACATCTGTGGCAAAGATATACCTGAAGCGATATTTTTTTACTTCTATCCCCTGGCGCACGCCGTTTGGTCCCGTAAAAGCCGAGTTTGATCCGCGCCTGCCGCGACAAATTATCGCCGACGATAGCCGCCCAGTGAAGGGCTTTTTTTGGGACGAACACCCAATATGGGAGAAGGTCATTGCTCCACAATCTTTGTGTGTTGCCGCTGAACATGGCATGGGTTCCACTGCGCTAATTCTGATGGGGCGGCATGTGCGTCGTTTTTGGGGAAGCAAGCCTTCGCTGTCCATCTTTCTTCAACTGCACGGCAACGCCGAAGAGCCTGTCTTTTGGTCTATGTTGGAACATGCTCTGTTTGATCAATTAATCCGCGACCTGGTGGAAGACCCGTTCTGGTTGTTAAATGCGCAAACCTCTTCCCAGCAAATGATTGCTTCGTTCCTCGTCAAGCAGGGAGGGGATTTTCCAGCCCTCTTGTTAAAGATTGAAGAGGCTGGTTTGCAGGAAAAAGAAAAAGAAGTGGTGGGTTTGGCATTGTTTGATGTAAGCGATACAACAGCCTACCAATCACACCTGCAATTTGCCCAATTAATTCAGGTGATTACCCGCGCCATGCTCGACGCTGCGCGTCCGCGAATGAAGGACGATCAGTTTAATCTATTTCTGTGGGTCGAATTCAAGAACTCCGATGGAATAGACGGCTGGATCGAGTTGATTGAACGCAGCGGGCTGAATTCGCTTGCCGTTCTAAAACTATTTGCCCCCGCCCCTTTGTATTCCATTAAGGTGCGGCGTTCTTTCCCTGTGGAGAATTTAAATTGGGAACGTGAACATCTGAAAGATATGTTCAAGAAGCGCATCAAGCAGACAGATAAATTGCCCATGGAAGACTTTCGGCTTGATGAACTTTTAGACAAAGCCGGCGGCTCGCCCGCGCGGTTAATTGAAACAGGCAACCAGTCTGGATTTTCCGGGGAATAACCTATGTTGAACTGGCTTTCTTCAAACCCAACCGATCATTTTGTTGAAATTGAAAATCTTGTACAAGAACGAGTCGCTGCATGGCGCGCAGGAACAATAAAAACAGAAGAGCGCATGATTTCCTTGTTTGGCTACCCTGGTATTGGCAAGACGTTCCTGCTGAATTTTCTGGCTCAAAAACATCAAGGCATTGTGATTGATCTTAAGGAGCGATCTAAATACACGCCACATCAGTTTGTTAATTTAACTTTGGAACGTCTGCGCCCTAAAACATCCAAGTCTGAATGCTTTATGCTTTTGGACAATCTCCCTGGCAATCAGGATGATGATCAAATTTTTGAATTTGAACGCGAGGTTTTACTTCCTTATTGGCGGGGCGGAGCCTTAATTTGCCAATGCCAGATTCGCACTGAAACGGTCTGGAGCCAACGTGTGCCGCATGTACTTCCTACTCCCATTCCCGGTCTAAGCCAAAAAGGGTTGAAGGACCTGCGTGTTTTGCACAACTGTCAGTCTAAATATACTGAAGCAGAAACAATTCTATTTTCTGCCGCTGAACATATTCCATTGCTGGTCAAACAATGGTGCGCTTCATCTGCTGAACAGAAAAATCTTGAGCTTGTACTTTATCAAATTCTGATCAATTGGTGGGAGTCTGTTTCCGATGGCGACTTGCCAGATGACCCATTCCCTCATTTGCGTTTGTTTGCCTTTCAATCTTGCGCCAACAAACAGGACTACACAACCATGAGAAAGATGATCGAAAAGTCGGGTCTTTCTAATGACTATGCCCCGCTTGATTTGGACACAAAATTACGCACCCTGCTTTGGCTCAAATCCAGTTCGGAATGGTATCAACCCATGTCAAGCGTATTGCAAACCTGGCTCTTCCTTAAGGAGCCTGAGAATTATCGCGCCATTAAAAATGGAGGTTAAAAACATGTCCACAATCCCTTTGCTTGCTTCCTATCAAATTCACCTTATTGGGCGCGATGCGCTTATAAATCAAATTTTGAAAGTTGCCCATTATGGAAGACCAACGCTGGTCTACCTTGAAGGGGAGGGCGGCGTGGGAAAAACCGCCGTCTTGCGCGAATTACAGATTCAGGCGCGCGGCATTAGCCTGCCCCATGTGTTGGATATGTATCACCTTGAATATCAAACCCCGTATGGCTTTGCTGCCGGGCTTGCCGAATTGCTTTCCAATCAGCGAATACCGATGGGAGAGTTTCGCACATCTTTTGACGCCATGCAACAGGCGCGTGATTCGCATGAAAATGCTGTTGAAGAAGCCAACTGGGAAAAAGCGCAGCAGGCTCTGGCGCGCGCTTTGAATGAAATTAGCCGCACCACCCCGCTTTGGATTATGTTGGATACCGTGGAAGTCGTGGCGCTTTATCTTTCTCGCTATGCATCCAAACGCCCCCAAGATAATATTGCAGAGTGGCTGCCAAAATTCTTTTCTCAAATTACTGGCTCGGTCATTTGGGTTATGGCGGGGCGTCCGAGTCCGCTTAAGGAGTACCTGTTTAAAAACCTTCCGAAAAACTTTGCAACGTCGGTACATGAGTCTCTTGATAACCTGGACAAAGAGTCCTGTAAACTGTACCTTGAAAAGACAGCAAAACTTGTGGAGGAGAAAAAAGATACAAGGGGCGCTGTACGAATCCGTGACTATCTTGAAGAATGGGGGTACGAATCGCTCTTTGCTCAAACTAGGGGAAAACCGCTTCGCCTTGCCATTGTGGCTGATATTTTACGAACAGGCAGCAGCCTGCCCTCAGGCTTTTACTCGAAAGACCCTAAAACTACGCCGCTCTATGAGCTTAATCTCGATAAAGCCCTCGTTGAACATATTCAAACCCTTGTTTCGCCCCTGGGAACCATTCTTCAGATCATGTCTGGGTTACGCAAAGGCGTGGATGCCACCCTGCTTGCCAGCGTTATGAATATAACAGTGGATGAGGCATATAAGAACTTGAAAGAAGCAGAAAACCTTGCGCTTGTAAAAAAACGCCCTGGTGATGTTCCGCGCCCCTACTTTTTGCATGATGAAATTTATGACCTGTTTGCAAGGCATAAACCCATTCCACATGAACGCAGGTTGGAGGTTGCATTAAAGACGCGCGAATATTATGAAAATAGAATTTTGGAACAGCGCACCTTGCTTGCCCAGTTTCCCAATTTACGCGCGGGTCATGCCAACCTTTGGAATTTGGCGCGCATTGAGAATATGCACTATGCTTTATGGTATTACGGCATGGAAGGCTACTCCCACTACTTTGCCCTGATGAGCGATGCCATGAGCGCAGATGACATGGTAATTCAATCTCTCATTCATCTTGAACTGGATCGCACCTTGCAGCAGATGCTGATATTTTCCCCGATGCCGCCTGATTTGGAACTGTATATTAAATGGGACGAGGAAATTCGCGGCGCCGAAATTGACATCGAAGCAGGGCAGCTTGCCGAAGCGGAAGAAAAACTGCGCGCGCCCATTTCACCCGACCTGCCGCCTTTTATCCAAACTTACTGGTATTTTGTAAATAGCACCCTAAATATTAAGCAGAGGCAGTCTTCCACCCGCACGGGCTTGCTTAATAAAAACCCAGGCTATTTTCTTGTGAATGCGCTGCGTCTCATTGAACAGGTGGACGACGAAGAAATTAAGCTTGCCAAAGACACCCTGTTTGCAAATATCCATAATTATGCGGGTTACGAAGCGCGTCTGCGGGGCGAATATCAAAAGGCGCTCGATCATTACAAAGAGGCGACAAGCCGCATTAGAAAATTACACTTGAGCAGTCTAAGCGGCATGTTGGTCAATCAGGCGTATGCCATGTCTGTTCTCGGCTTGGACCGCCGCGCCGAGTCTACTGTGCGCGAAGCAGTGGAACTGGCTGTTGAGACCAATGATGTAAAAGGACAAATTCGTGCTTTAAATGTAATGTCGTGGGTTATCTTAAGGACAGGTCGCCCATCTCACTCACTTGAAATTGCGCAAAAAGCCTACAGCCTCTTGCAAAAGGGACGTTCCAACCCGCGCCTTGAAGCATTGGTACTGATCAACCTTGCCACTGCCCGCCGCACCGAATGGGGACAGTCGGTCAGCGAAAACATAAAAGATTGGAAAAATGAATGGACGCGGCTGATTCCCGATGGACTGGCTTACCTTGAAGGTATGGACTTTGTGCGTGAAAAACTGGAGATGCCCGCTAACTCGCTCATTGTTACCATTCCGCAAGGCGCCATTGAGATATTAAAAGATAAAGATAATGAAAGTTGGGTAGTCGCGCTAAATGAGAGCGGAACAATGTGGCGTGAAGCGGCTTTGGTTCTAAAAAAACGCAACGAAACCGAAACCGTTCGCTATAAAAACGCCACAACTATGGCTGTTTTGCGTCTTCAACAGGCGGCAGGTTTGGCGCGTCCTTCCGAAATGGACAAATGGCAGGCGCAAATTCAAGCGCAAGTTCAACTTGCAGGAGGCAGCCCCTACTGGCCCCTCATGGCATTGATCAATTTGGGATTCCATTATTTCTATCAGCAAACTGAGACCGACCTGCAACGCATATTTGACATAACTGAACATATCATCGGCAGTGAATACTTGTGGCCCCCCGCCATAGACCAGACCAATGCCGAATCACTGCGCTGGGTTGTCCTTGGAAAAATGGAAATGTTGCGAAGCTCAATTGCTTTTAAAAATTATCAAGAGAAAAAAGGCGACCTATTCCCTGCTATTCGCAGCGCGGCTCTTTCGCTTGAATATAATTATCTGGTCGGGCAGACTTCCTACGACGTAAAACGCGCTGAAAATGGACTTGAAAAAAATCTTAGCGCCATACCCGATTGGGAAAATAACCTCCTTCCGCAAGTATATGAAATCGTCAGAGATCACATTGAACCTGAACTAAAATTAAACCTTTCTGACGGAAAAATGTCGCGCATCCTGCGCTGGTTGGATGAGCGGTTTGGCGGTTATGAGCTGTGGAAGTAGAGGTGTTTTATGACGAAAAATGAAGATACTCCCATTATTCTTTATTCGCCGCCGGAATCTTTTACCCAAAACGATTGTGATTGCGCCTGTGCGCTCGATCTTTTTCCATACCAGAAAACTCAACCCTTGCAGGGAGGGTGGCAGATAAATAAGAATATTTTGCCGATTGACGCCGACTCAAAAAGCTGGCGGGCTTACTTCAACCCAGATGGACCTGTTTCTCTTGTGGTCTTAAATTCACCCGCCGCGCGCATTTTTGATTCATTTGTAAACCCCCAGACCTTGCATGAGGTTGATGGAATTGATCAAAGCGCAATTCAAACCTTAATTTATACGGGACTGCTCCACCCTGTTGCTGATACCCACCCGAATCCTCAGCCTGCCGCCGAATCACGAGTCTTAACTGCCTGGCTGCACCTCACTGATTCTTGCAACCTGCGTTGTGACTATTGCTACCTGCCGCATCGCCCCATTTTTATGGCTCTTGAAACAGCCAAGCAAACAGTGGATAAATTGCTCGAAATGGCAATCAGGCATGGCTACCCAAAAATAAAACTCAAATATGCCGGCGGCGAACCTTTGCTCAAGTTTGACCTGCTGCAATCCATTCACGCCTATGCCAGTGATGCGGCGTCCCGACAGGGAATCGAACTGGAAGAAGTGGTACTCACAAACGGAACCTTGCTCACGAAAGAAAAAGCTACCGTTATAAAATCGCTTGGCTTGCGCCTGATGATTTCACTGGATGGCGTGGGCGCATCGCACGATGCGCACCGTAAATTTGCAAACGGCGCTTCCACTTTTGACCGTGTGGAAAACGCAATCCATGAAAGCCTCAACGCCGGACTTGACCCGCTGATCTCGATCACCGTTTCTGGCAGAAACCTGGCGGCTCTTCCTGAAACGGTAGCCTATCTGCTGAATAAGAACCTGCGTTTTGCCTTTAATTTTTATCGTGAAAACGATTGCTCACAAAACACCCGCGACCTGGGGTTTACTGACGCTGACGCCATACAATATCTAACTCAGGCTTTGCAGGTGATTGCTTCTCAACTTCCTTTAAACAGTATTCTTGGGTCACTTGCTGACCGCGCTTCGTTTGTTGCTCCTCACCAGCACACTTGCGGAGCAGGGCTTGATTATCTTGTCGTTCATCCTTCCGGGCGCGTGGCAAAATGTCAAATGGATATGTCCAATACCGTCACCGACATTCACGCCGCAGACCCGCTTGCTGAATTACGTCAGGATAAAACAGGCTTGCAAAACCTGCCCGTTCATCAGAAAAATGAATGTAATACATGCCAGTGGCAAAATTATTGCGGCGGCGGATGTCCGCTTGTGACCTTCCGCGCCACAGGTCGTTATGATGTTCGCTCCCCGTATTGTGAAATTTATAAATTTCTATACCCCAATTTGCTTCAATTGGAAGCGCAGAGGTTGATATTCTATTCCAATCAAAAAAGTTCCCTGTCAATTTGACAGGGAACTTTTTTGATTTTGAACTTGTTTTACCGATTACGGGTTGGGCGTACCTTCAACGGCAACTCCGACCCAACTGAAGTCGTGCTTTTCGCTGACTGCGCCGGCATTCACCCAGATCGGCTGACCTTGATCGTCGGTTCCAGCCTGGCGCACGGGGGTGATCCACCAGCGCAGAATATGCGCCACGTTATCCTTCGGGCGGTAGGAGGTTGGCACGATGTACTTGGTGTCGGTCACAAAATCGGTCAGGCGGCGGGTCTGGTCGGCGGTGATGTCTTCCACAGTGATCTGATAGGCTTCGGCATCGCGCAATGTTCCAACCGATGCCCATTGCAGGGTGACGACATCGTTTGCCAGGGTGAAGGCAGCGCCATCCGCAGGCAGAAGCAGATTGGGGGCGGGGTAGGGGGGCGGGATGGTGGCGGTGGGGGTGGGTCCTGGCGTTGCCGCGCGCATACACAGTGGAATCAGCAGGTTAGACCCAACAAAAACATTATCTGTTGTTAGCCCATTAAATTCCTTAATCGCATTCATGGGAACTGCGTAATTTAAAGAAATGCTGGAGAGGGTGTCGCCGTCTTGCACGGTGATTGGCACGGTTTCGCAAGCCTGTTTGGTCGCATCCACTGGCTGTGGGGTACTGGTGGCGGGCGGTGGAATGGTGGGAGTTGGGTAGGGAATCTTGAGCGCTTGCCCCACGCTGATCGGGCAGGAGGAAGGCAGGTTGTTGGCGATGATAATACTTTGGACTGAAACTCCAAACGTAAATGCCAGTTGTGAGCAGGTGCCATCGCCGGCGGCTACGGTGTAATCAAATGGGGGCTGGAGCGTTGCCGTAGGCACATCGGTTGGCGGAATGGTGGGGGTGGCTGGCAGGGTGGCGGTGGGCGTCTCGGTGGGTGTGGAGGTTTCCACAGTCTCGAAGGTTCCTTCCGGCGCACTTGCGCGTAGCGATATAAATGCAATGGCGCCCGCTATCACCATGACCACTGCCAGAATGCCGACTGCAATGGGCAGGCTCAACGTGACCACAGGCATACGGCTGGCTTGCACCGATTTCTCCACCTTTTTTGCGGCTTTGGGTTCAGGCTTGGCGGTGAACTCTGTGCCGCACACTAAACAGCGGGCTGCGTTTTCGCTCAGGCGTGTTCCGCAGGTCGGGCAGATTTTTGTTTTACTGGAGTTGGTTTCTAGGCTCATACAGCAAAAATTATACCTTGATTTTCCAGACCTCCGAGATTTTTCAAACTTCGGAGGTCTATTTATAGGCTACGTTCCCTCTACGACTACCATATTTGTTTTCGCATACTGATGTCGCAGCGCGCGGGCGGGCGCGTACTC
>DYML01000010.1:17143-18291 GCA_020721605.1 Anaerolinea thermophila
GAGACGTTGAGTCCAGTTCGTTACTGCGGCTTCGGCAAGGTGGTGACCAGTACCTTATCTACGCGGCGCCCGTCCATGTCCATCACCTCAAAGCGGAAGCCGTTCCACTCGAAGTTGTCGGTAGAATTTGGCACACGTCCGAGCGAGGTCATCATAAAGCCGCTCAAGGTTTCATATTCATCTTCATGCGGAAGCGTCTGGAAGTCAAAGAGTTCTTTGAACTCATCCACTTCCAACATGCCATCCAGCAGCCACGAGCCGTCCTGTCGTTGAGTTGCCTGCGGTTCTTCAAATTCCATCGCGCCGACAATTTCTTCCAAAATATCGTTGATGGTGAGAAGTCCCTGCAAGCCGCCAAACTCGTCCACCACGAGCAGAAGTTCCGTGCTTTTTTCTTTGAATAATTCCAGTGCGCGCGAGGCGAACATGGTTTCGGGAATGAAAAACGCGGGTTTGAGCAGGGCTTTCAGGTCTATCTCTTTGCCCGACAAACTTTCGACCAACAGGTCGCGCGATTTGACAATGCCGAGGATGGTTTCCAGCGAATCTTGTCTGACGGGAAATCGTGAATAGGGACATTCCGCAATTTTTTCTCTGATCTCTTCGATGGTATCGGTGATGTCCAGCCAGACCAATTCGGTGCGCGGGGTCATCAGCGAGTACACGCGCGAATCGCCGAGGCTGAATATTCCCTCCACCATGTCCTGTTCCGCTTCCTGAAAAACTCCCGCTTGTGTCCCTTGATCTATCAAAAGGTGAAGTTCTTCTTCGGTGACGGGCGGTTCTTCGTTGGCGGTCACGCCCATCAGTTTCAAAATGGCTTCGGTGGAAAAACTGAGTAGTTTTACGAATGGTGAAAATATTTTGGAAAAGAACAGCATGGAACCTGCCACCGCAGAAGAAACGCCTTCTGGGTCGCGCAGCGCCAGACGCTTGGGGACAAGTTCACCCAATACCAGTGATAGGTAGGTCACTGGCAGTACGCCGATCAAAATGCTGATAATTTCGCTGTATTCTGCCAGTGCGGGGAATCTCTCCAATTCCATGGCAATCCACACGCCGAGGGTGGCGGCTGTCAATGCGCCAATCAACAAGTCTATGGTTGTAATTCCAATTTGGATGACGGAAAGGAATTGGTTTGGGTTCTC
>DYML01000010.1:18391-38846 GCA_020721605.1 Anaerolinea thermophila
GTAAAACCTTTTCCACAAGACAGGGGCGACAAGGAACAGCAGAATCACGCCGCAGGTGAAAGCCAGTTCCACCACGCTGATATGAAACATTACGGGTGAACCTCGATTCCGCTTCCCTCGCGGATTTCGCCCACCACCCAAAGCGGCTGATTTAATTCCTGTGCGCGTTTTTGCAAGTCGGATAGTTTTTCGCGCGGAACGCCCAACAGCAAGCCGCCGCTGGTTTGCGGGTCGAAGAGTAGCATTTGGCGCGGTTCGCCCAAATCCTGGGTAAAGATCACATGGTGTTCGAGGTGCGCCATATTATCGAACGCGCCGCCGGGGAAGAGTCCCCTTTCGGCGTAGCTCATTGCCCCGCTCAACAGGGGGATGGAACCGAACTCGAAGTGCAGCGAAACGCGCGAGGCGTCTGCCATCTCCATCGCGTGACCGAGCAGCCCAAAGCCGGTGATGTCTGTCCCGCCGCGCAGTTCAAACTCGCCTGCTACTTCTCCCGCAGTCTTGTTCAGTTTTGACATCCACTCGATGACTTCCTGAACATGCTTGTCCTCTGCCTTCGCCTGTTTGAGCGCGGTGGTCGTCACGCCGCTGCCGATGGGTTTGGTCAGCACGAGCGCGTCTCCCGTTTTCAGCCCGCCTTTGTTCATCATCTTGCGCGGGTCTACAAAGCCGATCACGACCAAGCCATATTTTGGCTCTTTGTCTTTGACCGTGTGACCGCCCGCAATCACCACGCCCGCCTCGCGCGCCTTTTCCGCGCCGCCGCGTAGAATTTCGGTTGAAACTTCATCGGGCAGGTTGTCGGGCAGGGCGGCGATGTTCAACGCCAAAAATGGCTGTCCGCTCATGGCGTACACATCCGAAAGGCTGTTCGCCGCCGCCACCGCGCCGTACTCGTAGGGCGTATCCACCACTGGCGTGAAAAAATCAGTGGTGACGACAATCGCCTTGTCTTCGCTTAAACGCCAGACCGCCGCGTCATCGGGGTCAGAAATTCCCACCAGCAAATCGGGGTACAGGGCGGGATTAAATATATTTTGAAGTGGGCGCAGAACCTGCGCCAGCGCATCCGCGCCTAATTTTCCTGCTCAGCCAGCGCACGCCGCCAGCGTGGTCAATCTCACTTCTTTTCCTGATTGTGGAATGGGCATACGATAAACTCCAAGTGACAGTCACCTTAAGGTGACTGTCACTTTAAATGACTACGGCATTGTCGTTTCGGGCAGCGGCAAAATGAACTGATTGTCGCTGGGGATAAACATCGTCTGTACGCCGGGAGCCAGTTTCAAAATATATTGATATTGCAACAACGTGGGAGTGAGCGACTGCGAAAGCAACTGATTGGCTTCGGCTTCGGCTTTGGCTTGAATCAAACGCGCCTCAGCCGCGCCCTTAGAAGCGATTACTGCCGCATCTGCTTGACCTTGCGCGGTCTGACGCGCCTGCTCGGCTTCCTGCTTCTTCGACTCCACCACAAACTTGGCTTGCTGCGCCTGCTGTTCGGCAACCTGCTTTTGTTCCACTGCCGCCGCATACTCATCGCTAAAGCGGATGTTGCGCATCAGGAAGTCGGACATGATGACGTTATTCGCCTTCAGTTTTGTTTCAATCTCGGTGCGAATCGCCAATTCCAACTCACCGCGTTTCGTGCTGACTAATTCCTCGACCCCAAATTGCGAAACTGCATTGCGGATTGCCGCGCGCGCCACAGGGCGCACCACCATTTCTTCGTAGCGGTTTTGCCAGTTAATATGTAGTTGAATGATCTGCGTGGGGTCTGCTTTGTAAATGACCGAAGCGTCAATAAAAACCTGCTGTCCGTCTTTGGTGCGCGCCTGAATCGAATCATCGCCCTGTACTGTGCCTTCGTTGGTGGTCGAAGCCATCGTGTACGTTTGCTGCGCCACCGAATATTTTTCCACACTCTCCACGAACGGGACGATCCAATGCAAGCCTGGTCCCAACGCCTGCGTGCGATAGCCCTGTGGGGCGAACGCCGAAATCACCACGCCGTATTCATTGGCTTGCAAAAACACCAAACCCGCGCCTACGGTGGTCATCAAAATTGCAACTAATAGAAAAACAACCACCAGCGAAGACAACCCTTTCACAGGTTGGTTTCGGCTGGTTCGTATAAAAATCATTACCAATACGCCGATAAACCCAATCCATGCAAAGGACGCAACTCCTTGCAGTAAAGTTGAAATATTCATGGTTTCCTCCGAAACATAATTTTCAAAAGTGACTGTCACCAGACAAAGTTTTCATCATTATAACCCGCTTGCATCCGCCCCTAATGCGTGTTAATATTTCTCGCATGAAAAATGGACAAGGACAGGTTGCAGAAATTTTTTTGGACTCGCGGATGAGGCTGGTCTGCCCCCCGCAGTGGATCCCCGCGCCCGGACAATATCTCCTCGCCCATGCCCCTTCCTCTGGCGACCCGCTTGCTGTTCCTGTTTTCTTCAGCGACTCTGCCCCGAATGGATTCCGCGCCGCGCCCTACCTGCCGCTTTCGTGGCTTCCAGGCACGCAACTTAACTTGCGTGGTCCGCTTGGGCATGGATTCGCAATCCCAGCCGCCGCCCGCAAAGTAGCGCTCATCGCCTTCGACGAATCACCTGAACGCTTGCGCGGATTAATTCCCATCGCTCTCAGGCAAGGCGCGGAATTGGTTCTGGTCAGCGACATAGCCGCGCATGATCTGCCCGAAGCGGTGGAAGTTCAACCCTTGCTGGCATTGAAAGATATTTATCAATGGGCTGATTATGCCGCCTTCGATGTGGCGCGCGAGAACCTGAATCAGATTGGGGAAATGCTTGGGGTGGGCAACCAGCCTCAGGCGCAGGTTTTGGTACGCGCGCCCATGCCCTGCGGATCCATTGCCGAGTGCGGCATCTGTTCCATCATCATCCATCACAAATGGAAGATGATCTGCAAAGATGGCCCCGTCTTTGATTTGGCTCTCTGGAGTCAAAAGCCTTCTAACTTTTGACAGCCAACGAAGAACCCAACCCGGCTTATTTTTATGCCTGCCATTGATGATATTCGTACACCTCGCTTTATGACGCATGGCACTACCCGCCGCCCTCCGAAAACGACATAATCAAGGAAACGGTGTACCCGTCAAATAACGTCCGACTTCTTGCACAAAAAGGAGACTCAATGCCTGTTAAAGGTTGGATCGAAGTCAGCGATGACTACTGTAAAGGATGCGAACTTTGCATTAGCGCTTGTCCACAGGGAGTTATAGAACTGGACATGTCACATCTTACTCACAAGGGCTACCACCCCGCGCACACGTTCAAGGACGGTTGCACGGGGTGTGCTATTTGTGCGCTGGTTTGCCCCGATGCTGCAATCACGGTCTATCGTGAAAAGACAAAGGTTGTGGTGATGCCGATTGAGGCATAAAACCTTATACCCCTCATATCCGTCACCCCCTCATAAACCTTATTCCTCACGGAGATAAAATGCCCAAAGAATTATGGAAAGGGAACGAAGCCATTGCCGAAGCCGCCGTTCGCGCGGGGTTGGATGCTTACTTTGGCTACCCGATCACCCCTCAAACCGAAATTTTAGAATACCTCTCACGCCGTATGCCCGAATTGGGGCGCGCCTTCGTGCAGGCAGAATCTGAACTGGGTGCAATCAATATGGTGTATGGCGCAGCGTGCGCGGGCGTGCGCGTCATGTCCACCTCTTCCAGCCCTGGCATCAGTTTAATGATGGAAGGCATTTCCTATATCGCGGGAACAGAAGTTCCCGCCGTGCTGGTCAACGTGATGCGCGGCGGACCTGGCTTGGGCAACATTGCCCCCGCTCAGGCAGATTACAACCAGGCAGTTCACGGCGGCGGGCACGGCGACTATCAGCCGATTGTGCTGGCGCCCGCCTCGGTACAGGAAGCAATTGACTTAATGATGCTTTCCTTTGACCTTGCCGAAAAATACCGCGCCATTTGCATGGTTATTTTGGATGGCAGCATTGGGCAGATGATGGAACCAGTGGAAATGCCAGCAATGAGACCCATGCAGCGCACAGATTGGGACTGGGCAACCAACGGCAAAATGGGCAAACGCGAGCGCCGAATCCTTTCCTCCATTTACATTGAACCAGTGGATGAAGAAATTATGAATCTGCGCTTGCTTAATCGCTGGAAGACCATTCAGGCAAATGAAGTTCGTTACAAGGAATACTTTCTCGATGATGCGGATATTGTAATTGTGGGCTTTGGCACGGCAGGACGTGTGGCGTTATCTGCCGTGCGTGAAGCGCGCGCCGAGGGAATTAAGGTCGGCTTGCTGCGCCCGATCACCGTCAGCCCGTTCCCGTATGAGGTGATTGATCAACTCACAGCGCGGGCAGGGTCCTTTTTGGTGACAGAGATGAACGCCGGTCAAATGTTGGAAGATGTCCGCCTGGCAGTGCGAGGGCGCGTTCCTGTGGAATTTTATGGGCGGCTGGGCGGCATGGTTCCCTTCCCAGATGAAATTTTGGGCGAGATTCGCCGCATGGCAAAGACCAAATTGAGCATGGATATTCACCCGCGCGATGCCTGGCTGGAACGGATGGCGAGTATTGTCTAATGTCGTTGCGAGGGCGCACTTGTCTTTCGCCCGAAGCAATGACATGGAAGAGGAAAATATGGTAACTGAAAATTTGGTTTACGAAAGACCGCTGGGCTTTACCGACACCCCCACACATTACTGCCCTGGCTGTACGCACGGTGTGGCGCATCGTTTGGTTGCGGAAGTGTTGGAAGAGATGGGGGTCATTGAAAAGACAATTGGCGTTGCCCCTGTTGGCTGCTCGGTGTTTGCCTACAATTATTTTGACACCGATTTTGTTGAAGCCCCGCACGGGCGCGCACCCGCAATGGCAACCGGCATCAAGCGCGTATTGCCCGACCGTGTTATTTTTACCTATCAAGGCGATGGCGATTTGGCTTCCATTGGCATGGGCGAAATTGTCCACGCTGCCGCGCGTGGCGAGAATATCACCGTCATTTTTATCAACAATGCCAACTTCGGCATGACCGGCGGGCAGATGGCGCCGACCACTATGGCAGGCATGAAGACCACCTCCTCGGCAAACGGGCGTGACGTAGAAACGCAAGGCTACCCCATTCGCATGGCAGAAATGCTCGCCACCCTCGACGGTGTTGGGTATTGCGTGCGCCGCTCCCTGCACGACCCCAAAAATATTCGCCTGGCAAAAAAGGCAATCCGCATGGCGTTTGAAATTCAGGTGCGCGGGCTGGGCTTCTCTATGGTGGAACTGCTCTCTTCCTGCCCAACCAACTGGGGCATGACGCCCGTTGCCGCCTTGAAGTTTGTTGAAGAACACATGGTTCCCGCATATCCGCTGGTGGATTGCAAAATTAGCGAAGCGGTCAAACAAATCAAGGTTTAGCATGGAACGTTCCATGTTAAACAGGAGTTTACATGCAAAAAGAAATCATCATCTCAGGTTTTGGCGGACAAGGCGTGCTATTTGCAGGGCAGGTTATTGCCTATGCGGCGATGGATTTAGGCTATCAAGTGACATGGATTCCATCCTACGGTCCTGAAATGCGCGGCGGCACAGCCAACTGTACGGTTGTCATAGCAGACCACGAAATCGGCTCGCCGTTTGTCAAACATCCCCCGTTGGTGATCGCCATGAACCTGCCGTCATACGATAAATATGAGCCGCTCATGCAGGTTGGCGCGGCGTTGATTGTCAATCAATCTATGGTAGACCGCCGCGCAAAGCGTCAAGACATTCAAACCATTTTTATCCCTGCCAATGAAATTGCCGAACAAGTGGGCGATAAAAAATTAACCACCATGGTTACAGTGGGCGCTTTGCTGGCATCTCTGCCCGAAATTACCGTAGAAGGATTAGAGGCAGCGCTTAAGGCGCATCTGCCAACTCGGCACCAACACCTGTTGCCCAAAAATTATGAGGCGCTGCGCCTCGGATTTGAAGAGGCAAAAAAGCAAATGCCCGTTATGGTCTAGCGCACGTTGCGCCTGCCTCATTAAGCCCGTCTTTCACAAGGACGGGCTTTTCTGTTGATGTACTCGGCGCATTCATATTGGGAATGCCAATCGTACTTTTATTTATCTCTGGGCGGGCAAAAAATGAGCGCAGTATTTTTTGGGGGGGGTAAACACCGCAGGTTCTGATATTTAAGCAGACATTAGCAAATACTCTAAAATCCTTTATAATGTCGCACCATCCATCCCGTAAAAGATTCTTTTAGGGCAACCCTTCAATATCGTCACGCTTGACGGTATTTTATCGTCATATTCCTAATTAGGCTTGCTGATGGTTTACTCGTGTGCAAGCAAAGGTTGTCAGCGTGGATTGCAAAATCTCCTGATTTTGCTCAAAAGTCGGGGCGCAAAGCGTTTCGACTCCGTTCCTGACATGTTTTGCATGGACACGTTTACTCTGCCTGTAATGAGGTAATTTTTTTTATGCCGCTTCACTTTGCTTTTTTAGTACTTGAAGAACATCCATACGGACGGGAAATGCTCCGCATTTTGTTGGAGCGAAATTTGATTCCCAGCCTGATTATTCAGGAAGTCTCAGAAGTCGGTGATGCAGAGCGCGAAAAATTTCTGGCGCGGATGGCGGGGCAGCCTGTGCCGCCGCGTTTGACTCAACTCATTGCCGGGAAGAAAATTCCTGTTTATTGTGTTGCGAATCACAACGACAACACTTGCAGGGAATTACTGGCAGCCGAAAAGCCCGACGTGCTGGCGCTGGGCGGCACACGCATTATCAAGCCGCCTATTTTGGAAACGCCGCGCCGCGCTACGGTCAATGCCCACCCTGGGCTGCTGCCTTTGTTGCGCGGGTCTGCCTCGGTGGGCTGGGCGCTGTATAAAGACTTCCCCCAGGGAGCCACCGCTCACTTTATTGACCCCGGCATTGACACGGGCGATATTATTGTAAAACGCCAACTTCCTGTTTATCATCACGACACTTATGAAAGCATTAACGCCCGCATTGCAACCCTTTCTGGCGAGTTGATGGCTGAATCGCTGACTTTCCTCGCCAACGGCGAAGCCCCCCGTGAGCCGCAAGACCGTAATTTGGGCGAGACCTTCAAAGTCATTCCTGAAGACTTGTTGGAAGAAGGCAAGCAGCGGCTGGCTGAAGGTCGCTACTCGCACTATGCCGATTAATTCCCCCTATTAAGAAAAGGTGTATTTATTAATGACTGTTGATATTTCCCGTGACTATGCCCGTAAGCTGGACGAAGCCGACGAACTTGCCGGCTATCGCGATCAATTTTTCTCCGCTGACCCCAGCATGATCTACATGGACGGCAATTCGCTGGGGAAACTTCCCTTGCGCACGGTTAATCGTGTTGATCAAATTGTGCAGGAAGAATGGGGCACGCAATTAATTCGTTCGTGGGGAATCAATTGGTATCAGGCTCCCATTGTGGTGGGCGAAAAGATTGCCAAACTGGTTGGAGCGGCTGAGGGGCAGGTGGCAGTCAGCGACTCGACCACCATCAACCTGTATAAATTGGCAATGTCCGCGCTCATGCTTCGACCTGACCGCAAAAAAATCATCACCGACACGCTGAACTTTCCGTCTGACTTGTACATGCTGCAAGGCTGCGTCCACGTCCTCGGCGGGAAGCGCCAAATTCAATTGCTGGAACCAGCCGACGGGTTGCGAATCAGCACCCAGGCTGTGCTAGACGCGATAGATGAAGACACCGCGCTGGTTACGTTATCCCACGTCGTATTCAAAAGCGGTTACATGTATGATGCCAAAACCATCACCGAGTACGCCCATCAAAAAGGCGCGCTCGTTCTTTGGGATTTGAGCCACGCCGTCGGCGCAGTTCCTGTGGAGTTAGACGCCTGGGGCGCAGATTTTGCCACGGGCTGTACCTACAAATATCTGAATGGCGGACCCGGCGCCCCCGCGTTTTTATACGTCCGCCGTGATTTGCAGAACGAAGCGCTTTCCCCAATTTGGGGCTGGTTTGGCGAGCGCGCGCCGTTTAGTTTTGAACTGGAATATCAACCCGCCGCAGGCATTCAACGCTTCCTGTGCGGCACGCCGCCGCTGGTTTCCATGCTGGCAATGGAGCAGGGCGTTGATATTTTGCTGGAAGTCGGCATGGATCGTTTGCGCAAAAAATCCATCCTGCTGACCTCGTACATGATTGACCTGTTTGACGCGATTCTGGCTCCGATGGGCTTTAGCCTGGGAACCCCGCGTGAGGTGGAGCAGCGCGGCTCGCATGTCAGCATCCGCCACCCCGACGGGTATCGCATCAACCGCGCATTAATCGAAGAGATGAACGTCATCCCCGATTTCCGCGAACCGGATAACATCCGATTGGGGTTAACGCCCATGTACACATCTTTTCAGGATGTGTGGGAAAGTATTAACCGCATCCAACGTGTAGTCACAGAGAAGCGCCACTTGCACTTCCCTGAAACTCGTCAAGCCGTAACATAAGCGCATCTTCCATTGGATCTGAATGTGAAACCGCCGCTTATTAACGGAACAAAACTTTTGAAGGAGAAAGAGAAAATGAAACGAATCGCACTATTTGTTCTGCTTGTCGCCGCGCTCACGCTGGCGGCTTGCGCCCCCGCCGCGCCTGCGGCGACTGAAGTTCCCGCCGCAGAGGCTCCCGCTGTGGAAGCCCCCGCCGCGACCGAAGCCCCCGCTGAGGAACCTGCTGGCGAACCCGAAGCCTGCGCCGCCGAATTTGGCTGTGCGGTCATCGCCAAAGACCAGACCGTCAAAGTTGGCTACTCTGGACCGATGACTGGCGATTACTCCCAGTTCGGTGTGGATATGTCCAGCGCCATGAAATTGGCTGTCGCCGACTTTGGTGACGTTCAAGGCTTTAAAGTTGAAATGGCTATCGAAGATGACGGCGGCGGCGCTGAAGGCGGCGCGGCTGTGGCGAACAAACTGGTCTCAGATCCGACCTTTGTTGCCATGGCTGGACATGCCTTCTCAGGCGCAACTGCCGCTGCCATGCCCATTTACGAACAGGCTGGCGTTCCCATGATGTCGCCCTCCGCGACCAACCCCGACCTAACCACCAAAGGCTCCGCAGTCTTCAACCGCAACGCCTTCACCGACACCGAACAGGGCAAGGGCGCTGCCAAGTACCTGTTTGAAACCCTCGGCGTCAAGAAATTGGCGTTCATGCACGACGGCACCGACTACGGTCAGGGACTTGCCAAAGTCGTCGAAGAAACCTTTGTCGGTCTCGGCGGCGAATCCGTGGCTTTTGAAGCCGTCACCCCCGGTGAATCAGACTACAGCGCCCCGCTCGCGGCTGTGGCTGCCAAGAAACCCGAAGCCCTTTACTTTGGCGGATACAACGCTGAAGCCGCCGTGATCGTCAATCAAATGGCTCAGGCTGGACTCACCGGCGTGACCTTCTTCGGCGGCGATGGCATTTACGGCAAGGACTTCCTTTCCAAGGTTGGCGACAATGGCGAAGGCGTGTACGCCGCCACCCTCGTTCCCCCCGGAACTGACTCCATCGTCAAGTTCAACGCAGCCTACCTGGCTGCCTACGGCACCGAAGCAGGCGTACTCTCTGCCTACACTTGGAACTCCTACGACGCAGTTGGCGCTTTGATTCAAGCCATCAACAGCGTTGCCATTGTCCAAGGCGACACCCTCTACATCCCGCGCGGCGCTTTGGTTGAGGCGGTTCGCATGATGAAAGATTATCAGGGCATTGCGGGCGTCATCACCTGCCAGGAAACTGGCGAGTGCAATGCCTCTGGTCCCGTGTTCTACATCATCAAGGACGGCAACTGGGTTGCTGCCGAGTAAATTAAGTTTTGCGCCCCTGCCCTAGTCCCTCTCCTTTGAGAGAAGGGTTGGGGAGCGAGGGGTTCTTTTGGGGATTGCCACGACAATTGTTGTGGTAATCCCCTCAATTTATAAAAAGGCGTTATTATTTTATGAACAAACCAACTTCACCATCTGCTCCGGGCAAACTACGCCTCGACCAGTATCTCCGCCCCTCTGCTGGAATATTGGCTGGCTTGTTTCTCTTGTGGCGGCTTTATACCGCGCTGATTGTAGAGCAACAGTTCGGCGCCGACACTTGGGTGCGTTTTGCGCTTTCCGGCTTAATCCTGGGCGGCATGTATGCGCTCATCGCCATTGGCTATACCCTTGTATATGGCATTATGTTTATGATTAACTTTGCCCATGGCGAGGTGATGATGTTGGGGGCGTTTGGCGGCTTTTTTACCTTTGAGGTTTTGCGCTTTATTCCCGCACCCACGCCCGCCATTCCCGACTTGAATTTTTTGGACGCTCATCCAATTTTTTCCATCATTCTGGCTTTTGCGGTGGGTATTTCTGTTTCGGCAACTGCCGGTTACTTTCTCGAAAAGATTGCCTACCGCCCCCTGCGAAAAGCGCCGCGCCTAATTTTGCTCATCACCGCCATTGGCGCATCCATCTTTTTGCAAAACCTGGCAATGCTTTTGTTTGGTCCGCAGCGCAAAAATGTAGTCAACCCAGAATTGCTTGATCGCGGCGCAGGTTGGACTGTCATGGTCAGCGGCAGCCCAGTCTTAATTTCGTACACAGGCATCTTCTCGTTGATTCTTTCTGCCGTTTTGATGATTGCGCTTTACATCCTTGTTCAACGAACCAAACTGGGGCGCGCCATGCGCGCAGTTGCTTCAGACAAAAATACCGCATCTCTCATGGGTGTGGATGTAGACAGTGTCATCAGCAAGACCTTCATTATCAGCGGGGCGTTGGCTGGCGCGGCAGGTGTTATGTGGGGCATTCACATGGGGCTGGTCAATCACTACACGGGCTTCCTGCCAGGCATTAAAGCATTTACCGCCGCTGTCATGGGCGGCATTGGCAACATCCCCGGCGCCATGCTGGGCGGCATGTTACTGGGTGTGATCGAAGCCATTGGTCCCGCCGCCCTCGGCATTGACTTCCAACTTAAAGATGTCATCGCCTTCTCCATTCTGGTGCTGGTTCTCATTGTCCGTCCATCGGGCATTTTGGGCGAAAAACTCTCCGAGGAAAAACTATGAAAACGGCTGTGGATAAAGGACTCCGCACCGGAGTCGTTTTTGGAATTGTCATTGTCCTCATGTTTCTGATTGGATTCACAGTCAGCGGCGCAGGTTTGGTGGGCAAACTCTTTGGCGTTTCGGTGCCTAACAACGGTATGCCTTTGCTTTCTTTCTTTACCCTGTTTATGGCTTTAATGGGTATATGGGCAGGAACAACCGCCGCCCAGCGCCCGCTGATCGAAGAAGATACCTGGGCGCGCGCACTCACTGCGGGCGTCTCTGCCGGTGCGTTCAGCGGGTTACTGGCTGCCTTGATTGGTTTTCTCTTTGGCGGGTTGAACGCCAATAAAATAGACCCGCGCACTTACCTGCCCTCTGTTTCACCCGAATCAATTAAGATGTTTCTCTTTGAGCGCGAACCGCTGACAGGCAGCCTGATGATGTTTGCCCTGCTGACCCTTTCCGCGCTGGCAGGGGCTGTTTTGTCTTACTTCCTGCGCAGCAACAGCGGAATAAAATTTGGCGCACGCGCGGCAACAAATTCTGTTTCGGCAATCATCCGCTCACCGCGCATAACCAGCCTGATGCAAAGTAAATACACCCGTTATGCCTTGCTGCTGGTTTTCGCCGTCATTCTCATCCTCCTCCCCCGCGTTTGGGGCAGTTACTGGAACTACGTCTTCGGCACAGTGGGAATTTACATCATCCTCGGCTTGGGGCTAAATATCATCACGGGCTGGGCGGGACAATTGGTCATTGGCTATGTTGCTTTCTTTGCGGTCGGCGCTTACACTTTTGCCCTGCTGACTGCGCCAGAACCGCATCATGTGGCAATGAACTTCTGGCTTGCGCTTGGTCTGGGCGTGCTGGTTGCTGGCATTTCTGGTTTATTAATTGGGCTGCCCATCCTCAACTTGCGCGGTGATTACCTTGCCATCGTCACCCTCGGCTTTGCCGAAATCATCCGCATTTTGCTCAAAAGCGACTTGATGACCCCCTACACGGCAGGTCCGCGCGGCGTGCGCGACATTGCCGGACCCACCATTTTGGGAACCCCTTTCATCTCTGATATAGACTTTATGTATCTGATCATGCTCGCCGTATTAATGGTCACCTTCTTCACCAACCGTTTGCAGAACTCGCGCACAGGCAAAGCATGGTACGCAATCAACTTGGACGAGACAGTCGCCCGCGCCACAGGCATTAACGCCTTTGCCTCCAAACTGCTGGCGCTCTCACTCAGCGCGGCGGTGGCAGGGCTTGCGGGCGCGCTGTTTGCCTCGCGCAACCAATTCACAGGACCAGACGACCATGCGCTGATGGTCTCAATCAACGTCATCTCTCTGGTCATTGTGGGCGGCATTGGCAACATCCCCGGTATTTTTCTGGGCGCCTTTGCACTTAAAGGATTGCCCGAAATTTTGCGTGAAACCGAAAGTTACCGCCTATTAATTTTTGGCGTACTTTTGATTGTGATGATGAAAATGAGACCCGAAGGTTTTCTACCAGCCAAACGACCCAAGCTGGAAAAACCTGCGGCTCAAACTCCATTGCACAAGGAAGAATAGCCATGCCCACCTGTATTGAAACCAAACAAGTCTCAAAAATCTTTGGCGGTTTAACCGCTGTTAATGCGGTAGATGTGGTAGTTCCAGAAAACGTCATCGCCAGCATTATTGGACCCAACGGAGCAGGAAAGACCACCCTTTTTAACTGCATCTCTGGTTATTACACCCCCGAACAGGGTCAAATTGAATTTTACGGAATGCCCATTCAAGGACAACCCACCTATGTTGTGGCGGGCATGGGCATTGCCCGCACCTATCAAAACATCCGTCTGTTTGGAGAAATGACCGCCATTGAAAACATCATGGTTGGGCAATATCCCCGCTTTAAAGCAGGCTGGGTAGACGCGGTACTCTCCACCCGCCGCGAGCGAGACGAAGAAAAACAATCCATCGAAGAAGGGCGCCGCTTGCTGAAATTCGTTGGGCTGGAAGGACTTGGAGACAACCTGGCGCGTAACCTGCCTTATGGCGCCCAACGCCGCCTCGAAATTGCGCGCGCGCTTGCCAGCAAACCACGCCTGCTTTTGCTAGACGAACCCACCGCAGGCATGAACCCGCAAGAAACCGGCAATATGACCCACTTCATCCGCGACCTGCGAGACGAATTGGGCATCACCATTTTGCTCATTGAACACGATATGCGCGTGGTGATGGATATTTCCGACCAGATCACCGTGCTGGACTACGGCACCAAAATTGCCGAAGGCAAGCCTAAATCAATTCAGTCCAACCAGCGCGTGATCGAAGCCTACCTCGGTCCCGACGTGACCAGCCTGACCAAAAAATACCAATTACGAAAGAAGCAACGCTATGATGCTAAAAGTTGATAATTTACAGGTTTTCTACGGCGCTATTCATGCTCTTCAGGGCGTCAGTTTTAATCTTCAAAAGGGAGAAATTGTAGCCCTCATTGGCGCAAACGGCGCTGGAAAATCCACCGTACTTAACACCATCTCTGGCATCCTCCGCCCGCGTGAAGGAACTGTGGCATTTGAAGGGCAGCAAATTCATGAAATGCCCGCCCAGGATATTGTTCGCAAGAGTATTATTCAAGTGCCGGAAGGACGCAAGATTTTTTCGCGCATGACCGTCACTGAAAACCTGGAAATGGGCGCCTACACCCATTCTGACCGCGCCACGATCAGCCGCGATATGGAGTCTGTCTTTGCGCGTTTTCCACGCTTGCGCGAGCGCCGCACCCAATTGGGCGGCACGCTCTCTGGTGGAGAGCAGCAAATGCTGGCAATTGGGCGCGGATTAATGGCGCACCCCACCCTGCTCTTGTTGGACGAGCCTTCCATGGGGCTTTCCCCGTTGTTGGTGGAGCAAATCTTCGACATCATTCAAGACATCAATGAACAAGGCACAAGCATTCTGTTGGTTGAGCAAAATGCGCAAATGGCGCTGGCAATTGCAGACCGCGCCTATGTGCTGGAAACCGGCAAGATTGTGATGCAAGGCAGCGGAGACGACTTGCTAAAAGACCCAAGCGTAATCGAAGCCTACCTCGGTGGACACTAAAAAAACAACCCGCCTGATGTCAGGCGGGTTGTTTTTTTACGATGCTATAATATGCCGCTATGAAGTCCCTGCAAACCGTGCCAGAAATTGAGTTTGTCGAAGAGACCGAAACTGAACTGGAGCCGCTCTACCGCATCATCCTCCACAACGATGACGTGACCCCGATGGATTTTGTGATAAACGTGCTGACTTCGATCTTTATTCTCACTCAGCCATCCGCCCAGGAAGCCATGCTCACTGCGCATTTCAACGGCGCGGCATACGTCCAAACCCTGCCCAAAACCGAAGCGCAAAAACGAATTAACAAGGCTCATTTTGCCGCAGGGTTGGAGGGGTATCCCCTGCACTTTTCACTGGAACCCGAATAAACTTTTCCCCTTTGGAATATGATGAATGCAAGATGCAAAAATAATACCTGCGTATGCGGCATGGATAATTTTTCACCGCGCTTAAATTTGAGACCCAAGCGGCGTCCCGCGCATTCGCAAAAAATAACGATTTGGAGTGAATAAAAACAATGACAGAAATGACTCGCGGAAAAGGCTTGCTCGAACCCCTGCTTGCCGATTTGCGCGCACAACGGGCGAACAAACTGATTCCGTCAACATTACGCGCCGGGCGCATCCTCGATATTGGCTGCGGCACATACCCCTATTTTTTGGCGCACACCTCCTTTTCTGAAAAATTTGCAATAGACCAACTTCCACTTCCATCCAAGACTGCATCCGAACTCAAGATCGAAAGTTTTACACTCGACCTTGAAGTGGAACCCCGTCTTCCCTTTCAAGACGACTACTTTGAGTCGATCACCCTGCTTGCGGTGGTGGAACATCTTGACCCGGCGTTGATGGCGCTGCTCTTCAAGGAGGTCTATCGCACGCTGAAACCTGGCGGCTTGGTGGTTCTCACCACGCCCGCCGCCTGGTCTGATGCCTTGCTCAAATTTATGGCAAACATCAACCTTGTCAGCGCGGAAGAAATTCACGAACACGCCTACGCCTACACCCTGCCGCTCCTCGGCTGGTATTTTGGTCAGGCGGGCTTTGAAATGACCAAGACCAAGTTTGGCTATTTTGAATTTATGCTCAATATGTGGGCAACGGCACAAAAATAAATTTGGACAGACTGCGCACCCTCACACAAATTAATCTCGACGATCTGGTCTCGTCTTTTGGCTGGCAAGATCAACGCCTTTTGGCGCATATTTTGCGGCGGCTTTTTTACCAACCCGCGCAGACTTTTGCAAAATTAATGCTGGAATTTGACTCGGCAGTCGGTGAGTGCGGGCTGGTAGAAGCGGCGCGGCTGGCTCTTGCCCATTACGTCCGCGATGTGCGCGTTTTTGGCTTGGAGCGTCTGCCCGCTTCCCCCTTTTTGGCATTGTCCAACCACCCCGGCATGACAGACACCCTGGCGCTCTTTGCTGCCCTCAATCGCCCTGCTTTAAAAATAATCGCCCTAGACCGCCCCTTTTTGCTGGCGCTGCTCAACCTGAGCAGCCATTTGTTCTTCGTTCACGCAGAAAACGCCTCACGCCTGAAACTGGTGCGCCAGGTCAGTGAACATTTGCGCGGCGGCGGCGCAGCCCTCACCTTCCCCGCCGGTCAAATTGAACCTGATCCAGGTGTTTACTCCGGCGCAGTAGATTCCCTGTCTCTGTGGAACGACAGCGTGGGGGTCTTCATTCGCATGGCGCCAGAGACCGTTTTGCTGCCCGTGCTGGTACAAAACGTGATCTGGGAGAAAACCGCAAAACACCCGCTGCTAAAAATTAAAAAGACGCAGGCAGAAAGGGAGAAACTCGCCGCCGCTCTGCAACTGCTGGCAATGGTCATGTGGAACGCCAAACCCGTCACCGTTACCGTGCAAATTGGCAACCCCATTGACCCCAAAAAACTTGGCACAACGGATGCGCAAATCCTTCATCAAGCCGTGTTGGCTGAGATGAAATCGCTCATCCAAAACCCAGCGCAGGGGAACGGGGTGAGCGTTTTATGAAAAAGACTTTTTGGCAAAGGGCGCGCCCCATCGCCGTTTACTCCTTGCTTGCAGCCCTGCTTTATTTTGCGCTGCGCAACGCCCCGCTCTTGGAAATTTGGGCAATGCTGGGCAACTTGCAAATTTGGCAAATCTTTACCCTGCTTGGGCTAAACGCCCTCATTTACGCCCTCATCACCTTGCGCTGGTGGCTGATCGTCCGCGCTGAAAAGAAAGGTGTTTCCTTTTTGCCCCTGCTGGCTGCGCGTGTTGCCGTTTTTGGCGTTAGTTATTTTACGCTCGGTCCGCAAGTTGGCGGTGAGCCGCTGCAAATTTTGCATTTGCAGCGCAACTATGGCATGACGTACACCCGCGCCACCTCTACGGTGGTGATGGATAAACTGTTGGAGTTTTTGGCAAATTTTATTTTGCTGGGCTTCGGGCTGACTGCGATGATTCAGGCGGGAGTTTTCTCCGCAAGCGCAAACAGTTCGTTTGCCAGCCTCGGCGGGTTACTCCTTTTGCTGCTCTTTCCCCCCGCTCACCTCGTTCTTTTATTTCATGGGAAATACCCGGTATCGGCGGCGCTGCGCAAATTTTCAAACCATAAATTCGTGCGTTTCGTTGCCGCATCGGAGCGCATGGCGGGCGCATTTTGCCGCCGTCACTTAATGTCGTTACTGTTTGCCATTTTGGTTTCTGCCCTGGCGGCGCTGGGCATGGTGCTGGAATTTTTCTTCATCATCCGCTTTCTCGGCATTGACTTGTCTTTTTGGCAAACCATTGCGGCATGGGCTGCGGGTTGGCTTGCGTTCCTTGTTCCCGTGCCAGGCGGGTTGGGTGCGCTCGAAGCCAGCCAGGTTTTTGTGTTGGGCATCTCTGGCATTTCGGCGGCTTCTGCCATTGGCGTAACCCTGCTCATGCGCGCCAGAGATTTATTAATTGGCGGATTGGGGCTGTTGATTGCAGGGCGCGGACTTAAAAAATAGAGTTTTTTCACACGGCAAAATCGGGAGATTTTGCAACCCAATTATAGAAAGGCATCATGGAATATTCCTTCCCTCATTATCTGCTCTCCAAACAAAGCGTGGACGACCGCGCCCTTAATCGAAACGTGTTCGATTTATTAAAAGCCAATTTGCCTGAAGCCCCGCTGAAAATTATTGAAGTGGGCGCAGGCATTGGAACCATGCTCACGCGGCTTGTGCGCTGGGGCGCACTAACAAAAGCCGACTATATTTTGGTGGATGAAATGCCGCAGAATATTCAAATGGCGCGCGAGTGGATTCCGCTCTGGGCGGCAGAATCAGGCTTGGGCGTCGAGCAAGGCGAAGCAAATCAACTGCGGGTCTTCGACCAGACTCGTGATGTCCGCATCCACCTGGAGCAGGCAGATGTTTTCGATTTCATCCAAAAAAATAAAGAGCCTGCGGATTTATTAATCGCCCATGCCTTTTTGGATTTACTGCCGATGCCCGAAAGTATGCCCAGTCTGCTTGGGCTGACCCGTCGTTTGGCGTGGCTAACGGTGAACTTTGACGGTCTAACTGCGCTGGAGCCAACCATTGACCCCGCATTGGATGAGCAAATTGAGCGGCTGTATCATGCCACAATGGACTCGCGCACAACAGGCGGCGACAGCCGTGCCGGGCGGCATCTGTTTTCTCATTTGCAAAAAGCAGGCGCGGATGTGCTGGCGGCAGGCGCGTCAGATTGGGTGGTGCATTCTGTGAGCGGAAAGTATGTCGAAGATGAAAAATATTTTTTGCATTTCATTTTGCATTTTTTTGAAGAGTCGCTGACGGGTCATGCGGAGTTGGATGCGGCGGCATTTGCCCAATGGCTAAAAAAACGCCGCGCTCAAATTGAACGCGGCGAGTTGGTTTACCTTGCGCATCAGATGGATTTTCTGGCGCGGGTATCAGGTTCCCCAATCGCGTAGATATAAAAAGTCATAGCCGATGGTGCGGTTGCTGACTTTGGCAATGGGCGGCAGCATCCGCTTGAATTGATTGCGGCGGATGCGGGCAGCGACGGCATGAACAAATTTTTCGCTAAAGCCGTCTTCCATCGCTTCCTGCGGCGAGTAACGCTGGTCAACGAGCAGATAGAGCAGTTTATCCACTTCCTCGTAGGTGAATCCCAATTCGTCTTCGTCGGTCTGACCCGCCCACAAGTCAGCGGATGGGGCTTTGTCAATGATGGGGGACGGGATGTTCATCGCCCGCGAAAGTTGACGAATTTGCGTTTTGTACAAATCGCCAATGGGATTCATGGCGCTGGCAGAATCGCCGTACAGGGTGCTGTAGCCCAGCAAAATTTCAGTTTTGTTGCTAGTGCCAACTACCAGCCCCTTGAAGACTTCGCTTTGGTCGTACAAAATAATCATGCGCTCGCGTGCCATGATATTGCCCATGCGCATCTTCGAGATTTGCGGATCAAGTTTGAAAAGCGGCTCAACCATATCGGTGATTTCGATGGTCTTGTTTGGGATGCCGAGTTGGTCTATCAGCAATTGCGCGTGGTCGAGTGAATTTTGGCTGGAGGCTTTGTACGGCATCCGCACCGCGAGGACGTTTTCAGCGCCAAGCGCTTCAACAGCCAGCGCGCACGACAGCGCCGAATCTAGCCCGCCCGAAAGCCCGATCACCGCGCGGGACATTCCCACCCGCGTAATTTCAGATTTGATAAATCCCGTCAGAATTTCACGGGCAAGGTCAGTGTTGATGGAGAGGGTTGAATTAGTCATGTAAGCCAATTTTCATACGCAAAAATGATCGCAATGTTTTTCCGCCGTTTAAAGCAAATTTAGCGTCGTTTTTCTCTGCTGACACACCTGGATAACGATAACGCACGCCATACCGATCCAATTCCAGCAATAAATCCCTTTGCATTTCAAAAGAAGAATCCAATGGGATACATAATTCAAGCAAATCTATTAAGTTATGAGTCTTTGGAAAATCAATATTATTGTTATACAGAAATGCTTTCATGTATTTCTCAACCAGTTGCTGGCAGTGAAAACAGATCGCATCATAATTTACACGCCCATGAGCGCGCATCTCTCTTTGCGCAACGAGATAATCCCCCTCTGCTTTTGAAACCCATTCAGCAAGCAGATCGTTCATAGACTACCTTGCCTCTCTGCATAATTTCTTTTAGGAACGCATCTCCAAGGTCAATTCTTCTTTGTAAAGATTCAGGAGTTTTAACAAGGAGATCCACGCCAAAATGATAGTGAATATTTTTAAGGATATGAATTTCCTGCTGAGTTTCCCTGAGATCGGTTTTCATGATCACCAGTAAATCAACATCACTTTCACGTTTTGGCTTTCCATAAGCGTACGATCCGAACAGGATGATTTTGTTCGGCTTGAATTTTTCCGCAATCTGCTTAATCACATCGTCAATCGCAGCCTGCGGAATCCGCGTTCGTTTGTTAATCGGCGGGACAATAATGGCTTGTGTGTTTGGAGTTGCCATAATACCTACCTGTCTAAAATCCGCGATAATTCATTTTGTACAAGCGCAGTCCGTTCATCGCGCAGCAGCGGCAGGCGGGCGCGGGTGCGGCGGATTTGATTCAAGTCCATTTGGGCAAAAGTCAGGGCTTCTTCGTTGTAGGGACCAACGACCACTTCTTCGCCGTTGGGGTCGAAGAGCGCCGCGCCGCCCCAAAAGTGCAGACCATCTTCGTAGCCCACGCGGTTGGCGTGTGCCACAAACGAGGTGAACATGCTGGCATAGGCTTTGATGACCCGCTCCACCCAATGTGCCGATTCGAGTTTTTCGTTGTCGTTCAATCCGCGCCCTGGTGAAGCAGAAGAGAAGAGCATAATGTCGGCGCCGTCCAGCCACAGCAGGTAGGGCGGCGAGGCGTGCCAGAAGTCCTCGCAGATTAACATGCCCACGCGCCCGAAGCGGGTATCAAAAGCGCGGACTGAGTCGCCCCAGGCGAAGAATCGCCCTTCGTCAAACAAGCCGTAGGTCGGCAAATAAACCTTGTGATGAACGTGGAGAACTTTTCCGCCCGAAAGATAGGCAGAGGCGATGAAAAAGCGGTGGCGGGAGTCTTCATCTACGAAGCCGACGACCAGATCAAGGTCACGGCTGGCTTGGAGCAAAGGCTTGAAGATGGGGTCATCTTCTGTCGGCTTGCGCGCCACCGAAGCGACCAAATCCTGCAAGACGTAGCCTGTCAGCGAAAGTTCGGGGAAGACTAGCAAGTCCGCTTGTTTAGATTTGGCTCGTTCAATATATTCCATGTGCTTGGCAAGATTGGATTCCACATCCCCTAATTTTGTATTGATCTGGGCAAGGGCAAGGTTGATTTTCATTGCG
>DYML01000124.1 GCA_020721605.1 Anaerolinea thermophila
AGAGTCTTGCCGCCGATCTCGTCGCCGTTGAAAGCCTTCTTTTCCCATTTTTCAGCCTTGACCGTAGCCGTCGCCTGATAAAGAGAACGCGCCATCATCAGCATGTAACCGATCGCCAGTTCAGCCACCGAAGCGGAATTCGCCAGCGGGGTATTCATCACCGTGATGCCTTTGGATTTGGCATATTCGTGGTCAATGGTGTCGAGTCCCGCGCCGCCACGCACAATCACTTTCAGGTTGGGGCAAACGTCAATCAAATCCTTGCGGACTTTGGTGCGCGAGCGGACAACCATGCCGTCGTAGGCGGGCAGCACGCTGGGCAGTTCTTCGGGGGTGATGTCATCGCGCACATCCACAGTCAAGCCTGCGGCGCGCATCTGCTCGATGTATTCCTTCTCGGTCTTGTCGCAAATCAAAATTTTCATGGGGATTCCTCCAGGGAAAGGGTTGGGAATTGGGAGGCTTCAGTTAGTTGAAGCCTTGCAGAGAGCAACGTATTGCGTATTGCGAATCAAAACGGAACACACAACACGTCTTTCTTATGCAAATGATACCAAAGTCATTCTAACCAGCACGATATTCTTTGTCAACAAAATGGTTAAGCGGGAAATACGGCTTTCTCTTCAAGAAAACCAGACCAAGATGCTAGCGTATATTTTGAGCAAAACTTCTCTTGCGGCAAAGAATAAAGCCCACTATACTGGGACATTCATCCCACATTATGGAAAATAAAAAAATGAAAATCTCTGAGATATTAAAACAACCTGGCGTTCATTTTAGCTTTGAATTTTTTCCGCCACGAACTGAAGAGGCTTCATACGCCTTATTCGAGACGATTAAAGAATTGTCGCCCATCGCCCCTTCCTTTGCCAGTGTAACTTATGGCGCCGGAGGCTCGACCCGTAACTTGACCAAAAAACTGGTGATTCGTCTGCAAAAAGAATCCCCGCTCACCATGACTGCTCACATTACATCGGTAGGCACAGGTCGCAGTGAAATTGATGCGCTGCTCCAAGAGTACAGCGATGCAGGGATTAAAAATTTAATGGTCTTACGCGGCGATCCGCCCAAGGGAGACCTGTCTTTTTCCTATGCGTCAGGCGCGTTTCAACATGCGTCAGATTTGGTATTTTATATTAAAAAATATTTCCCACATTTTGGCATCGGCGTGGCAGGATTCCCCGAAGGTCATCCAGAGACGCCCAACCGCCTGCTTGAAATGGATTACTTAAAAGCAAAAGTAGACGCCGGCGCGGACTATATTTGCACCCAACTTTTTTTTGATAACCGCGATTATTATGATTTTTGCGAGCGCTGCCAACTGGCGGGAATTAACATTCCCATACTGGCAGGGATTATGCCAGTCACTTCATTTCAGGGAATGAAGCGCATGGCAGACCTGGCGTTGGGCGCGCGCATTCCCGCCAGCCTTTTACGCGCAGTGCTGCGCGCACAAAACGATGAAGCGATTGAAAAAATTGGCATTCATTGGGCAACAACTCAGGTCTTTGATTTGTACGACCAGCATGTGCCTGGCATTCATTTTTACACGCTCAACCGTTCTGCGGCGACCTTGAAAATTTATGAAACTTTAGGAATGAGCATGGGCGAAACATGGCAAATTCCAGCCCTGCACAAATCAAATTAAACATCTTGCGCCGATGGGTTTTTAAAAATGCGTGATTACAATCCTTTAAACTTAACCCACCGCGCAGATCATGCCAAAAATTTCAGTTTGGAGAAAATCAATGAATAAAAAAATATTTCAATTTCCGCAAGACTTTGTGTGGGGAGCGGCAACCGCCTCCTATCAAATTGAAGGGGCGTGGAATCAAGATGGCAAGGGCGAGAGTATCTGGGATCGCTTTAGCCACACGCCGGGCAAGATACAAAATGGAGACACGGGTGATATTGCCTGCGATCATTACCACCATTGGCAGGAAGATTTAAATGCAATAAAAAAACTTGGACTGCAAGCCTATCGTTTTTCAGTTGCGTGGCCCCGTGTTTTACCAGGCGGACGCGGGCTTGCAAATGAACCCGGTCTTGATTTTTACAGCAGGCTGGTGGACGGTTTGCTCAAATTGGAAATTGAACCATACATCACACTGTATCACTGGGACCTGCCGCAAAATTTACAAGATGAAGGCGGCTGGGTTTCACGCACGACGGCAGATGCCTTTGTGGAATATGCCGACCTTGTCAGCCGCGCATTAGGCGATAGAGTTAAAAATTGGATCACGCTCAACGAACCCTGGGTCAGCGCTTTTCTTGGTTATTACATTGGGCATCACGCCCCCGGTCACACCGACCTGCATGAAGCGCTGGCGGCTTCGCATCACCTACTGCTCGCGCACGGGCAGGCTGTGCCAATTCTGCGTCAAAATTGCCCAAATGCAAAGGTGGGCATTACGCTAAATTTAACACCGCAAGTACCTGCCTCGCCCAGTGTAGCAGATAGAATTGCCACAACCTCGGCTGATGGATATATAAACCGCTTTTTTCTTGACCCGCTGGTTGGGCGCGGCTACCCACAAGACATGATAAACGAAACAGAAGATAAAATGACGTTTATTCAAGACGGCGACCTATCCATCATTTCAACCCCCATAGACTTTTTAGGCGTCAATTATTACACGCGCGGAATTGTCCGCTCTGAAAAAATAAGCGAAGCCGAAAATGCGCCACGCACAACAATTCGCGGTAACGAAATCACCGAAATGGATTGGGAAGTGTACCCGGAAGGGCTTTACAAAACTCTGGGACGCCTATATTTTGACTATGACTTTCCAGCCATCTACATCACAGAAAACGGCGCCGCGTTTCCAGACCAGGTGGGCGCTGAGGGTGAAGTGCATGACCCAGCACGTTTGTCTTACATTCAACGACACTTGCAGCAAACACAGCGTGCAATTGAAGCGGGTGTTCCTGTAAAGGGTTATTTTGCCTGGTCATTGATGGATAATTTTGAATGGGGGTTTGGGTATTCCAAGCGCTTCGGCTTAATTCATGTAGATTATCAGACTCAAAAACGCACCTTCAAATCCAGCGCGCAATGGTATGAGCAGGTCATCAAACAAAATGCAGTGGAGTAGTTCATTCTTTATTTTGTTTTGACTATTAAAATTAAAAATATATCGCCCTGAAAAATCAGGGCGATATATTTTTTGCTGGGGACAATGGATTCGAACCACTACTGACTGTTCCAGAGACAGCCGTCCTGCCATTAGACGAGTCCCCAATCATTGAGCGGGCAATATTGTATCATGCCAATCATCGGTAAGCAAGAGTATTTTAATTTGGTTTGGCAAAATTTCAAAATAAAATAGTTTGTGCTATAATGTTGCCACCATGTTTAAAGTCAACTGCTTCCACTTCGCCAATAATAATAACAATAACGATGTTTCACATCTTGTTGGGCGAAGCCTCGCTGGTTGACAAAGAAATAAGTCAAATCAAATCGCCCGACGCAAACGCGAAGGGCGATTTATTTTATCTATATCACATGTCATTGCGAGGATGGCGCTCTCCCATCCGAAGCAATCTCCACCTAAACCGGAGCTTGCTTCGAGCAAGAACACACCTGCCTTGGCGGGCGGTGTTAGGGAGGTCGCCCTCGCAACAACATAACCAAACTGGAGGCGCACCATGTACAGAACACATACTTGTGGAGAATTACGAGCCAGCCATGCGGGGCAAATGATCACCCTTTCAGGCTGGGTACACCGCCGCCGCGATCACGGCGGGGTGGCTTTTTTTGATCTGCGTGACCGTTCGGGGCTGATACAAGTCACCATTAACCCAGACCTTTCAAAAGAATCTCTCGACCTTGTCGCCAATGTGCGAATGGAATGGGTCTTACAGATTGAAGGCATTGTGCAAATACGCCCGCAAGGCATGGCAAATCCTAAAATGGAAACCGGCGAAATCGAAATCATTGCGCGCGAAATAAAAATATTAAATCCTTCAAAAACACCACCCTTCATGGTCAGCGGTGATAATGACCTCGCTGATGAAAATACACGCCTCAAATATCGTTACCTAGACCTGCGCCGCGAGCGCATGACGCGCAACATGGTTCTGCGTCACAAGGTGATTAAGTTCATGCGCGACTATCTCGATGAGCAAGGCTTCATCGAAATCGAAACGCCGATCATGTTCAAAGCCACGCCCGAAGGCGCGCGCGACTACCTTGTGCCATCCCGCGTTTACCCTGGTCAATTTTATGCCCTGCCGCAATCTCCGCAACAATTAAAACAATTGCTGATGGTCGCTGGCATGGATAAATACTTCCAAATTGCGCGCTGCTTCCGCGATGAAGACCTGCGCGGAGACCGCCAGCCAGAATTTACCCAACTCGACCTCGAAATGTCCTTCGTCCATCGTGACGACGTACTTGCTTTAGTGGAAGATTTATTCACAAAAATGCTGCCCGCGGTCACACCGCATAAAAAATTATTTTCGTCACCCTGGCCCAAATTCTCTTATCACGAAGTGTTGGAGAAATATGGATCAGACAAGCCCGACCTGCGCTTTGGTTTGGAATTGATGGATGTCTCGGATGTTTTTGCCAAGAGTGAATTCCGCGTCTTTCGGTCTACACTGGACGCGGAGCGTGGCGGCGTGATTAAGTGCATTGTTGCCCCGCACAGCGCAGATATGTCTCGCAAGGAAGTGGACGCGCTGACAGAAGTGGCAAAATCATTTGGAGCGAAAGGCATGCCCACTTTGGCAATCACAACCGAAGGCGTGAAAGGCAGCGCGTCCAAGTTCGTCACAGCGGAAGAAGTGGATGCGCTCAAATCCAAGACTGGCGCAGGAATCGGTGATCTCATCATCTTTGCCACAGACGAGCGTAAAGTTGCAAACAAAGTGTTGGGCGGGCTTCGGCTCTGGTTCCGCGATAAACTCAACCTTGCCGACAAAGACATGATGGCTTTCGCGTGGATCGTAGACTTTCCGTTCTTCGCATACAACGAAGAAAACAAGGCATGGGAGTCGGAACATCATCCGTTCACCATGCCAAAGATGGAAGACCTAAACAAGTTTGATACCGACCCTGGCGCAGTTGCCTCTGACGCGTACGATATGGTCTGCAACGGGTATGAGACGGCTTCGGGTTCAATTCGTATTCATCGCCGCGACATTCAAATGAAGATGTTCCAAATGCTTGGCATGAGCGATGAAGAAATTCAAGCCAAGTTTGGTCACATGCTTGAAGCCTTCGAGTATGGCGCTCCCCCGCACGGCGGCATGGCGCCCGGCATTGACCGCCTCGTCATGCTCCTGGCAGACGAACCGAACATCCGCGAAGTGATCGCCTTCCCCAAGAATCAAGCGGGACGCGACGTAATGGCAGATGCGCCTTCTGGCGTTGAGCCGAAGCAGTTGAAAGAGTTGCATATTAAGTTTGAGTAGTCTGCTTGAGGTTTATGAAGTATCTGATGTGTATGAGGTTTTATATACCTCATACACATCAGATACTTCAAACACATCACATACCTCATACACAACAGACACAAAGAGATTTTATGACAAACAAAATAGATACCGACATGGTCAAGCACGTTGCCAACCTGGTGCGGCTTGGAATCTCGGAAGAAGAAGCACAAACCTTCAGCGGACAATTCTCTTCCATCATTGACTATTTCAACATGCTCAACGAAGTGGATACAGAAAACGTGCCGCCCGCATCAGACACCACCAACAACACAAACGTCCTGCGCGAAGATGTTGCCGAACCTTCCATGAGCCGCGTGGAATTTCTCGACAATGCGCCCCAATCTGAGCGCGGATATATAAAAGTGCCGACGGTTCTCGGAGATGAATCGTAATTGGTAATTGGTAAATGGTAATTACGACCATCCTTATTCAATTGCCAATCCCCAATTACTAATTTCCAATCTTCAATTACCAATCCCCCCCCGCCCATGCAACTACACACCCTCACCCTCCGCGAAGCATCTGAAATGCTCGCAACCAAACAAATCTCCAGCGTTGAACTGACTCAGGCGACACTTCAACGCGCCCACGAAATTGACCCGAAGATTCAATCCTATGTCACCCTTGCTGATGACGTGGCGCTGGAACAGGCAAAGCAAGCCGACGAGCGCATTGCCAAAGGCAAAGACCTCACCCCGCTGACAGGCATTCCCTTCGCCATGAAAGATGCCATCTCCACGCGCGGTGTGCGCACCACCTGCTCTTCAAAAATTTTAGAAAACTACGTCCCACAATATAACGCCACCGTCACCCAAAAACTTGCCGATGCAGGCGCAGTGTTGATTGGAAAAACAAACATGGACGAATTCGGCATGGGGTCGTCCTGCGAAAATTCGGCGCTCTTCAAAACACGCAATCCCTGGAACTTGGAGCGCGTCCCTGGCGGGTCGAGCGGCGGCGCGGCGGCATCCATGGCGGCGGGGCTTTGTAACTTCTCCATCGGCGAAGACACGGGCGGATCAGTGCGTATGCCCGCAGGCTTTTGCAACGTCACAGGCATCAAGCCGACATACGGGCGCGTTTCGCGTTACGGCTTAATCTCGCTCGTCTCTTCATTCGATTGCATTGGTCCCATGACTCGCGACGTTTACGATTGCGCCACCGTTCTTGAAACCATCGCCGGTCACGACCCGCAAGACAGCACAACATTCAACTCCCCTGTGCCGCAATACAATCAAAACTTAAACAAGACGGTCAAAGGCATGACCATTGGCATTCCCAAAGAATATTTTGTATCGGGCATGGATGCGGGCGTGGAAAACGCCATTCAGCAAGCCATTCGCACCTACGAAAAACTCGGCATGAAGATTCAAGAAGTCTCCCTGCCCCACACACAATATGCGCTGCCCGTTTATTATCTCTTACTCTTTGCCGAAGCCAGTTCCAACCTTGCCCGCTTCGATGGCACGCGCTTCGGTCTTTCGGCTTCAGAAAACGCAAAAGACGTCATTGATATTTACCTGCAAACACGCCATGAAGGATTTGGCGATGAAGTCAAACGCAGAATTATGCTTGGGGCGTACGCTCTCTCTGCGGGATATTACGATGCGTACTACCTAAAAGCCCAAAAAGTGCGCACACTGCTGCGCCGTGACTTTGAACTGGCGCTGTCCTCTGTTGATATTCTCCTCGCCCCAACCTCCCCCACCACCGCCTTCAAACTGGGTGAAAAGACCAACAACCCGCTGGAAATGTACCTCTCCGATATTTATGTGGTTGCCACAAACCCGGCAGGCGTTCCCGCGCTTGCCCTACCCGCTGGATTTTCAAACAACATGCCAGTCGGAATGCAACTCATCGGCAAGCATTTGGATGAACAAACGTTATTTCAGGTCGGTCATGCCTATCAGCAAGTCACCGACTGGCATAAGCAAAACCCTGTCATTGGAGATTAGAAATTAGAGATTGGAAATTACCAATTACTAATCACCAATTACCAAAAGCCCCCGCAAAGGACGTATCACCATGACTCAATACGAACCCGTCATCGGACTTGAAATTCACGCAGAATTGCAGACCCGCTCAAAAATGTTCTGCTCCTGCTCGGCAGATTATTCCAACGCACCAGAGCCAAACACATTTATTTGCCCCGTTTGCACAGGCTTGCCTGGCGCCATGCCTGTCCTCAACAAAAAAGCAATTGAACAAGCCACGCTGGTGGGCTTGTCATTGAATTGTTCAATCAACGAATTCAACACGTTTGCGCGCAAAAATTATTTTTATCCCGACCTGCCCAAGGGGTATCAAATCTCACAATATGATCTGCCAATTGCATCCAAAGGTTGGCTGGATATTTTAGACGATACAGACTCCCCAATGCGGGTGGTCGTCCGCCGCGTTCACCTGGAAGAAGATACCGCCAAATTAGCGCACGAAAAAAATTACGCCCTCGTAGACTTCAACCGCGCCGGCGTGCCGCTGCTCGAAATCGTCTCCGAACCAGATATGCGCACGGTGGAGGCGGCGCTTTCATACGCAACCAAAATCCGCGCCATCTTGCGCTATCTGGGCGTTAACTCTGGCGATATGGAAAAGGGCATTCTGCGCTTCGAGGCGAATGTCTCTGTCCGACCGCGCGGCAGTTCCGAATTACGCACCAGAACCGAAATAAAAAACCTTAACAGTTTCCGCGCACTCACGCGCGCATCGGCGTATGAGATTGAACGTCAAATTAAAGTCTATGAAAACGGCGGCGAAGTGGTGCAAGAAACTTTAGGCTGGGACGAAGCGCACGGCGTGACCATCTCGCAGCGCGGCAAGGAAGACGCGCACGACTATCGCTACTTCCCCGAACCCGACCTGCCCCCACTTCAACTTGACCGCAACTGGATCAACTCCATCAAAAATCAACTGCCCGAATTGCCCGATGCGAAAAATCGGCGCTTTATGGAACAATATGAATTAAAGCGGCGTGAAGCCAGCCTGCTGACTGCGGAAAAATCTCTGGCGGATTATTTTGAAGAGGTCGTTTCTAAATCCAAGAGCTCGGCAAAAACAGTTCACTCATGGCTGACAGGCGAATTCATGCGCTACATGAACGACTCGGGGCAAACGCTGGAAGACATCACCTTATCAGCGGCGCAATTTGCGCAACTGATAGACATGGTGACAGATAAAAGCATCAGCGGTAATTCTGGCAAGGTTGTGCTGAACGAAATGCTCAACGCAAAGCGCAACTGCGACCCATCTCAAATTGTGAAAGAGAAAAATCTGGCACAAGTCTCAGACACAGGCTTCATTCAGGAAGCCATCGAAAAAATTCTGAGCGATAACCCCAGGGAAGTGGAGCAATTCCTCGCGGGCAAAGAAACCATTGTCCAATGGCTCATGGGGCAGGTAGCCCGTGCCACCAAAGGCAAAGCAGACCCCAATATTGCAAAAGATTTGCTGGTAAAAACATTGGAAGCGAGAAGAAAGTAGTCCTCGCAGTACGCAGCCTTGTGCTGCAAAAAAACAGAGCCGTGTAAAATTAAGGTTACGCCCAAAGCGTGACCTATTTGTTATAAAAAGGAATTTCCATGCAATTTACTCACGAACCCGCCCCGCTTGTCAAATTAGCCCACCCTCAGTGGAGCAAGAACGCCGTCATTTATCAAATCAACACCCGCCAGTTTACGCCCGAAGGAACTTTCAAAGCCGCAGAAACTCACCTGCCGCGCCTGAAAGATTTGGGCGCGAATATTCTCTGGCTGATGCCCATTCACGAGATTGGGCAAAAGAATCGTAAAGGCACACTCGGCAGCCCGTATGCCGTCAAAGATTATTACAGCGTCAATCCTGAATTTGGAAATTTGGACGACTTGAAACATTTTGTTCAAGCCGCGCATGAGTTGGGGATGTATGTCATTTTGGATTTTGTCCCCAATCACACCGCCTGGGATAGCGTCCTCGCCAGCCAGCACCCCGACTGGTTTTCGCGCAACTGGAAAGGCGATTTCCACCCCACGCCCTGGTGGGACTGGTCGGACATCATTGACCTCGACTACTCGAAGGTGGAAGTCCGCGAGTATATTTCGGCGGCGATGCAGTATTGGATTAAAGAAGCCGATGTGGACGGCTACCGCTGTGACGTGGCGGGCTTTGTCCCCACCGATTTTTGGAACACGCTCCGCAAGGAATTGGATGCCCTCAAGCCCGTCTTCATGCTGGCAGAATGGGAATCGCGCGACCTGCACGCTGAAGCCTTTGATATGACCTACGCCTGGAGTTGGTACGACACGCTGTTGAGCATTGCCAACGGCAAAGGGAATGTCAGCGACCTGTTCGTCTATTATTCGTGGAACGAGAAAGCCTATCCCTTCGACATCATGCGAATGCTCTTCGTCAGCAACCACGACAAGAACGCATGGAACGGGACTTCGCACGAGCAATTTGGCAACGCCACCGAAGCCATCATTGCGCTATCAACTGTCAGCGAGGGAATGCCGTTAATCTACAACGGGCAGGAAGCGGGCGAAGTCAAACGCCTATCCTTCTTCGACAAAGACCCAATCGAGTGGAAGGAACATGCAACGGGCACGCTCTACAAAAAATTATTCGCTCTGAGAAAGAAGAACACCGCTCTGTGGAATGCCCATTGGGGCGCGAGGATGCTCCACGTCCCGAACAGCGCCCCGCTCAAAGTATTCAGTTTTGTGCGCCAGAACGAGAAAGATAAAGTTTTTGCGGTCTTCAACTTTTCCGCCGAACCGCAAACTGTGACCTTTGAAGAAAGCCTGTTTCATGGCAAATACACCGA
>DYML01000125.1 GCA_020721605.1 Anaerolinea thermophila
CCAAAGACCATATTTAATTGATCGTTTTCATCATAATAGGAACGCGCCGAAAAGGGGGGATCACCACGCTGGCAAGCATGGATTTTTTCAAGCAGGATGGGCAAATCTTCGACCACCGACAGAGAAGGAACCGCAGCCCGCTCCACCCAGTTAATAGCGCCTTCGCTGCTGGCTTTCATCTGCCCGCGCGCATTTTCTCCACAAAAGACAAACAAACAAACCCCTGTCTCGCCTGCATCTACCAGCACGGTGCCGCATAACCATAAATCGGCGCTGATGCCGGTCTCTTCGCGCAGCTCACGCTGTGCAGAAGAAAGCAAATCTTCGCCGCGTTCTACATGACCGCCAATGCCATTGTACTTTCCCGCCCATAGCCGCTTGGAGGGCGCTCCTTTTATTAATAAATACTCATCCCCGCGCCGAACAAAAATTGCCGTGCGGGGAATGAGCATGTATCTATCTTTTGTTATGCCTTGATCAGATTTTGGCATGGAATGAAATTACAGGACGCGTAACCGAAAATTTTGGCTGCGCGTCCTGTAAAAAAAATTAATCTGCCAAATCGCTTACGTCTTCTGCTTCAACGGCATCCTTAACGTAGTCGGCGAGGTGGGGCGCAATCTTAACCGTTGGGATGAATTTTTCGACATATTGTTTTGTGTCTTTCATGCCAAGCAAGTGAAAGAGTTTGTCAAACTGGGCTTCCCAGGCGGCGCCGAGTTTGGCTTTTTCTGCTTCGGGCAAGGCGTAAGATTTTGCCTTGAACGGTCCAATGGCATTCTTACGCGCTTTGTAATAGAACTGTTCGTCGGTCATGCCAGCCTTACGATCACCCGCAGAGTTTACGTCCAACCAGGCGTACATTTCCTGTTTAAAATCGGTGGGAATATTGTCGAAGAACATGGTTGCAAAATTGGTGGCAAGGTGAACTTCGATGGCTTCGTTTTCAACAAAGTGGTGGAAGTTTTCTTCCGCTACGGTGGATGCGCCATGCTGAACGGTGCCGCCCATGTTGTACTCATGGCGGGCAACGCGGCTTAGGTCGCGCAACACGTCAAAGGCGATACTTACTTTGGCAATTGAGCCGTCGGCAAGCACGGTGCCGCCATGTGATGTGCCGGTTAGCACGCTGATCTTGCTTAAGCCTGGTTTTTCAGGCGCAAGTTTCTTCATTTCGGCGTTGTAGCCATCCATGTAGGCGCGCAATTCGGGTTCGGTGGAGTTGTTGGTTCCTACCTCGCCAATTTCGCCGCCGATGGAAATGGTAATTCCTTTTGGCTCATGCTCGCGGATGAGGGCGGAGAGTTCGGCGGAGAGTTCACAATTTAACTTCTGCTGTTCGGGGATGGTTGGAAGTTCAATATCCACCAAAGTTGAGGTGTCCACATCAATATTAAAGAAACCGGCTTCAATGGCTTCAATGGTAAGATCGCGCACAGCCTGTAATTCGGTCTGCGGGTCGGTCTTGTATTTTTTGGCAGAAACCTGGAAGTGATCCCCTTGAATAAAGACGGGTCCCGAAAATCCTTCGGCGACAGCGGCAGCAAGAATATTGGCGGCGTATTCCGAGGGGCGCTGGGCGGTGTAACTCATTTCGGAACGCGCAAGTTCAAAGATGAAAGCGCCAGCGTTCATCTTGTTGGCGGTGCGGAACATGGCGCACGCGGCGTGATAGGAAAGTGCGCGCAAATTGAAGGCGGGCGTGGTGAAGGTCATGGGAGCATCGCCGCGCCCGCGAGCCATGTACAACTCGTGAATGGAGGCAGGGTAGATGCCCAAATCCAAAGCCGCAGCGCGAATTAGGTAACGCGCCCAACCTGAGGAGGAATCTGAAGCGAGCGCAGAACGCTCCACCAGTTTTCCAATGTTCTTTCTAAACTTTGCCTCGTCCAAAACTTTGACCGTTTTTCCGTCTACAGACAGGCTATGATCTACAAGTTCGAGTAATTCTTTAATGATTTGATCCGACATTTTATTCTCCTAAAAGTATTTTTAACCATTGCCCAAAGCAATGACGATATTCAAAATTTGATTATACCCAACACAGTCACAAATTGTGACGCAACTTCGGGGAATGAGAACAGCAAACGTAACTGATCAGCCCGCAAAAGCAGGCGTGGCAACAAAAGACGGGGATTGATTTTTGCGCAATGGAGAAAAATGAATTCACGAAACAGTTACAATTAAACGATATAATGGGAAAACGATTTTATAAAATAATCGCATCCATATATAACAGGAGGCTCACATGAGCGATTTCTTTGAAAAAGTAAGTGGACAAATTGACCCGTTTAAGCAATTGCTTTCATACGTTCCAGGCTTTAAAGGCTACATTGAAAGACAAAGCCGCCGCGATGCAGACAAAGTATTAAGAGACACTGTGGCACACCGTTTTGAAGAACATTGGGGACGCGCATCAAATTTGCAAGTTGAGCTGGTCAACAGCGGCATGATTAAATATGTAGACGACATGGAAAAATCTGCGCTGGCATTGCGCACCTTCATTGATAAAATCACCACCGCTGCGCGCGGATATTCTGGCATGTTTGACGCTGTAAAAATTAACGAGGCTGAACTTGAAGCCATTTATCAATTTGACCTGGCATTCTTCACCCTCAGCGACCAGGTCGGCAGCGCGTTAGACCATGTGGAAGCCAGCCTGGGCGATGAAGCATCGCTGCCTGCCGCCATTCGCAACCTAACCTCCCTTGCCCGCCTTGCCGTAGAAACCTTTGAGCGCCGCTTTGAAGTAGTAAGCGGAAACGGGCAATAAATTATAAATGTCGTGACGAGGAGCAAAGCGCCGAAGCAGCCTCCCCCCAAGTGGAAGATTGCTTCGCGCAAGGAATAAAAGCGCCCGCGCAATGACATAACCCAATCTTATGTGGCACAATTATATAAACGCAACATCCACCGCTGAAGTCGTAAAAGTTTTAGGGGAAAAGAAAGAACACGCCCGCGTGATTGCCGGAGGCACAGACCTGATCTTGGAAATGGAACGCGGGCTGCGCAAAGGCGTGGAGACTTTGATAGATATTTCACGCATTCCCAACCTTGATCAAATTACAATTGATGAAGACGATGTCATTCACCTGGGCGCACTTGTCACCCACAACAGTTGTGTAAATTCCAAATTAATTCGCAAGCGAGCCTACCCGCTGGCACGCGCCTCGTGGGAAGTGGGCGCACCCCAAATTCGCAATCGCGGCACCATTGCCGGCAACCTCATCACCGGCTCACCCGCCAACGACACCATCTCACCGTTAATGGCGCTGGGCGCAAGTGTGACCCTGCTCTCGGCGCGCGGCAAACGAAACATCCCCTTAAAAGATTTTTACACGGGGGTGCGCAAAACGGTGCTGCAAGCCGATGAAATGCTGGTGGAAATTTCATTCCCTGCGCTAAAAAAATCACAGCAAGGAACTTTCATTAAACTGGCATTGCGCCGCGCTCAGGCAATTTCACTGGTGAACGCCACAATCATCCTCGACCTCAAAGAAGATACCGTCAAATCAGCAGTGATTACGCTAGGGGCGGTCACGCCCATCATCGCCCGCGCCGAAGAGGCGGAAAAATTTCTCACAAAGAAAAAACTGAACAAGAAAAATATTGCCCAAGCCGCCGAACTTGCCATGCACTCTGCACACCCCATTGATGACGTGCGCAGTTCGGGCATCTATCGGCGCGAAATGGTCAGAGTCATTACCGCGCGCGGGCTGACTGCCATTCACGATAAAACCGAACAGTCAGGAATGCCCAAAAAGCCAATTCTGCTGGCGGTTGAAGATGAAAAACGCGAAGCACAGCCCACAAGTGAATTTCCATCGGCGGCAATTGAAACTACCATCAACGGCAAAGCCTACTCCTTCCAAAGTGGTCACAACAAAACCCTGCTGCGCCTGCTGCGCGAAGAAGGCATGTTAACCGGCGTAAAAGAAGGCTGCGCCGAAGGCGAATGCGGCGCGTGTACCGTGTTTATGGATGGCAAAGCGGTCATGGCTTGCCTGGTGCCTGCGCCACGCGCACACGGAGCACAGATCACCACCGTGGAAGGGCTGGCAGAAGGCGATCACCTGCACCCCATACAGGAAGCCTTTGTAGAAAACAGCGCCGTCCAATGCGGGTACTGCACCCCTGGCTTCTTAATGTCTGGCGCAAAATTGCTGGAAGAAAAACCCAACCCCACCCGCAATGAAATTGAACAAGCCATTACTGGCAATCTCTGCCGCTGCACAGGCTATTACAAAATAGTCAAAGCCATTGAAGAAGCGAGTAAATCATAAGAGGTAACTCATGGGAAGATATTCCAGTTCCACTTCACAAAAGCCCAGTTCCAAGCAGGCGCAAAAACCTTCAAGCGGATTTGGCTGCCTGATGATGCTGGTCATCCCTGCCATTTCCATTGCCGCCGGCATTCAAACTGTGGCGTATGCGCTGGAGAATCAATTAAGAATTATTCCACAGCAACTGCTGGGCAACCCACGCCTGCCAGACATTGTTTACAAATCCAGCGGCTTGCTCATTATTTTTGGGCGGCTGGCAAAAATGCCCAATTTATACGCGCAAATTGCCGTCAGCATTGTGTACATGCTGTTACTGGGCAGTCTCATCTCCCTGGCGTATGCGGTCTTACATGGCTTGGCAAACCCAAATCGTTACGGACCCACAGACGCGCCGCCCGAAAAAATTAGAATTACCAAAAAATCACGGTAAAAAACTATGTCTTCTCACTCCATTGGAAAATCACTTTCACGCATTGACGCGCTAAATAAAGTAACTGGCAAGGCGCTCTACTCTGGCGACCTACACATGCCAGAGATGCTGCACATGAAAATACTCTTTGCCGAGCGCCCCCATGCCCGCGTAAAAAATATAGACACAAGCAAAGCAGAGGCAGCGGAAGGCGTTACGGCGATCTACACTGCCAAAGATGTACCCCTCAACGAATACGGATTGCAAATTACCGACCAACCTGTATTATGCGGACCCGGCTCTAGCAAACCACACACCGACATTGTGCGCTTTGTAGGCGACCAGGTGGCGGTGGCGGTAGCAAACAGCGAAGAAGCCGCCGCAGCAGCCCTCAAATTAATTGAAATAGAATACGAAGACCTGCCGATTCTCGCCAACCCAACCGCCGCACTGCGCAGCGATGCCCCGCTTTTACACCCAGACCTGGGCGACAGCAATGTTTGCGTACATTATAAAATTCGCAAGGGCAATGTAGATGAAGCCTTCGCCAAAGCCGATGTGATTGTTGAAAGCCAATACCATACGCCAGTACAAGAACACGCCTATTTACAACCCGAAGCAGGGCTGGCATACATAGATGAAGAAGGTCGCATTACCATTGAAGCCGGCGGGCAATGGACGCACGCTGACCGCGAAGCCATTGCTCACTCACTTGGCTTGCCCCAGGAAATGATCCGCGTAATCTACCCCGCCATCGGCGGCGCCTTCGGCGGGCGCGAAGACATGTCGGTACAAATTGTGCTGGCGCTCGCCGCCTGGAAATTACAAAAGCCCGTCAAAATTGTCTGGTCACGACGCGAATCGATGATTGGGCATGGCAAACGACATGCAATGACCATCAACGCCAAATGGGGCGCCACCAAAGAGGGCAAACTGGTCGCCGCAGAAAACGAACTGATAGCCGACGGCGGCGCATACATGTACACCACCAACAAGGTACTAGGCAATGCCGCCATCACCTCCACTGGACCGTACTTCATCCCCCATGCCAAGGTAGATGTATACGGCATTTACACCAACAATGTGCCAGGCGCTGCCTTTCGTGGGTTTGGCGCCCCGCAAGCCCTATTTATGGCAGAATTGCAAATGGATAAACTTGCCGAAAAACTGGGCATGGATGCAGTCAAGTTTCGCCTAATTAACGCCCTGCAAGCCGGCGACACGCTAAATGTTGGCACTCCCGTACCGCCTGTGGCAAGCATTACACAATGCATCGAAGCCGCGCGCGATACATTCAACTGGAAGAAAAAAGCAAAAAACAAAAAATCAACCCCGCACATCCAACGCGGACATGGCTTTGCCGCCGGGTTCAAAAACGTGGGCTTCTCATTTGGCTACCAGGAGAACTGCTGGTCAAAGGTGGAGGTTTACGGCGACAAAAAAATGGAGCATGTAATCATTCACCAGGCGGGCGCCGAAGTAGGGCAAGGCTTGCACACGGTAATGATACAAATGGCAGCGCAAGTGTTGGGCGTGCCTGCAAAAATTATAGAAATCAAAACTTCCGACACCGCCAAACAGCAAAATTCCGGCTCGGCATCCGCATCACGGCTGACCTTCATGGCAGGCAACTCTATGAAAGGCGCAGCAGAAGCCGCCCTGGAAAAATGGAAACAAAATGAACGCCCCGCCATTGCCGAATTTAAATACCTTGCGCCGCCAACAACCCCCTTTGACCACGACACAGGCTACTCCATGCCCAACTTTTCCTATGCCTATGTGGCGCAAGCCGCAGAAGTAGATGTGGATACAGAAACCGGACATGTGCGCGTTATTCGCATTGTCTCTGCCGATGATGTTGGCAAAGCAATCAACCCCGACCAGGTTGTTGGGCAAATTGAAGGCTCCGTGGTGCAGGCACACGGCTACGCGCTACTCGAAGATTACAAAAGCAAAGACGGACGCGTACAAACAGACCAACTCAGCACCTACCTCATTCCCACCATTTTAGACATTCCCGAATCAGTCGAATCGGTCATTGTAGAAATACCCGACCCAAAGGGTCCCTGGGGCGCGCGCGGCTTGGGCGAACTACCCTTCCTACCCACAGCGCCCGCCATTGCCGCCGCCATTCACGACGCCACCGGCGTTTGGATGGATGAATTCCCATTTACACCAGAACGCGTTTTACGCGCACTTGGCAAAATATAAACTACCCTCAGCCCCCCATAGGGGCAGGAGATACAACCTGCCCCTACACAACATGCCATTTCCCTACCTTAATGAAACCCTGGAACTCAACGAAATAACCCGCAAAACAGCCGAGGGTTCATTCATTTCACTTGCAAATGGCATCACCCATTATCAACTGAGCGGGTCTCAAAACGGAACCCCAATTGTGCTGATACACGGGTTTTCCACCCCCTACTTCATCTTCGACACCACATTTAACTTTTTAGTTCAAGCAGGGTTTCGCGTATTGCGCTATGACCTGCTTGGACGCGGATACTCAGACAGACCGCGCACGGCATACAACATGCGCCTCTTTGTAAACCAACTTAAACAATTGTTGGACGGGCTTGAACTTCAACCCATTAACCTGGTTGGGCTTTCCATGGGCGGCGCAATTTCAGCCGCATTCACAAACCAATACCCCGCGTATGTTCAACGGCATGTGTTAATAGACCCCGCAGGCGCAAAACGAATATCACTGCCGATCACCCTCGAAGCGCTAAAACTACCCATCTTCGGCGAACTGGCATTGGGTCTATTGGGAAGCGGGCACATGATCAAAGACATTGCCGCAGACATGCTCAACCAGGAAACAGTGGCGCACTTCCAAAACCAATACAAAATTCAAATGCAATACAAAGGGTTTAAACGCGCCCTTCTCTCAACCCTGCGCAATGGAATGCTCGAATCGATTTATGAAACCTATGCCGCACTTGGAAAACTGCAAAAAGCAACCCTAATTTTTTGGGGCAAAAACGACAAAACCATACCCTTTGAAGACAGCCAAACCCTTCTTCATGCCCTGCCTCATGCCGAACTTCACGCCCTAGAACACTGCGGACATATTCCACATTACGAAAAACCACATATCGTAAACCCAATCTTGCTGGAATTTTTGTCAAAATGAACTTAAAAACCCTACTTCAACGCAACCGCTATAAAATTGCCATCTTTGCCTTAATGACCTCGGCTTCACTAATCTGCGTCCTATTGGTGGCGGCACGCATTGCCTACAGTGATTCGGGGCGATACACCAGCCTGGTCTGGAATCTCTTTCTCGCTTGGATTCCATTTGTGCTGGCGTATCTGGCACATGCCTTTTCGTGGAAAAAGCCATTGATCTATTTGGCTTTGCCCATCACCGCGCTACTCTGGCTGATATTCTTTCCCAATGCGCCCTACATTTTGACCGACTTACAGCACCTTGCCAAAGAAACCTCCAGCGCCCCGCTCTGGTATGATGTCATCGTGATGATCTGGTTCTCGTGGACGGGGCTGCTGCTGGGGTTGGTTTCGCTCTACCTCATGCACGATATTGTCCACCGTACATTTGGGCGCTGGCTGGGCTGGGCTTTTATCTTCATCGTTTCTGGCTTAAGCAGTTTTGGCGTGTACTTGGGGCGCTTTGTACGTTTCAACTCGTGGGATTTACTCAACGACCCAACAGAAATTGTAGTGACCGTTCTAGGGCTGGCAATAGACCCATCGAAACGACTGGTTGCCTTCACGGCGCTATTTGCGATATTCTATTTGTTCGTGTACCTCACGCTATATTCATTTGCGCATTTACTGCAAGAGCAGTCTGCGCCAACCCATAAGGAAGTATTATGACCCATCTCATTGTTATACGCGGCGGCGGTGATCTCGCCAGCGGAGTTGCCTTGCGCCTCCACCACACAGGCTTTCAAGTGGTAATTCTCGAACTGGAAAAACCACTGGCAGTTAGACGCACCGTGTCATTTGCAGAAACCGTATACGAAGGCGTGCAAAATATTGAAGGCACAATCTCCCGTTTGGTATCGGCAGACCAAATTCAAGCCACCCTGGAAGCGGGCGAAATTCCTGTGGTGATTGATCCGCAGGCAAATATTTTGCGTAATCAATTTATCACCAGCCCGCAATTTACCTTTGTGATAGATGGTCGGCTGACAAAAATGGCGCCCGAACCATTTGATGTAAAAATTCCACTCCACATTGGTCTGGGACCTGGCTTTATAGCCGGTGAAAACTGCAACGCAGTGATAGAAACCCGCCGCAGTCACACCCTGGGCAGAGTGTACTGGAGCGGCGCCAGCCAAACAGACAGCGGAGAGCCAGATGGAGATCGGCGGCGCGTCTTGCGCGCCAGCCATGACGGCATATTAATAGCCCGCGCCCAAATTGGAGACCACCTGAGAGAAGGTCAATTAATTGCCGAAATTCAACCTGGGGCAGGAATTGAAAACTTCTCCATTCTCAGCCCATTTGAAGGAATGCTGCGCGGGCTAATTCACCCTGGCATTGAAGTAACCAGAGGCTTAAAAATTGGCGATGTAGATCGGCGCAACGACCCAACCATGTGCCAGTTGGTTTCCGATAAGGCGCTGGCAGTCGGCGGCGGGGTACTGGAGTCAATTTTGACCTACATGAAGTCTGCTGAACGTCAAAATTTGCTCTAACCCAATTCAAACTTTGAGCCTGCCCCAAAAATATACGCTATTTCTTTTTAAGCATTTCCTGGTTAAAGATGGATGGGTTTGTGTACAACCCTTCGCGCAGAGCAGTGCGGGCAAGGTCTATATCCTTCATAATCTGTTGCACGTCATTGTATTCCGAATCGCAAAGCAAGACCCCCACATTGGGGTGTAAACCATAGCCGTAATTTGTATTTTCTAAAAATTTTTTCATGCTGTCTCGAACCCGCCCGGCAATTCCAAGCGGGGCTTCGGGGTTGGGAATTTCCTCGATCAGCGTCAGAAAAAAATCATCGCGCGGCGACCAGGTCATCGTATCGGTTGGGCGCAGCGCAAGTTTAAATTGTTCTGCCAAGCCGCGCAGAAAGTAATTCAAATCATCGGTATACATTTTTCTACTTAATTCACTCGCCTCTGCCACGTCGGCAAACAAAACCCCAAAACCAAGAAATTCGCTTTGCCTGATTCTTTCCAGCAAAAATGTTAAACGCACTGTAAAAAAAGAAAAGGTGTACAAACCGGTAACGGGGTCGTGGACGATTTGATTTTCACCCTGTGTTGCCTGCAAACGCTGCACAAGATTGCTTAATTGATTAATATCCACCGGCTTGTGTAACAGCAAATCTGGTTCGACGGGCAGGCTGGAGGCATACAATGGGTATGCGGTAATGACAATAACCGGAATATTTTTCAACTGCGCATGAACGCGCATACGCGTTAAAATTTCAACCCCCGACATGCCTGGCAATTGCAGGTCTAACAAAACAAGATGGGGCGGAAATTCCTCCAGCCGCTCCATTGCTTCTTTGCCATCCAA
>DYML01000011.1:0-9623 GCA_020721605.1 Anaerolinea thermophila
TGACTGTCCCGCAGCCCATTTAACCACGCCTTTACCATTTGTGGAACAATCACTTGGAAATTTGTTATGCCCGACTCATGTATAATTCCGCCATGCTTGTACCCATCCACGAAGAAATGACCCGCGAAGCCCTCGGCTCGCATTTTAGCCCGCGTGCGCTGGAGGTGATCCTCGCCGCCAACCGCAGCCAGGACGCGCTGCGAAACCAATTCGGTCACGACGAGATTCACTTTGATAACAATGCCATCGAAGCCGGCAACCGCTACATTGTTGAACAGCGCGGTTTGTTAATGGCTTCGCTGCTTTCGCCTGGCGTCCTCTCGGCATGGATTGCATTTGGTAGATTAACGCACACCGCGCAGGATTTTTATGCCCACACCAATTATGTCACCCTCTGGCTGAATCAATGCCAGGGTGTGCAGCCCGCCGCCGTGCAGATTGATCCTCTTCAAAAGAGCCTGATGCAAAGCCCAAGCCTTCATTCGGGCAAAATTTACTTTCCGTGGGATCTGCTGTACTTTGTGCCATTTTTGCGCAAGGCTGCGCTTAACCTTTTGCCAGAAGATTCGCATGGCAGAATGAATCTCGACTCACCTGCGCAAGGGCAGAAGTTTGCCTACGCCCGCGCAGCCGCCGTCAAGCGTACGTTGCACGAGTTTGAACTGCTGGAGAAAATTCTCACGCCAGAGATGTTCGCCAAGTTTACAGATTTATAAATTGCGAATCCCGAAAGTTCCACCTGGCAGATTTCATTTCTTAGAAAAGGTATAATCAAAATATGGATATAAAAACTCAACTGATCGAATCGAAAAAAGACGCCATGAAAAGCGGCGACAAACTGCGCAACCTGACCGTTAGCATGGCGCTGGCTGCCGTCAAACAGGTCGAGGTGGATAAGCGTGTTGCGCTTGACGATACGGCTGTGGCAGCCTTGATTCAAAAAGAAATCAAGAATCGCCGTGAAGCCATTGAAGAGGCAAAGAAAGCCAACCGCCCAGACCTGATCGAAAACAACGAAGCCGAAATCAAAGTGCTGGAGGTCTTTTTGCCCCAAGCCATGCCCGCCGCTGAATTGCACGCGCTGGTTCAAGCCGCCATTGAAGAGACAGGCGCTTCTACTGCGGCAGACATGGGCAAGGTAATGAAGGTTGTCATGCCCAAAGTAGCAGGGCGCGCCCCCAGCGCCATGATTAGCGCTGCGGTCAAAGAGATGCTCGCGAAATAAATTAAAGTGACAGCCATCTTTCCCCTAACGGGCGCTTCGCAAAGATGTCTGTCACTTTTTTGATTTATGCCTGTCCGCGCTCCTTCCTCTCCCCGTCTTCGTGTTTTACAAGTAGGCTTGATCCTCGCGGTCAGCCTTGTGTCTTTTGCCGCGCTGACCATGCCCATTGCCCTGCGCCCAACCGCGCAAGCGTTGGATATTGGCGGTGTCTTGCAGATCACCATGCAATCGCCGCGCGATATTGAGTATGTGAGCGATGTGCGCACTGAGGAAGCGCGTCAGGCTGCCGAAAGCAAGGTAGAACCAGTTTACACCTTGCCCGACCCCGCCATTGCCCGCCAGCAAATTGAACGTTTGCGAACCGCCATGCAGTATGTCACCTCGGTGCGCGCCAATATTGCATTAAGCGCCGAGGAAAAAAAAGCAAATTTGGTGGCATTGAGTGATGTGCGCCTAAAATTGGAAACGATTGATTACTTGACTTCCATTTCCAGCGTGCGTTGGGATGCAGCCCAATCTGAAGCCCTGCGGGTTTTGGAGCAAGTGATGCGCCGTGCAATTTATGAAGATAAATTGGATGCCGCACAGTCAAGCGTTTCCTCTTCTGTCAGCCTCGCCTTAAACGAGCAGCAATCTGCGCTGGTGACAGAACTGGTGATCGCCTTTGTGATTCCCAACAGTTTTTACAGTGAGGAACTAACTACCGCTGCGCGTCAAGCCGCGCGGGATGCCGTCAAGCCGATTGTGCGCACCTACAAAGCGGGCGAAACCATTGCCCCTGCCGGTGAAATTATCACCCCCGCCGACATGGAAGCCTTTGAACAATTGGACATGATTCGCATTGGGCAGCGCTGGGAAGATACGATGGGCGCTGCCGCCATTATTCTGGTTTCTGCCATATTTGTTCCGCTGTATTTTTACCGCCGTAAGCGTTCGGCGGTTCTTAATGACGCGCGCAGTATTTTTGTGATTGCTGTTATTTTCATTGTTTTTTTACTGGGCGCGCGCTTGTTTGCCAACCGCACCCTTGCCCCGTATGGATACCCTCTGCAAGCCGCTGGCTTGTTAATTGTTGCCCTGTTTGGGGTCGAAACAGGCTTGGTGATCGTTATTCCGTTGGCTTTGATTGCCTCCTACGGTTTGCCCAACACGTTTGACCTTATGCCTTATTATTTAATTACATCCCTGTTTGGGCTGCTGGTGCTGGGCGCGGTACGCCGCTTTTGGGGGTTTATCCGCGCTGGCATTGCCATTTCACTTTCAGGGCTGGTTGTTCTTGCCGCATATCGCCTGCCATTTTTTGCGCCTGATTGGCTCGGCGCGGCTCAATTTACTCTGGCTGTGCTTTTTGCTGGGTTTTCCGCCGCTAGTATTACGCTTTTACTTCAATATCTTTTGGCGCAAACCCTTGGGCTTACAACTGTCTTTCAATTGTTGGATATTTCACGACCCGACTACCCACTCTTGCAATTTTTGCTGCGCAATGCCCCCGGCACCTACCAGCACAGTTTGCAGGTTGCCAACCTCGCAGAGCAGGCTGCTGAAAAAATTGGCGCAGACCCATTATTAACCCGCGTGGGCGCACAGTTTCACGATATTGGCAAAGCCCTCAACCCAAGTTTTTTTATCGAAAATCAAGTTCCGGGAAATGTAAATGCGCATCACGACATCCCTCCCGAAGAATCAGCCGCGACTATTATTCATCATGTGACAGATGGCATTCAACTGGCAAAGAAATATGGGCTGCCGCGCCGCCTGCACGACTTTATTTTGGAGCATCACGGCACATTGGTCACGCGCTATCAATATACGCAAGCCATGAACGCAGTCAATGGCGATGTTGCCAAAGTGGATATTGAAAAATTCCGCTACCCTGGTCCCTGCCCAGGCTCACGCGAGACTGCCCTGCTCATGCTGGCAGATGCCACCGAAGCCCGCGCCCGCGCCGAACGCCCCAGCACCGACGATGAACTGCGCATTCTGGTTCGCAGTGTGATAGAAACCGTACAGCGATACGGACAGTTGGACGACACCCTGCTCACCCTCCGTGACTTGCACCTTATTACAGAATCCTTTGTTTCCACCTTGCGCGGAACGTACCACCCGCGCATTCAATACCCCAACGCCAAAACTCCAGATCAAGATTCTACCCTGGTAACCGTGAGAAAAGATAATGATTCACATTGACCTGCAACAACATTTTTCCGACATCGCATTGCTGGAGCGCGCCGCCCGCTTCACCCTCGACCTTGCGCCTGCTTCCAGCAACGCAGATATGACCATCGTACTCACCGACGATACCCAATTGCACGAACTCAACCGTGAATTCCTCGGCGTAGACTCTCCCACCGATGTACTCTCCTTCCCCGCTGACGAAGAAGAAGACCCCGAAACAGGCATACCCTATCTGGGAGATATTCTCATCTCCATGCCTCGCGCCGCTCAACAGGCGCAAGCGGCGGGTCACTCCGTAGAAGAAGAAGTACAGCTGCTGGTCGTGCATGGCACGCTGCACTTATTGGGTCACGACCATGCCGAGGCGGAGGAGAAAGCCCGCATGTGGCAATCCCAGTCTGAAGTGATGGTGCGTCTTGGTTTGGCGCATATCCAAGCGCAGGACGAATAGCGTAATGAAATCCTTTTTTTCATCGCGGGCAGCGTCTTTTCGTCATGCGTTTCACGGCTGGCATTATGTGCTGCGCACGCAGGCAAACGCATGGATTCACAGCGCCGTTGCTATTTTTGTGTTTGTTTTGGGGCTTTGGCTGCGCCTGCCCGCGCGTGATTGGGCAATGATCATCCTGACTACCGCCGTTGTCTTTGCCGCCGAATTTATGAATACCGCCATCGAAACCGTCGTTGATCTTGCCAGCCCCCAAATTCATCCACTGGCAAAAATTGGCAAAGACGTGGGCGCGGCAGCCGTGCTGGTCGCCGCACTCGCCGCCATTTTTGTGGGGTTGCTAATTCTTGGACCTCCGCTCTGGCTCAAATTGGCTGCGCTCTTCCATGCAAATTGAAATTGATACATTCATCCGCAGCAAACGCCGAACCATCGCGCTCATCATCGAGCGCGATGGTTCGCTTACCGTCCGCGCCCCATTGCGCGCGCCCACAGCCGCCGTTGAAACTTTTATTCAGCAAAAAGCAGGTTGGATCACCCGCACCCGCGAGAAGATAAAAAATACGCTTTGCGAGCCTGTTTTGGGGAAGCAGTACACAGACGGCGAAAAATTTCTCTTCCTCGGTTCTTCCTTCGACCTGAAACTGGTCGGGTTTCAAAAGCCTTTGCTGCACTTCGACGGCGGATTCTTTCTTAGCCTTGCCGCGCAACAAAAAGGCGAACAGGTCTTCACGCGCTGGTACAAAGACCGCGCATTGGAAATCATCTCCGAGCGCGTCAGCCACTATTCAGAAAAATACAACTTCTCGCCTGGGAAGGTGAAAATTAATTCTGCCAAAACACGCTGGGGATCATGCAGCCCAAGCGGCACGCTCAACTTTACCTGGCGGCTGGTTATGGCTCCGCTGGATGTAATTGATTATGTCGTGGTACATGAACTTGCACACCTGCGCGTAAAAAACCATTCCAGTAAATTTTGGAAAGCAGTGGCAGCCATTTACCCTGACTATCAAAAACAAAGAAAATGGCTGCGAGAAAATGGCGCAGCCTTGAATTTATAAAAAGCCCATCAGATGGCTGATGGACTTCTGAGTTGTGTTTTTTATTCCTTCCGTTTGTCTGGGAAAGGGGCAAACTGCATGTATCCTTCCCCCACTTCTGCCATGATTTTTTCAAAGCGTTTGGTGGTTTTTTGATTCATCGGTACGATTTGCTGCCAAAATAACTCGCCATAAGGGGTGACGGCAAACTGGGTTTCAAGCCCCACAATCGCATTTGTGCTTTCGGGGTCTGGTTTTTGAATTGGCACAGAGTAGTAATCAAAACTTTCAAACAACATCTTGCGCCAATGCCGCTCAAAAGACGGGTATTTTTTTCTGTCGAGAAGTTCCTTAAATAGGGCAGAGAAATAAGGTTTGTGGCGAATGCGGATTGTCCGCCTTCGAAAATAGCGCAGATTAATCAGCGCCTGCATCTCCCACTCGCCGTCTTTGTACACATCTTGAAATGTTGAATGGGCATGGAATACATAGCGCATCATGTTGTACCCATCCACAGCCTGATGCACTTCATCCATCAGCGTTTTTGGGGTTTTGTAATATTCAAGCGCACAGTGATTTGCCAGCAGCACATCGCAAAAAGAATCGGTCACTAAAATGGGCGATGGAATGCGTCCAATATGTTCCCCGGTCTCTTTGATGAAAGATTCAGGGTTGAACGGCGTTTTTGAGCGGTGACTTTCCTTGCGAACCACATTCGTTTCTTTCACACCGTTGGCAGCGAACAGAAATTCCTGCCGCTCCATGGTAGTCAGCTGCAGCCCATCCGCCAAATGGATCAGGATGTCGTCTTTTAGAAGATTTCTTCTTGAACCGCGTTCAATATTGCTGATTGCAGAAACATCCACGCCCGACTTTTCCGCCAGTTCCATTTGCGTCCAACGCATATCTTCCCGCAGTGATGCGACCAACGTGCCAAATTCAAAACGATTCATACTTCCTCATGTATATAACTATAACTCTAAAAAATCTTTGAGTCTATTCCCATTTCTTTTTGAGGAAATTCTAAAGGAATTTTTTGACAAACCTGCCTCAAAAGAGATAATGTTTCCTACGTTATTAAAATGTAAGTGGGGTGTTTTGTTTCCTAACATTGCAGCCGAGTGCGTCAGGGCTACCGCCAGGGAAACCGCTTCGGAATATTTTATTCGAGGGGCAGTTCTTGTGACTGCCCCTGTGGGGTCTTTCGCCAGCAATGGCGTTTTTTTATTTGTGCAGGCTGATGCCGCAGGTGAAAATGAATTACAGCGGCGCGGCAAACATGCCTGCCTAGCCGCTGTCTTTTTTGTTAAAATATAGTTCTCCCGAAAAGTCTTTTCTGCCAGTGTCTTTGTGAGCCGCTCTTCCCTGACACCGCCCGCTAGGGCAGGTGTGGCGAAGCAAACTCCCGTTAAATGGGCAAAGCTAACTTGTCGGGGGGGGCGTTCAGTGGCGAAAAACGCCGCTTCGCAACAACCGTGCAGGAAGTTTATAATTTACAGACCTTAATCATCATGTTATCGGAGAATATACACCCAATGAATGCGCTTTCCCAATCCCTAATTGAAATCTGTGAACACAACGAACCAGATTATAAGCCGCTGGTTGATTTTGAATCATGGCGTGTGGCATTGTTGAATTACACGGCAGATTATCTGCCTGAGAAAATCAATCGAATGCAGAGGCACAATGAGACCGATGAGGTCTTTGTGCTGCTTGCGGGGCGTTGCATTTTATTTCTTGGCGAAGGAGAAGAAAGCGTGACTCAGGTTCACGCAGTGGATATGGAATTGTACAAATTATATAATATCAAGCAAGGTGTCTGGCATTCGCATACCTTTAGTGAAGATGCGCGGGTGCTGGTCGTGGAAAACCGCGATACGGTGTATGAAAATTCCCCGTTTGTGAATTTATCAGGGGCACAACAAAAAGAAGTTGTGGCGTTGGCGAAGGATTTGTGGAAATAAAAAGGCGGGTGATAAACCCGCCCTATGAATTAAATTCAAACGTTGGCATTCCTGTGACTTTTGTTCCCACTTTGAACAACCCGCCAGAGAGCGGGTATTTTTTTAGATTCTCTTCGTTCATGCCTTTTCGCGCGGAGGTGACGTACAACTCGTTTAGGTCTTTTCCGCCAAAGACGCAGCAGGAGGTTTGCAAGGCGGGTACGGGGATTTGTTCCAGCAGCTGCCCCGTGCGCGGATTCCATTTTGTGACCTGCGCGCCGCCCCAGAGTGCGATCCACAAGTTGCCGTCGGTGTCGGAGGTCATGCCGTCTGCCCAGCCGAGGGTGTCGGGGACATGGAAGGCGACGCGCGGGTTGGTAATTTGCCCGGCGGCAAGGTCATAGTCAAAGGCTTGCACGTTGCGGGTGGGGGTGTCTATGTAATAAAAGGTTTTGTGGTCGGCGCTCCACGCCAGCCCGTTGGAGATGGTTACGCCGCCAAATAATTTTGTGACTTGTTTTCCGTCAAACGAATAGACTGAGCCTGTGGGGTCTGTCTCGTTCATGTCCATGCTGCCAGCAATAAAGCGCCCAGCGGGGTCACATTTTCCGTCGTTGATGCGGTGGGTAGCCGATTCATTCACAGCGGCGAGAACGGTCTGCTGCGACGAATCAACCCGAAAGTCGGCAAAAGAGGATCGCATTCCAAGAATCAAATTCCCATTTTTGCGCGGGGCAAGGCATCCGATGTAGTCATCCAGTTGGGCAAGGAGTTCGGTTCCCGCGTAGATTCGCTTTTCGAGAATATCCACCCAATATAGGGTTTGAGTTTTTGCGTCCCAGGCAGGACCTTCGCCCAGGGTGGCTTTTGCATCAAGAATTAATTTGGCTTCCATTTTAAAACCAGTCCCGTTTGTAGAAAATATAAGTTGCCACGGCGGTTAGTGTGAGCGAGATGCCAATGACGGTGAGAAAGGCAAGCGGATGACCTTCGCCAGGCAGGGCTACGTTCATGCCGTAAAACGCGGCGACAATGGCGGGCATGTTGAGGATGATGGTTAGCGCGGCGAGGGCTTTCATTACGCCGTTGAGATTGTTGGAGATGATCGAGGCGAAGGCATCCATCATGCCCGAAAGAATTTCGGTGGCAATGCTGGTCATTTGAATGGCTTGCTGATTCTCGGTCAGCACGTCTTCCAGCAAGTCCTGGTCTTCTTCGTAGTAGTTGAAGATTTGAGTCTTTTGCACCCGTTCCATCATCACCTCATTGGAACGCAGCGCGGTGGAAAAATAGGTCAGGCATTTTTGATATTTGAGTAGTTCCAGCACTTCGCGGTTGCGGGTGGATTTTTGCAGTTGGTCTTCCACAATTTCAGTGGCGCGGTTGATCTCGCGCAGTAAATTCAGGTAGCGTGATGAAGTTTCGAGGAAGATATAAAGTGCAAGACGGTAGCGCTTGCCTGTTTTCAATAAACGATATTTTCCGTTGGCGAGGACTTTGAAGATGTCGCTTTCGTAGCGGCAGACGGTGATGATCTTGTTGCCGAGAATCATAATGCCCAGCGGCGCCGTATTGTACGGGACATCGCTTTCGGGTTGGTACATGGGAATGCGAAGCAGGATGAAGGTGTAGTCTTCATCGCGTTCCATACGCGCCATTTCATCCTGGTCGAGGGCATAGTTAATATAGTCCATATCCATCCCCCAGTTGATCAGTTTTTCGATCTCTTCGGGCGTTGGGTCTACCACATTGACCCATGCCCCGTTGGCGATCATTTCAATTTTTTCGAGCCCTTGCTCAGTGGTCTTGTAAATGCTCAGCATGGCTGCCTCCTTGCGTGATATGACATCACGCAGAGGCGCATGCGCATCTATGTGATGGTGGTACTTGAATTAAACACGTTATTTCCGCCTATACTGGGCGGGTTGCTATCTGAAGAACTTAGGTCGCTCTCGTCTGTTGTGTACATCTTTTCCTTGCCTTTTGGGCTGGAGTATTTTACGCCCGATAATTGAATTAGGGAATGGAGGATGGGGAATGGTGATTGGTTATTGCGGGAAGGTAAATTCGCTGGTGAAGGTGACGTGGTATTCGGATGTGACTTCAAGGGCGAGCGAGAGCGCGGGGAATTTTTGCCCATAATTATGCGAGACCCAGCCTTCGTAGGGTTGGACATTTCGTTGACCCTGGATTAATTCACCGGCGCGGACGAGGGAGAACGTTGAACGTTTAACGTTTAACGTTGATTGGATTAAGAGGTCTACCCAACCATAGGGCGCTTTGAGTCTTAATCGGACGGCTGATTCTGTTTCTGAGAGTTGGTACTCCCAGTCGGGCAAAAGCCAGTGCAGGCGGTAGGTGTGCGGGGTGCGGTGGGGCGAGGTGAGTTTGTCTTCGATCCGCCAGCGTTCATCTTGATAGACGGTCACGGTGCGCTCGTGTTTGACGCTGCCATAGCCGCGATGGTAGGCGCGGATTCGCCCCAGAATATTTTCATCGGCTTCGATTAAATTTTTTGAGTAGGCGTTTGCCCAGTCGAGGACGAGGAAGCGCCCGGCGCGGGTCATTGGGTCGCGCCCGTCCACCGTCACTGTGTTGTGAACACGGGTCGTCACCAGCGGATTGTCCCAGGGCGGGGCGGCGTTGTATAAATAGGTGCCTGCGTCTTGCGTGATGTTCAGCCCGCGCCACCATAAATCTAAACTCAACTGGTCAATGTGCGCGAGGCGGCTTTTGAAATGTGAGGCGCGGAAATATGCCCAGGAGTTTTTTCCGCGCAGGTTGTCGGTGAG
>DYML01000011.1:9723-36726 GCA_020721605.1 Anaerolinea thermophila
CGTCCAATCGCCTGTGAAGTTTTGACGGGCAAGACATCCTGCTTGATGAGATTAATCCACAGCGCGGTTTGCAGCATGACGCGCTGATAGTTGGCGCTGTGCTGGATGTATTCGCCGTAGCCGCCAATCTGATTTTGAAACGCCCAGTTGAGCCACTTCCAGCCGAGTGCGCGCCAGGTTTTATTTTTGAAGAATAAACCAGCCGTGTAAAGCGCGGCGGCTTCGGTGATGAGGTGATTGTTGTTTTGTGAGCGGGCGTAGATGAGGGTGGGCGGGATGCGGGAGGCGTGTTGAAAAATTGCAGTAATTAGTAATTGGTAATTGCGCGATTGGTTTGGGAAAACATGGGCGCACCAGACGAGGGACATTAATCGGATGGCGACTTCCTGTCCGTTCATCCAGTGCAGACCGAGGTTGGCGGGGTTGTTTTGCGTGAACGATTCAAAATATTTCCAGAAGGCTTCGGCGTATTTTTTATCTTGCGCGAGATGATAGGCGCGTCCGAGAGTGAATGCCCAGCCGAAGCGGGCGGGTTCCCAAATGTATTTAATATCGTTGTGAGGAACGTTAAACGTGAAACGTTTAACGTTTTTTTCGTATTCTGTCCAATGGCGGAGAGGTTCGGGGTGAGTGAAGTCAAGCGGGGTGAGTTCGCCAAAAATGCGGATTTGTCCACTGACGATTTCATCCGCTTCTTTGAGAAGGGCGGCTTTTCCTTCTTCGCCGAGGGTCTGGGAGAGTTGTTCGCGGGAGGGAAGGGGGAAGAGCGCGTTAAACGTTGAACGTTCAACGCTTAACGTTTTTACCCGTTTGTAGTGACCGGTGAGCAAGCCAAATTTGTACAACGCATACAACGCCAGCGGGCGGAGTCCCAACTGGAACAGATATTTGATGCCGACCAGAAATTTCGATTTCATTTATTGAATGCGGTTCATGTACGCCAGCGCGTGAAATAACACGGCAATTTGCAAGCCGTTCAAAAATTCGCCGCGTTTGCTCATGGCAAGTAATTCCGTCAGCGGCAGAAGATGTACTTCAATGTCTTCGGCATCATCCAATCTTTGAATGTCTGTTTTTTCGGCGTCATACGCCAGATAGCCAAACATGAGATTTGTTTGCAAGGCAGGGTTGGGGTAAAACCTGCCGACTTCGATTAGATTGGAGACCGTGTACCCCGTTTCTTCCGCCAGTTCTCGCCGCGCCCCGTCCAGCGGATTTTCGTTCTCGTCCACCACCCCGCCGGGAAATTCCCAAACGGCAGCCTGTGCGCCATGCCGATATTGTTTAACCAGAACCACCTCTTGATTTTTGGTCAGCGCCAGCACAGCTGCCCAAGTGCGAAACTCAAGCGCGGTTGCCTCAAAGACTTTGCCGTTGGGCAATTCAACTTGGTCAAAGCGATAGCGCGGGCGCGGGTAGCTTGATTCTAAAATTTTCCAGGGTTTGAGTGTCATCAGTTTTAAGCCTCCAAATGAATAAAACCCGCCTCTTCATTCAGGCGGGTTTTATTATTTCTTTAGTCTATTTTTTTCCAAATATCCAATGGCGGGCGTTTTAGCGGTCGGGTCATTGCCGAGATGCGCGCTTGGTAATAAGTTTCTTCGGCAGTGGAAAAGCGGGTGATTTCCAATAAGTTACGCGCCACCAAAATATCTGCAATTGTTTTTGCTTGTTCGGGTGTAAATTCCAGTTTTTTTGTAAATTCGGTTAGGCTAAACCGCCCAAGTCGAACTACAAAGTTTAATGCGGAGCGCAGCGGTTCTGAAAATAATACAATATCTGAAGGGCGAATGTCTTCTTTGTGATCTTCAAGTTCTTTGAGGGCAATTTGATAAAGGCTGACATTCATGGATGATTCCTTTCTCTAAAAAATGAATACCATTATTAACGGGGCGCTTTAACTTTTTAAGAGGGTGGTAAGTTTTTTTAGTTCCTGAGTCACCATGTGATTGGGGTAGCGGACGGAAAAGATACCCGAACTGGCTAGCGTCATCATTTCATCAGAATGCGGAATCACTGCGGCAACGGTGGCTTCATAGGTTTGTTCAACACGGGTGCGAACATCATTGGTGTTAAATTGAGACGGCACTTTGTTTACGAGCATCAGCATTTTTGGAACTTCCAACTTTTTGGCAACGTCTACCGTAACGGCTGTGCCTTGATAGTCTTGCGAATCAGGACGCAGGATGATCACCAGCGCATCGGAGATGGCAATGGAAAGCAGCGTTTCTTCGTTTAGACCTGGGTGGGTATCAATCAAAAGATAGTCAAGTTCTAATTTTTCTACAAGATCGTGAAACCCATCATTGAGCAGCCCAACATCGTAGCCTTCGCGTAGAATGCGGGCAATTTCGCCCGCTTTTATGCTGGAGGGGATGAGGAATATTTTTCCTTTTATCTCTCCGCCGACAAGGTTGGTTACATCATGCGCGGTTTCTTCAATGGCGCATTTGCCCCACAGGTAATCGTTTAAGGAGTGTGACATTTCTGTTTCTTCAAGGTTGAAGAGGACGTGAATGCCAGGGGAGGCAATGTCAGTGTCTACTACGCCAACCCGCGCACCGTCCATTGCCAACAGCGCAGAAAGGTTTGCCGTTGTGTTTGATTTGCCAGTGCCGCCGCGAAAGGAATGAATCGAAATAATTTTTGACATATTTTTCTCTCCAGAATTTAATAAGCGATTTCTAAATGTTGAATCATACTTTAATAATTATAGCCTACTCGCAGGCTTATCCACTAATTTTATGTGCATCTTTTTTTCGCTCTACTTCATAAAGCAGCATGGGCGCGTTTTTTCCTTTGAGCATAATTTTGCCCAGCGAGGCGCATTGATATTGGGCATCAACCGTTTTTTTGATGTCTTCTGAAACTACAATTTTATTTTTTTGCGCCTGATTCATGAGACGCGCGGTGGTGTTCACTGCGTCTCCGAGGACGTTGTATTCCCGCCGTCCGTGTGGGTCTCCAATTTCTGCTACAAATGTAGGACCCGTGTGAATGCCGATCTTACAGGATATTTCTGGCTGACTGCCGCCGATGCTGGGTACGTCAAAATTTAGAATGACATCACGAATGGCAAATGCGGCGGAGGCAGCGCGTAACTCGTCGTTGGTGTGAGCTGTTGGTACGCCAAAGTAGATCACAATATCTGAGCCAGAGAGGTGGTAGGTGACTTTCTTTAGCATTCCGCCGCGCGATTCAACCGCGGCATTAATCAACGAGAAGATGCGCGAAAAAGCCAGCGCAAGTTTTGTCTCTTCGCCTGGCAGTGCGCGGTCAGCCGCTTCGGGCAGCCCAATGAAATTGACAAACATGATGGTTGGGTGTGGAAAGTCGGCAGGGATGTTTCGGTCTGCTGCGCTTTCGACCAGCAGGGAAACTACAGGCGTGGGAAGATAACTTGCCATCGGTTCAATACTGTCCAACAAGCCTGTAATTTGTTGCAGCACTTCGTTTTTTTCGCGCGTCATTAAAACATTGCTTGCCATACGCCGTTTGATGGGCGCAATTTCATACTCGCCCAGTTTTTCATGCGTCAAGTCGTCTTTTACCAGGTAGCAGCCAGAGTTGCCCGCTTCCACATTAAACTGCGCGGCTATTTGTTCGTATGCCTGTTGCGATAAATTTACCCGTTCATTCATGCCGTTGCCTTCGGTCAATTTGGCTTGGTGTACTTCACTGCCTAGCAAAACATGCTCCATGCGGCGCGGTGTGCCAATATCCGCCGTGAGAAACCTGCCGCTGTGAATGCCGATGCGCATTTTTAAATTTACCACGCCGGCGGAAGTTTCAATTTCTGCAAATTCTTTCATGGCTCTTTGCATTCGCAGTCCGGCGCGTACGGCGCGGAGGGTGTCGTCGTTCTTATCGTTTTTGGGGAAGACTACCAGGAGTGCATCCCCGGTGAACTCAATTAAATCTCCGCCCGATTTGCTGATGATGGCAATCATTGCCGAAAAATATTTTGTCAATTGGTTCAAAAGGTCTGCTGCGCCTGCGCTCCCCTTGGCAGAATTGGCTTCCATTAGTTTTGTGAAGCCGGCAAGATCGGTAAACATCATGGTGCCGTGCTGCCATTGAGTTTTTACATCACCCGGCTTGGGTTTATTAATTGAAATTTGCTGCGAGGTGTAGTCTTGCAAAATGTGGTGTAAAGTCCGCAGGTGATTGTAGACAACGACCATAATCTCTGCCGATGGATTGCCCCACATGGAGACATACATTTCGGCAGGCAGTAAATATCGCAGACGATGTTCAACGGCGCTCAGTGGAGTTTCGGTCAAGGCGTTCACCAGGGGTGAATAAAAAGTTGTTGAAATTATTTTTATTCACAATATGCGTGGGGAATATTCAAATAATTTAAAGTATATTACCAGAGTTTTACGGCATGGGCAGCCAGATGGTTTTTTCTACGAACCGCTGGTTTGTTTTGCGCTCTCAGACCGATAAAACTTTGCGATATACTCCCTGCATGGCGCGAACAAAAATCGGTCTGTTTGGCGGCACATTTGACCCGCCGCACATTGGTCATCTTATTCTGGCTGGCGAATCTGTTGTTCAATTTAAACTTTCGCGCCTGTTGTGGATGTTGGCGCCAGACCCGCCGCATAAGCAATTGCAGCCTATTACCGCCCTTGCTCACCGCCTTAAAATGCTGGAGCGGATGCTTGTGGATAACCCTTCTTTTGAAATTTCACGCCTTGAAATAGACCGCCCTGGTCCGCATTTTACAATTGATACCGTGCGGCTTTTGGCGCAGCAGGAACCAACTGCCGATATTGTCCTTTTGCTGGGCGGAGATTCTCTGCGTGATTTGCCCTCCTGGCGTTTGTCCGCAGATCTGGTTGCGGAGGTTGCCCACATTGGAGTTTTGCGCCGCCCCAACGATTCGTTTGACCTGCCCGCTCTCGAAACAAAAATTGCGGGGCTAACTGCAAAAGTCACTTTTATTGAGGCTCCTCTGCAAGATTTAGCCTCGCGTGAAATTCGCCGCCGCGTGGCGAATGGGGAAATGTATCGGTATTATTTGCATCCGTCGGTTTTTGACTATATCGAAGCCGCCCATTTGTATCGCGCTCAATAAAGGCACAAAGAAGAAGCGGCTCGTTTTGAGCAGGTTCTTCTTTGTGCCTTTTAATTTAATCATTCAGGTGATAGGTGTGGTATGCGTTCTGGCAGGGGTTGCCCCAGGCAATATGCATCTCGCGCATGTTCAGGTCAATTACCAGCGCGTTGATGGTTTTTTCGCGGTCAAGCGGGTCCAGCCCTGCAATGTTATGGTTGCAAATGGAGTTGGGAATATTAACATGATCTTGCTGAATGGCTTGTAAACTCTTAATGGTGTGTTGATCGTTTTTGCGCAGCAAATGCGAGGCGCGGAAATAGCGCACACGCGAGGAGATTAATTCTTCCGGGGTTTTTTCCACCTGCCGCATTTGTGGGTCTAGATAATGATTGGTGTGAATCATGTACCCATCGTGCGCGTATAAAATTTCAAATTTTCGGGCAGAAACTTCAATGGAGTAAATCTCTCCGCTTTCATGGATCAACAGGTGGTTGTACCCGGCGGCGCGTTGTTGAATTAAGGCGCGCCCAATGGCGCCCGAAATACGGCGCGAGGATAATACTGCGCGCGCCACCACCAAGCGTGGAATGCCCACCCGTGAATCATTGGGGTAAACCGAGTTGATTAATTGGGCAATGCCGTAGGCGTTGAATCCTACATTGGGCAGCAGCCCGCCGTAGGTCATGGCAAGAAACGGAGGTTCTTTGTCGGGCTTGGCTGAAATGACAAAGACATCATTTTCGTCTTCAGGAATCCAATCTTCATTATGCGCGGCGAGGATGTGACCATCTGCCGTGCGTTGCTCATTGACTGCCATGCTGGTGCAGCGCGTCAGGTGTAAGGCATCAGTTGTGACGGCTTCCATCACATTCAGCACCACAATATCGTCAAATTCCATATTTGCGCCTTCGGCAATGCCGCGCATCTCTTCCACATATTGCGGGTAACGCTCTTCGGCGAAGGGTAGATATTTGCGTGATTGTATTTGTGCGCCTTGCCAGGTTAATTCCAGGCTGGCGTAGGCGGCATCAATTAAAAGCCGCGCGTTGGCTACACTGTGTTGAACTTTTTCGCGGGCGGCTTCGCCAATTTGCCGCCCTATTTCGCGGTGCGTGCCTGCAACTTCAATGAGCGGCGGTGGCGCATTGTGCGTGGGGGTGTTGGGAATTTCGTGTTTTATCATCAGATTCTCTTTCTGTAAATTCGGATGGCGGCAAACCGACCGCTGCATGGTTTTTACAAGAGGTCTGTTAATGTTTTTCGCCCGTTAATAAAAAAGCCCTGGGGAAATTCCCCAGGGAACGGGCATTATATCACGCTGTTTTGCGGGCGTATGGCTAGGCAGCGGGTGGAACTTCCACAGGCGGCAGCGTATTGACGGGCGCTGGGCGTGTGCCAAACCAGGTCATCACCACGCCGCCAATCGCAAAGAGGGTGACGATCAACGAGAAGAGCCAGCCAATGCAGGGAATGATTCCTATCAAGCCGCTGATGAGTACCAGCAGGAAAGTTCCCATGCCGCTGGTTATGACAGGCTGCCAAACTTGGTTGAGGGCTTTCGCCAGGCGCTCACCTACTTCTTGACCGAGCGCCACTATGCCAAATAGCCATGCCAGCGGAACCAACAGGGCAACCACCACTGCCGCTGGAATTAAAATGAGCGTAACCACCATAATTAAGATGGCAAGCGGGGTTGCTACCACTGCCAGCAGCCCAAAACTTCCTGAAAGAATGGGTTGGCGTGTAATTGCATCTGCGGTGCGTTCCAATTGCGGCTGGAGAAAAAGCGTCAGCAGCATGGCAATGGCGCCCACCGCAAAAGCGCGGATGAGGACGTTTGCCATCTTCCAAAGCGGGTTGGCGTCCCAATTTGGGGTGGGGATATTCGGCAGGTTGGGCGTGTTTGGCGCTTCTGGCGCGTTGGGAATTTGTGGAATTTCCACCAGTGGGGCATTATGGGTTATATCCCCGCTGATTTGCGCTTTGGGGTCTTGTTTTATCTGCCCGCCGATGGTGGCAAGGTCTCCGTCAACCACGGCTGTTTCGGTAAGTACCGCCTGACCGCCAACTACGGCAATATCCCCATGGATTGCGCCAGAGGTTGTCAGGTTGCCGCCGATAATGGCAACATCGCCATAGACATCCCCGATGATGGAAAGGTTGCCGCCAGTCACTGCCACATCGCCATTGATGATTGCGCCTTTCTCGATCAGCACGTTACCGCCAATAATTGCCAGGCTGCCGTTGAGCGTTTCTCCTTTGGCGAGGGTGTAGTCTTGCCCTAAAAGAAATACATCTCCGCTGTCTGGGCTTTGCGCGTGTACACGGGCTGTCGGCGCCCATAAAAGCGCCAGGAACAGCAAAAAGGATATTATTCTTGCTTTCATACTGAAACTCCTTGCTGGGTACGGCTAAATTGCCAGATTGAAATTGCCCACAATAAGCCCAAGCCTGCCAGTGTGGAAGATAGTACCAGCCAAATATAAGTTGGAATAAAGTCTGACGCCATGCGCAGTAATACGGTCATTACTTCTGTTAGGGCTTGTAAAGTAGTAACGATAAAGAGTGAATACCCAATGAACGTAGTGATCCATTGCACTGGCGCATTGAAAAGCGCCAACAGATACGGCGCACTGAACCAGACGATGAAACCCGCCCCGCCTATGATAAAAAGTATCATGCCCCATAATTTGCGGCGGCGCTCCATCGCTTTTTGCGCAATAAGCCGTTGTTGAAAACGCAGGGTGAACCCAGCCGCAGGCGCAATCACCGGCGCCGCGCGTAACGCCAGACCCGTGGCAGATAATGCCGTGCAATGGGGGCAGGTTCGCAAGTGCAGGTCCAGTTCGCGGGTTTCGGCAGGGGTTAGGGTTTTATCATTTAATAACCAATCTTCAAAAGGCTGGTGATTCATAAGTTCTCCTTTCGGTTTCGGCGCGGGCTTCTTCTTCTTGCCATAAGCCTGCCAGTTCTTTGCGGGCGCGGTGCAGGCGGCTCTTAACCGCGCTGACTGTCAGCCGCAACGACTCGGCAATTTCAATTTCTGAGTAGTCGTACCAATAGCGCATAATGACGGTGGCGCGGTCTGTTTCGTCCAGGTCTTTGAGCATGGTTTGAATTCGAGTTTTCGTTTGTCCTTTGATTGATTCGGATTCAGGGTTGGGCGATTCGGGGTCGGGAATTTCAAACGCGTTGCCGTCTTCATCTTCTGCATCCATTGAAAACAGAGGGAATTTTCGGCGGCGAAGCCTGTCTATGCAATAATGCGCAGCAATGGACAGCAGCCAGGTGGCAAAGGGGCGTTTTGAGTCGTAGCGTTGCAGGTGTTGAAAGGCGCGCAAAAAGGTTTCTTGTGCGGCATCTTCTGCCAGGTCTGGCTCGCCCAACATGCGGTAACACAGGTTGAAAACAGGCGTCTGATAAGTTTCGACGAGTTTGGTAAACGCTTCGTCACTGCCTTGCTGGGCTTGAAGTACCCAGGCTTGTTCTTCGTTCACGCGCGCTCCTTTATGGATGTACTGCACTTTTCCTACGCAGGATGCGAAAAAAGGTTGCCAACCTCCAATTACGGAGTTGAAAATTGAAGATTGGTAATTGGCGCTTCTAATGATGATGCCCCTCCCCTTCGGGACCGAGAATTTGCTCCCAGCGCCCCAGCAAATGCGCCCTTTGGGCAAAGAAAATGGCAATGGCGGTGGTGATGGGTACAGCCGCAATCAGCCCCAGTGACCCGACCAGTGTGCGCACAATTTCTTCGGCTACAAACGCATAATTGATCAGGTAGCCATAATCGCCCCGTGCCAGTGAAAAGAGCAGTAGCATGGGCAATGACGACCCTGCATACGCCAGCACCAGCGTATTCACGGTTGCCGCCACATGATCTTGACCAATGCGCATGGACGCATGGTACAGCCCAAGAAACCCAAAGTTAGGGTTGGCGTGATGCAGTTCAAAGACCGCCGAAGCCTGCGTAGTCACCAGGTCGTCCAGCACACCCAGTGCGCCAATTAACATGCCGCCCAGCAGAAGCCCGCGCATGTTGATGGAGTTCTCCATCAACTGTGCCAGGAACATGACGCTTTCATCGCCTGTGCCGTTCAATTTGGTCACAAAGACAAAGAGCGCCGAGAGCGCGCCGGTTAATATTAAAACAACAATCATGCTCAGAACCGCCGCGTGCGTTTTGAGCGTCCAACCGTAGGTTAGGTAGAGTGTTACGCCCAGCAGGATGATTGAGCCGATGATGCTGACTCGCAGCGGGTCTTCCCCATTTAAAATGTTGGGGATGATATAGCCAATGATGACATATAAACTAAATGCCATGCTCAACAATGCCCCCACGCCCTTCCACTGGCTGATGATGACAATGGCAGCGGCAAAAATAATTGCCAGCCACAGCATGGGTGTGGTGCGAACATAGTCTACAAAATAGGCTTTCACCACGTTTTCGGGGGTTTTGCTGATGGAAACCATCACCTTATCTCCGAGGGTCAGGTCGTAGTCATCCGAGCGGATCTGGCGTTTGCCGTAGTCAATTTCCATGGGAATATCCTTGTATTGCCCCTCCAAAATATTGACCCGCGCCACTTGATATTTTTGCGTATGCCCGCCCATGTCCATTTCGCCCTCTTCGATAATTTGGGTCACTTCTGCGCGTACCGTGTCTGACCCGATGGTCGAAAATCCTTCCCCTGGCGTTGTCACTTGGAACAAGGTGGAATATAACACCGCCGCGATGAGCAGAATAAAAGGAAAGAGCCATGATTTATTTTTCATGGCTCAAATTATAACTGCACAGCAACTCGCCGCACTCAGACGTTCAATGTTTCTGATTTTTTCCTTATTTTGTCAAACTGCGCGAGATGGATTCCATCTGCGCCAAAATTGCCGGCACTTGTCCGCTGGGAACATTAATGCGGTACATGTGCGTAAACCCATCACCGAGCATCACTTTTACTTTTCGCCAGGAAGCCAGCTGCGGTTGAATTTCGCCCTGCGCCAAAAGTTGAATGGTTTGCGCCCACTGCGGGTGTGTTTTTTGGTAATCGCCCAGCAGGGTAAGTGTGGAACTGCGAATGGGGAAGAGGTGCGTCACTTCCACCCAGCGCGCATCCTGTTCGTTTTCCAACAGCCATTGAATAAAGAGCCATGCCGCCAACTGTTTTGGGCGGGTGGATTGTAAAACGACATAGGAAGACCCGTAGACCACGAGCGCGTCTTCATGGGCGCCAGGGAAGGAAATCACCTTCCAACGGTCTGTGTTTTCTGTGCTGGCAAATGCACGCGCTACTTCTGGCAGGTCTTGAAGGCTTGCGCTGATAAACAGGGCTTCGCGCTGGGCGAAGGCATCCATTGGGCTAAGGTTTGCCGCCTGCCAGGAACAGTTGCCTTCTGAAAGTTCGCGTAAATATCGAAACGCATCAATATTGTGCGGCGTTAGAAAACGGTAGTCGCTTTCTTCCAAAACGCCGCCCTCAAAAGCCAGCAGCCAGGCGTAGGCAGTCATGGGGTCTGTGTCGGCATACCAGCCGCCCATATAATCATTCTGTGGCACGGCGTCTTTTTGCATGGCTTGTTGGGCGCGGCAGGATTGTTGTTTAAAGTCGTCGGGTGCATCGGGTGCAGAATCAAAGCCAATTTCGCCCGCCCAGGTTTCATTCCATAACAGAAAGCGCGCTGTGCGTTGTGCAGGAATTGCCAGCCGCCGCTCGCCAACATGGTCTTGATTCCAAAACACATTTGGAATATCGCTGGCATCCATGCCGTACACGGGGTCTTGTTCGTAGGGCATCAGGTCGGTCACGGCGCCGCTCGCATCCCATTCCAGCGCGTGTTCGGGCAGGGCTATCACCATGTCGGGCTTTTCGGTCATGGGCAGGGCTGCCGTTACGTTTTCGTATAAATTGGTAAAGTTGATCTGGCTCTGCGCGTTGATCAAAATGCCCCATTTGTTTTTTTCATTAAATTCCTTCACCATCGAATCAAACAGGCTCGCTTCAACCCCGTACCAGGGGTGCCAAACCGTAACTTCAACGCCGCCTAGTGACTCATTGCCCAGCCCCAGGTTGGTTGCGGCTCCGGCGGTGGGGCTGGGCAATGGGGTCTTTGTGGCTGTCTGCGGTGCGCTAATTGGTGTGAAGGTCGCTGTGCTGGCGGTGGCGCTGGCGGTGGCGCTGGTTTCAGATGCGCCGCAACCTGCCAAAAGGTTGGAGAGGATAAAAAGCAGGGCAAGGAATTTTTTCATGGGCTAATTTTGCAGGGCAGTTTACAAGGATTGGGCAAGGGTCATAAAAGGTACGGGCATGAAAACCAAAATGAAGATCAAAATGATTGCCGCAGCAACCAGTTTTCGGGCGGGGTCAAGGGTGGTGATCTGATCCAAAGGCTCGGCGTGAACCCGTCCCAGCCAGAAGAGCAGCGCAGCCCACAGCCACCACCCGCTCCAGAAAAATCCCAAGGCAGCCAACAGCCCCACAATATAGGGGAAGGCTTTTTTTGCCTGATCGCCGAAGAGCGCGTAGATCACATGCCCGCCGTCCAGCGTGCCAGCGGGAATGAGGTTTAAGCCAGTCACCAGCAGTCCTGCCCAGCCTGCAAAGGCAATGGGGTGAATGAATACATCCAACCCGCCAAATGGCACAGGCTGACCCGTGAAGAAATATCGCAGCCAATAGAAAAACCCCTGCGGTTCGAGCGGAGCAGGCAGCAATTGACCAAAGGTGATAAATTTTGCAAATAGATACAGCAGTGAATTGCCTTCCAGAAAACCGTTTGGGTTGGGGTCAATGCTTCCCAGCGTAGAAAGCGACAGCCCATAAAATAAAATTGGAAGCGCCACCACCAAGCCGGCAAAGGGACCCGCCACGCCAATATCAAATAGAATGCGTTTGTTTTTTGGCACGCTGCGCATGATGATTGCCGCGCCCATGGTTCCCAGCGGGCTAAATGGGAAGGGAATAAAGTAGGGCAGGGTGGCGCGTGTTTTGTGGTGGAGGCTCATAAAATAATGACCCAACTCATGCGCGAGTAAAATGCCAAGCAGGCTTAATGCAAAGGGCGCGCCAGTGAAAATGCTTTTTGCCAGCGCCAGAACTTGCCCCAGCAGGTCGGTGGGCATGTCGCCTTCGGGTTGAGCGCCTGCCAGCATTACGCTTAACGCGGTTAGCACAAACAGAATAATGTTGATCGAAACGCTGTCCTTTTTGGGTTCGGGCGGTTTTGGCGCCAGGTAAATTACATGATGTTCCCCTTCAGTTTTAAACAGGGGGATGATGGGGTATGGTGCAAGCGATTCTGTCAGCAGGTCGTACAGGTCGGCAGAATCTCCCTCGCGTAATTGACCACGATAGCGCACAATGAATCCTTTTTGTGGGTCGCCGCTGGTTATATCTTTAATGCGTAGGATGCGGGTTATAAAATTTGTAAGCGTTTCAATTTCAGGAATGGACATTCTTCTCCTATATAAAAAAGGCTTCGGAAGCCTCTCGTGTAGATCAAAGACTTCCGAAGCCCAGCAGGCGGGAGTGGATGGGAGACGAACCCACCGCGGCTCGCAACGCGACCCGGCACTGGTGTTGAAGACCAGGAAGCCCACCGGGACCTAACCACTCCCACCTGCAAGCATAACCGAGAGGGAATGGATTTGCAAGTTTTAGCGGGCGGTTCGCGCCAGGGTTATTGCTCAACTTCTGCTAGCAGCCCCAATTCGGCAAGCGCGGAAAGTATTTTGGCTTCGGCGCCGCTTTTGATGACCACCGCTGTTGGGCTGAGAATTTCCGCCAGAAATTTTTCCGCTTTGGATTTGCGCAATTCTTCCATGATTTCTGGTTTGGTAACGCGCAGCACAAGCAGAGGTTTAACCCGCGCTTCGGTGCCGTGTGCCTCCCATTGTTTGAGCGCTTTAACCAGCGGCGGCGGCACTGCGCTTTGGGTGTGTTTGACCAGCAGCGCCAGCAATTGCGCGGCTTGTAACCCCTGTTCTTTGGCGTGTGATAGCGCGCGCGCCGTCACCTGATATTGATAGTCGTCGCCTTTCATTTCTTCCCATTCGCAGAATCGCGCAATTTGATACCGTACTGCGCGCGAGAAGAACCGCGAAATAATAATTTTCCCATTCGAGGTTACGCCAATTTTTCCGCCTGGTATTGCCCGTTGCGCATTAAACGCCGCCACGCGGAAGGCGGTGGCTTCCTTGCCTGATTCGGGCGCTGCCAAGTCTGCCATGCCCAGCCAGTGCAGGGTGTAAATAAAGTGTTTAATGAGCGCCCCATCTATTTGATCCCAGTAGGCAAAGCCCCGCAGGTATTGCCCGTCAGATTGGCGTTTGATAAACCATGAATCATAATCGCCGGCGGGGCGTTGAAAGTCTGGGAATTTTTCTTTCATCGCCCGAACAAAAGCGGAAATGCTCCACCATTTATTTTCGGGAATGACGTTTGCCAAATCCATCATAAACTCGCGTGTGACCAGCGGCTGATTTTTCCATTCGCCTTCGCACAGCAAACTGGGAATTAAGCGTAGTTCGTCAAAGGTCTGCGAGGTGTGCCAGGCTTGCACAAGAAGTTGCAGCGCGTCATTGCGAGTAGATTCGAGGAAGGCTTTTATTTTTTCAGTTTGGGGGGCGTCTTTTTTTAATAACCCAGCCGTGGTTAAGAGCGCGGTTAGTTGCGGGTCATATTGGAAATTTGGTCTGCCTATTCGCAGCGCGGCGAGGTAGGTGGTGGCATCATCTAAAATAAAGTCTGAAGAGGGAATTTCCACTGCCTTTTCAACGGGGGTGGCGGGTCTTCCCAGCGCTTCTTGTTTTACGGATTCGGCAATTTCGTGCCCTTCGAGAAGTTCAAGTTTGATTAATTCAAGCAGGTCTTCGGGCATGTAGCCAAATTCCTGGGCGCCTTTTTCGGTGTCAAAAAATGCTCTGGCAAGAAAGCCATAGTAAAAAAGAGACTCTGCCGAAGAGATGGGGTGCAGGTGTGGGCGTTCACGGTCCCGTTTGCCTGCGCCCATTTCTCGCACTTCACCCAGTTTACGCTCCAGCAATCCCCATTCCATTTTTCCATTGGAGGCGGTCAGCAATTTTAGGGCGCTGCTCACTTCTGGCTTGAGAATCTCCAGCGTCTCGCGCACAGGTTCCGGGTCGAGAATGGCAGATGCAAGTTCTTCGGCAGCGGAATCGGCTTGGTTCGATTCCAGTTCCAAGCCCCATAAGCCCGCCATGATGCGCAGGTGTCCAAGATCGTATTTGAGCAGGGTGTGAAATAAATCGGGCATGGGTTTTATTTTTGTTGTTTTTTTTGAAGGTGAACCGGTTTTAACGGTCCTGTGCCAGATTTGGCAATGACAAAGGAGCCGCGATTGTGTTTTTTGCCCTGATACAGAGAAGCATCGGCGGCGCGTAAAAGATCACCTGCATTTTCTGCGTGCATGGGGTAAATGGCAATTCCGGCGGTGATGCCCAACTCGGCGGTTTGGTTGGCAGGAAATAGAAATTGAAAGCCCTTTATTAACTCAATTATTTTGGTGGTCACAATTTTGGCGGCTTCCAAGCCGCTGTTGCGCATGATGAGAGTCAATTCATCCCCCCCGTAGCGGGCGAGGAAATCTGTGGCGCGCATATTTTGGGCAAGGTAACTAAACGCGGCATGGAGCACCTCATCGCCCACAATGTGACCATGCAGGTCATTGATTGCTTTGAAGCCGTCCAAGTCCATCATTACCACTGCAAATTGTGACTTCATGCGTGTTGCATATCTTAATTCTTCTTGCAGGCGGTCTTCCAGTGCGCGGCGGTTGGGCAGACCCGTTAAACTGTCGGTGTTTGCTTGTTCGGCAACCCGCTGGTGTAAACTCGCATTGGAAATTGCCACTGCCGCCTGATCTGCAAGGAGTTCCAGCAGGCGTAACTCGGCGCGCGTGAAGCGCCCTATGGTAAATTTGGACAGGTTCATAATGCCGACTATGGCATTGTTAAATTTTAAGGGGATGCCAATGATTGAGCCGTCTAAAATATTGGTTTGGTTTTTATAAAAGGGGTGGCTGGACATTTGTTCAATGATGAGTATTTCTTTGTTGTTGGCAATAAAATAACTCAAGCCATCTTTGCGCGGGATTGAGATTGGCTTGTTCTTCTCTCCCTCGTGGTTGAGCGAGGCGCCAAATCTTAATTCGCCGTGCGCATATAAAAAAATGTGCGCAGCGCGCGCGTGTTTTACCAGGCGCATTGCTTCGGTTACTACGGTTTCGAGTACGGTTTGCAGGTCCAGGCTGGAGGTTAAGTTCAAACTTAGGTTTCTAAGCGCATCCAGTTCATCCGCCTGTTGTTTTATCAGCGTCAGCAAAGAGTGCCTGGAGATGATCTCTTGCGTGAATGATTTGTCTTTATTGGTTTGAATTTGGAGGGGCGGGTTTGATTCGGCAATTTCTATCAATATTTTTATCAATCTTAATATTCCCTCTTTTTCTGCGGCTGAAATTGAGGAGTCTTGATTAATAATTTCCCAGGCGCGTTGAAATACGTCTGCCTGATCTTTCCTGTTATTGTTCATGCGGATTCTTCTTATGCCGTTTGGTCGGCAATATCTCCTGCTCTATTATACACAGAGAAAATGCAGGTGAATTGCGGGGAAATTCTGTTTTTTTGTGTGCGGTTAGGGTCTTTTGCGTTGGGCAGGTGCAGTCAATGGGGGCGTGTTTTATTTTAGTGAAAATCACCCTTCCCCGTGCTTCACAGTATTTCGTCTTAAAGGTGTGAGGAAAGGTGATTGTCGTTTATTTTTTATTGCATCAGTTGCGCTGCTTTGCGCCCAATTTCCACCGCGAAGTTTGTGCCACGATCCCAGGGATAGACCTGACTCATCGAGGCGAAGTACAACCCTTCGATGGGCGTTTGAATGGCGGGGATATTCCGCGAGTGATTGACCAGCGGCACGGGTTGGGCGTAATTGGTTTTGTAAACCCAAATCTTTTTCACCCAATCGCGTTTGAAGTCAGGGTTGAATTTTTGGAAGGCGGGGATAAACCGCTCCAGCAATTCGTCGTCGCTCATCGAGAAATATTCGTGACCCAGTTCAAGGTAGTCGCCCGCGTAGACGATGTAGTCGCCGCCAAAGTTTTCCTTCGGCACAAAGTTGGTATGCTCCACCAGCGCCAGAAAGGGGTAGCCTTCCGCCTTTGGCACGTTGAACCAGTAAAAGCCTTCATTCGAGAGCGGCTGTTTCAGCGCCAGCGTCATTACCACCGCGCCCATGGATTTCAAATTGAGCAAGCCTTTCAAATAATTTTCGGGCAGGTTGGGGCATAATTTTGCCATTGCGTTGGGTGATGATGTGACCAGAACTTTGTCGAAGGCTTCGCCGTCCACCTGCAACCCCGCCCCAGCCTGATTCCGTCCGATGGACTTAATCCCAGCCCCCAGCCGAATCTCCACACCCAGTGCCCGCAACTTCTCTGCGAACAAATCGGCAAAATTTTGGAACCCGCCCTCAAACGTCCCCAGCCGCGTGGTGCGGGCGTGCATCCGCGCCCAAAGCCAAGCCATGTTGACATCCTTGTAAAAGGAGCCAAACTTGCCCACCAGCAGCGGCTTCCACATCTGCTCGTAGACCTGCCTGCCCGCGTACTTCATCATCCATTCTTCGGCGGTGACTTTTTCCAGCGCGCGCCAGTTGTTCGTCAGCCGCAGGTACAAACCCACAAATCCGAAACGGATTTTGTTCAGCCCGAAGCCGAGTCCGGGGAAGAGCAGCGCCTTGAGTATCGAGTCAAATGGATACCATTTCTTTTTGTAGTACATCACCGTCAGCGGGCGCGGAAAGCGGACTTTGTCCTCCAGCCCCAACTCGCGGATGAGTCCCAGCATTTCGCTATCCGACTGAAACCAGTGGTGGTAGAACTTCTCGACCGACCAATCCCAATGTGGCTCTTTGAATCCGCTCGCCAGCCCGCCAACATAATCGGCGGACTCGAAAATGGTCACATCATGCCCCGCCTTTTTCAAATCCCACGCGGCAACCATGCCGCCGTAGCCTGCTCCGATAATTGCGATTTTCATTTTATTTTTCCATTTCTGTTCTCAAATCATCCGACCACTTCAACCCTTCCCGCGCCATGTAGTACATGCCAAGCAAAGTGATGGGAAGCCAGAGTGCCACATGCAAGGTGAGGGTGTAGCCCGCCGCCGTTGCCTGATTCACGCCGTAGGCGGTGAGTACCGCAATGCCCGGCGCGTCAAAAGTTCCCACATAGCCCGGCGCCGACGGGATGGTGGTGGCAAGGTTGACAATGCCGTTCATCAGCATCAGCGCAAAAAAGGAAACCTGAAAGTTGAAGGCGTGCATCACAAACCAGTATTTGCCTGTTTCCAACAGCCAGATGATGATTGATGTAAAGAAGACCATTAACACGTTGAACGGCGAGCGCAGCGCTGCCAGCCCATCCAAAAACTTGCGCATGATGTCGGTAATTTTTTCTTGCAGGCGCTGCGGTACAAAATGCTCAATGCTCCACGCCCCAATTTTGAAGGTCACTTGTGGGAACATTGCCGCCAGCAAAAAGACTGCCAGTGCGCCTAGGAAGACCCCTGTGCCGATGATTGCCACTTGCTGAATATTGCCCACAAAGCCCGAAGCGCCCGTTAGTTTTGCCAGTTCGGGCAGGTTGACGAAAACAAAAGCCAGCATGACCACGCCGTCGAAAATCCGCTCCACGATGATGGTGGCAAGCGACGCCGAGACGGGCACGCCTTCCTTGCGTTTGAGAATCACAGCGCGTAAAACTTCGCCCGCCCGCGCGGGGTAGATGTTGTTTCCCATGTAGCCGATGGTCGTGATGGGGAATATGGTTCTGGTCGGAATTTTTTTGATGGGTACCAGCAGGTAATGCCATCTCCACGCCCGCACCCACACGCCGACAAAATAGACGCCGATGCCTGGCAGCAGCCACCAGTAATTCGCCTTTTGAACTGTTCCCCAAAAATCGTTCAGATGCAGCCCGCGCAGGGCAAGCCAGATGAACAGGACGCTGATGAGAACGCCCAGCCAGAATTGCCAGTTTTTTATTTTCATAACGCGATTGTACCAGCGGCTAAACGAATTTGATTCGCCGCGCGGCAAAGGCAACCATCCGCAACAATAAAAGCCCGTGTTTCCAGCGCGAGATGTTGGTCGAGCCGTAGGTGCGGTCGCGGTAGCGGATGGGCAGGTCAATGATTTTGCGGTTCAGTTTGGCGGCGCCGAAAATCAGGTCGAAGTCGCCGAAGGGGTCGAAGTCGCCGAAGTAGGCGCGGTTGGCGGCGATATTGGCGTAGTCTTCGCGCCACATTACCTTTGTGCCGCACAGGGTATCTTTTATTGGCTGCCCCAACAGCCAGGAGAAGGTCATGCTGAATAATTTATTGCCGATGAAGTTTAACGTGCGCATGGCTTCTTTCTCCATCGGGTATACCAGCCGCACCCCGTTGATAAACTCACCCTTGCCCGAAGCGATGGCTTCGTAAAAACGCGGCAGGTCTTCGGGCGGCACGGTCAGGTCGGCGTCGAGAATCATCAAAATGTCGCCTGTCGCCTGCTCGAAGCCGAGGCGAATGGCATCCGCTTTGCCCATGCCCGTCTGGCGGAAGAGCAGGCTGGGGGTTTCGGGGTGGAGCGGAATCTCCCGCTCGATGGTTTCGTAGGTGTTATCGCGGGAATGTCCTTCAACAAAAACAATTTCGGTGCGGCTGCCCATCTGCGGCACGCGCTCAAAAATGGATTTGACATTTCCCGCTTCGTTACGCGCCGCAATCACCACCGAAACGCTGGGGTTGGCGACGGGCTGAGGCGCGGGGCGGGCGATGACAAAATTGGAAAGGGCAAACTCGCGGAAGGGAAACAACTTGACAAGGTAGCGGTCTGCCAGCCCGCCCAGCGGCAGGGGGAAGAGGACTTCCTGCGAAGCGCGGATACTTTCAAATCCAGCCAGCCGCAGCATGTTGTCAATGTCTTCGCGGGTTAGCCAGTTTTGGCGCAGCATGGGCGCGGCAAGGTTAAGGCGCTGTGCCAGGTTCAGCGGCAGCTGCCACAGGTGACTATAAAAGTTGAGAATCAGCCGCGTGTGCGGCGCACACAAACGGTGCGCTTCTTCCAGCGCGCGCTGCACATCCCACAGATCATTGACGGTGTCCGAGAGGATGATGATGTCGAACTCGCCGTTCAAACTGGAGAGGTCGTGTGCATCTGCCAGATGAAATTCGCATTCGGGGTGATTCTTTTTGGCGCGTGCAATCATCTCAGGTGAAAAATCAACTCCCACGCCTTGCGCGGGTTGCAGGCTGGCAAGCAGGCTGCCTGTTCCGCAGCCGATCTCCAGCACGCGCTGGTTGGGGTTGATGAGATAGCGGTAAATTTCGGTCAGGCGGCGGTGATACCATCTGCCCATGCCGCGCCACTGGTCGCGTTTTTGGGCAATTGCATTCCAGTGCGCTGTGCGGGTTTGCTGGTAAATTATGCCTGCTGGGTCAAAGAGGGGGGTATTTTTCATGTCGGGCTGATTTTACCTGAATATTAAGAACGGCAGGTTGAAAGTGGAAGGTTGAAGGTCGGTAAGTCGTAAAACGGGTTATAATTCAGTGACTGAATTTTGGAATGTGCAACTTATGGAATCAACCGACGGCGAACAGCGCGAACTCTCTTTGCTGGAGCAAATAGAGAGCGACCCCGATGTAAATCAATCTGTGCTGGCAACCCAATTGGGGGTGGCTGTTGGCACAGTCAATTGGCATTTAAAACGGCTGATCGCCAAGGGCGCGGTGAAGGTTTCGCGCGCCGAGCGCAAAAAACTGCGCTACATCATCACCCCCGAAGGGCTTGCCTTGCGCGCCCGCCTGGCAGTAGATTATGTGGAGCGTTCCTTTTCGGTCTATCGCCGCACCCGCCAGCGGGTGAAGGAGCATGTGGTCAAAATTCGCGGCGCGGGCTTCGACCGTGCGCGCATTATCGGCGCGGGCGATGTGGCGGATATTTGCAAACTGACTTGTTTGGAGCAGGGCATTGCGGTCGTAATCGACAAAACCGCGCCTGCCCTGGTTTTAGATGGATATAAAATAAGGCTGGAGGGTTTGGAATGATGGATCGTCATGTGCTGATTACAGGCGGCGCGGGCTATATTGGTTCCATGCTGGTTTCCGAATTGCTGCGCGCCAATTACAAAGTGACCGTTTTGGATCATTTGCTGTTTGGCGGCGAGGGCATTGTGCCATTTTTGCATCACCCTAATTTTCACTTTGTTAAAACCGATGTAACCGAGAGCCGCGCCGTGCGTGATTCGCTCAAACGCGACTGGCAAAAGCCCGATACCGTGATTCACCTCGCGGCAATTGTGGGCTTCCCCGCCTGTCAGGCAGTGGGGAAGCAGGTAGCGTGGAAGTACAATGTGGAAGCCACAAAAATGGTCTACGGTCAGGCATTTGATTTGGGCGTGGAACGCTTTGTGTTTGCCTCGACCTACAGTAATTACGGTTTGTCCGAAGATGGCAAGCCCGTTACCGAAGAGTCGCCGTTGAATCCGCAGTCGTTGTACGCCGAGACAAAAATCGCCAGCGAAGAATTTTTACTGGCACAAAAAAATACAGTCTGTGCGCCGCTCTTGTTTCGCTTTGCCACCTTGTACGGAATTTCTCCCCGCACCCGTTTTGATTTGATTGTGAATCAATTTGTGTTACAGGCTTTCACCAGGCGCGAACTCATTATCTACCAGCGCGGATATTCGCGTTCTTTTGTTCACATTTACGACGTGGCGCGCGGTGTTATGCTGGGGATTGAAGCCGAAAAAGAAAAAGTGCGCGGGCAGGTTTTTAACCTGGGCGCCGAGAACGGCAATTATTCCAAAAATGACATCGTCAATTTTATTTTACGGCGTATGCCCGAAACGATGGTGGAATATAAAGACCTAACCTTTGGCGGTGACATGCGCGATATTACAGTGTCTTTTGATAAGATCAAGCGCGCGCTTGGGTTTGATACCACCCTGACTGTGGATGACGGCGTGCGAGAAGTTTTGTTTGCGTTGAAGTCGGGGCTGATTCGCAACCCAACGGATGATCGGTATAGGAACGCGCAATTTATTGTGCAATAAGAGTTGGGAGTCCGAAGTCCCCTGACTTCGGAAATTACCCGAACATCTGGAGATGTTCGAGTCCAATAAAAGGAGACAAAATGGCAGAAAATTTTTGGAAAAATAAAAAAGTAATTGTGACAGGCGGCGCGGGGTTTCTCGGTTCGTTTGTGATCGAGAAATTAAAAGAACGCGGCGCGACCGATATCTTCATTCCGCGTGTCGAAAACTACAACCTTGTTGACCCGAATGACATCAAACGCATGTATGCAGATACGCTTGCAGGCGCAGACCCAAAGAACGTGGTCATCATTCACCTTGCCGCCAACGTGGGCGGAATCGGCGCCAACCGCGAACATCCCGCCGAATTTTTCTACGACAACCTGATGATGGGCGTGGAACTCATGCACCAGGCGTACAAAAATGGCGTGGGTAAATTCGTCGCCATTGGCACGGTTTGCGCTTATCCAAAATTCACGCCTGTTCCGTTCAAGGAAGAAGATTTGTGGATTGGCTATCCCGAAGAAACCAACGCGCCCTACGGTCTGGCAAAGAAAATGATGCTGGTGCAGGCGCAGGCGTATCGCCAGCAGTATGGTTTCAACGCGATTTTCCTTCTGCCTGTGAATTTATACGGTCCGCGTGATAACTTCAACCCGAAGTCATCGCATGTGATTCCCGCTTTGATTCGCAAAGCCATTGAAGCCACTGAGCGCGGTGAAAAGGAACTGCCCATCTGGGGCGACGGCTCTCCGACCCGCGAATTTTTGTATGTCGAAGACGCCGCCAGCGGCATTGTGGCGGCTGCTGAAAATTACAACGGCGACCTGCCCGTCAACCTCGGTTCTGGCTACGAAATCTCCATTAAAAATTTGACTGAGATGATCGTCAAACTGACGGGTTTCCAGGGCAGCCTTGTCTGGCAGACCGACAAGCCCAACGGGCAACCCCGCCGTGGATTGGATGTCTCTCGCGCGAAGGAACTGTTTGGCTGGGGCGCGCAAGTCCCGTTTGAAGAAGGCATGAAGCGCACGATTGAGTGGTTCAAAGCTAATCGGGATAAAATCCGTTAAACGTTGAACGTTCAACGTTTAACGCGGAAATAAAAATGACCGAACTCACCAAATACGAACCCCACACGATTTACATCAAGCCGTCCAAGGGTCTTGCCGCATTGAACTTGCGCGATCTGTGGATTTACCGCGAGTTGATTTTCTTCATGGTCTGGCGCGATGTGAAGGTGAAATACAAGCAGACCCTGCTCGGCATGGCTTGGGCTGTGATTCAACCCGTGATGACCATGCTGATTTTTTCCTTCCTTTTTGGCAAGGTCGCCAAGCTTCCCACCGAAGGCATTCCGTACCCCGTTTTTGCCTTTGCTGCGCTGTTGCCCTGGGGCTTATTTGTGACCGCTCTCAATCAGGGCAGCCGCTCGCTGGTGGCGCACAACAACATGGTGACGAAGATCTACTTTCCGCGCCTGATTCTGCCAATGGCTTCCGTATTTGCGGGGCTGGTGGATTTCGCCATTGCCTTTGTCATTTTGGTTGTCTTGATGTTTTACTACCAAGTGACTCCCGCCTGGAATTTGATTTGGACTCTGCCGCTTTTCCTCCTGCTGGCGATTGTGACCGCGCTGGGCGTGGCGCTCTGGCTTTCGGCGATTAATGTCCAGTATCGGGATGTGAATCAAGCCCTGCCGTTTTTGACTCAGTTCTGGCTGTTTGCCACCCCCGTGGCTTATTCCGCCTCTGTGATTTCGGACAAATGGCAGGTGGTCTACTCGCTCAACCCGATGGCGGGCGTGGTCAACGGCTTCCGCTGGGCGCTGCTCGGCACAGGCAACGGTCCCGACGCCGCGCTGTGGGTCTCGGTCGGCATTTCGATTTTGATTTTCATCTCAGGACTTTTCTATTTCAGAAGCATGGAAAAGACTTTTGCGGACACGATTTAGGTTACAGGTTACACGTTGAACGTTACAGGTTAAAAACCTTCAACTTTCAACTCTCAACGGTATTTATGACAACAGCCATTTCAGTACACAATATCGGCAAGCAATATAAGATCGGCGCGGCAGAGACGAAGTTCCGCTATAACATGCTGCGCGACGTGATCGTGGATACGGTCTCCGCGCCCATTCGATTGGCGAAGGCGATGGTCGGCAGGTCTGACCGCCGCATGAATCAGAATTACGTTTGGGCGTTGAAGGATGTTTCCTTCGATTTGGAAGAGGGCAAAGTCCTCGGCATTGTCGGGCGCAACGGCGCGGGCAAATCCACGCTGTTGAAGATTCTCTCCCGCGTGACCGAACCAACAACGGGAACTGTCAGCGTGCGCGGACGTGTCGGCTCCCTTCTCGAAGTTGGGACTGGTTTCCACCCCGAATTGACGGGGCGCGAAAACATCTACATGAACGGCGCGATTCTTGGAATGCGCCGCGCGGAGATTGATTCCAAGTTCGATGAAATTGTGGATTTCTCCGAAGTCACGCAATACATTGACACGCCCGTCAAACGCTATTCGTCAGGCATGTACCTGCGGCTTGCCTTCGCTGTCGCCGCGCACCTCGAACCTGAAATTTTGGTGGTGGATGAAGTGCTGGCGGTGGGAGACGCTGAATTCCAGAAGAAATGTCTCGGCAAAATGGGCGACGTAGCCCAGCAGGGGCGCACGGTTTTATTCGTCAGTCACAACATGTCCGCCATTTTGCGTCTGACACAGGAAGCCATCGTCTTGAACAAGGGTCAGATGATTATGCGCGCGCCTTCACAGCAGGCGGTGGATTTTTATCTTTCGTCGGGGCAGTCTCAGGCGGGCGAAAAGATTTGGGATGCGGAAGATGTCCCTGCGTCAAGCGCCCCGTTCACTCCGCTTAGTTTGAAGGTCAAGGAAAAAGGCGGCAAGGTCGTGGACACTGTCCGCTCAACCGAACCCGTCACCATCGAATTCGAATATAAACTCAGTGCAGGTGTCACAGGTTTGCGCGTGGGACTCTACGTCAGCACCATGCGCGGCGAGTATATTTTCACGTCGTTTGATACTGATGACGCCGCTCTGTTTGAAAATTACGACACACGCAGCGCAGGACATTACATCAGCCGCGCAGAAATCCCCGCCGATATTTTCAACGAGGGACGCTACACCGTCGGCGTGAATGCCAGTTCGTTTGGCGTGCGCCGTTACTTCATGGATGAAAATGCGCTGGCGTTCAACGTGGATATTTCTGGCGCGCCTGGCACGCAATGGGGTGAGCCACGCGTGGGTCCCGTGCGACCGAGATTGAATTGGAAGATCGAGAAGTTGTATTAAAGAATATTTTCAAGGCTTCAATGTATATCCAAGACGAATTAGCAAAGTTTCTTGATGAAAGTCAGAAAAAAGGAGAGAAAGAAAGAAATGCTGGAATAATTCAGTATCATTTTGGTTTTCTTGAAAACACTTGGCCGACATTAGATGAAACTGGGCAAAAATATATTGCTGATGATGAAGGCAAGAAAAGAAAAGCCGAAAGAGTACGTCAAATAATAAAAGATTTCAAAAAAAGAATTGCAAAACAGCCTCTTGAATCTATTAGCAAAAGCGCACAGATTTTATCTTCTTATGATTTTATTTCTGTGCTTGATTATGCTAAACAGTTGTATAGAAGTTACTTAATATCTGACACTGAAAAGATAAATATTAGAGGCTTATTGGACTTAATGCGCGAAATTGGAGTAAGTAGTCAGTATGATATATATAATCCAGACTTATCCCCAATAACCAGGGGCACTGTCAATGACTACAAATGTAGTTTTTTGATAAAAAAGGAAATTATTAAATACCTACATCCAGGACTCGAAATCGCCAAGGATATACCAAGTGAATATGGGGTAGCAAGTCTTTCTTTGCTACAAGAATCTCTTGGTGATAAATACACATATACGAAATACTTAATTGATTTACTTGCTGCTGATAGCGACAATACTTGTTTTGAGGTTGATGGAGAAGTCTATTATCATACTTCTAAGGGCAAGAGCATTATTAATTTTCTCAGGACAGTTTTCACAGTTAGAGAAAAAGTAGAAATAGGTCATCTGGCTGTAGTAATAAATAATGCTTTTGGGTATCGAGGAAATAAATACCCTTCAGCCTCAGCGGTAAAAGGTTTTTTAGAAAACTTTAATGAGGTCGTTATAGAACAAGGTTTTGTAACCTATAAATGTCCTCCAGAAAATCTAAATCCAATCGAAAAAGATATAATAGTTTTTTTTGAAACTCGAACAGAAGTACCTTTTTCAGAAATAAGAGACTATCTGTTGCAAAAAGGCTATCAAGAACCATATGTAATTAAGGTTATTGATAATTCGCCATTAGTTTATGTTAATAAAGATAAAGGACGGTTTTATCACACATATTCCTTGGTTGGAGCAGCAAGCGGTACTGCCGCATTACAAGAAGAAATAACCACGCCTGATACAGATATAGATGTGGTCATAAAAAGAGCAAATTTACTCCAAGCCAATCAACAGAATATTCCAGTTCCTAGCGGAACAGAACAACCAGAAAAAGTCCAATCAATGGTAGATGTATATCGCCGCGACCCTAAAGTGGTTGCTTGGGTACTCCAGTCTGCAAAAGGTATTTGTGAATTATGCGATACAAAAGGATATGAGACAGATACTATTGCTGCATATTTAGAAGTTCATCATGTAGTTCCACTTTCCTCTGGCGGCGCAGACTCGGTGTATAACGCAGTTGCAGTATGTGAAACCTGTCATGGTAAATTGCACCGCGCGAAAAATCGTGAGGCATTAAATATGCTTTTACATCAAAAAATTGAAAGATTGAGAAACTAGTTTTAACATGTCATCTCTCCGAAATATTTTAAGTGATTTGCCTTTTACAGCCGAGGTTGACTGGTTTCTTCGTGCCAAGAATCTCCCACGCAAAGACCATTTCAATTTGGAAAAACTGCAAAAGTCGCTGCCTGCCGCACGCGCAGTTGTGGAACCGTTCGCAAAGAACGCGCCCAAAGGCAAAAAAGTTTTATTCTTCGCCACATTGCATTATTGGATTGAACAATCTGCATATTTAGGTTTGGTGTTGGCAGGCATGGGACACGATGTGACCTTGCTCACCCTGCCCTACTCCGAATGGTACAAGCAAAAAGATAAATTTACACAGCGCCAGCGTGTGCTGCATACCCGCGATACGCTAGCCATTTTAGATCCGCTGGTCAAACACGTTTCGACTTTAGACCTTCGACCTTCGACTGTTCTCCCTGCCTCTCTTCAAGCCGACATCAAAGAAGTCTCCCTCTGGGACGTTCAATATACTTTAATGCGCGAAGAGGTGGACATGAACGACCCCGCTGACCGCGCCTTGTACGACTTGCGGATTCAGCGCAATACCTTTGCCGCGCAAGCCGCTCTCGAATGGATGCAGGCGAACAAGCCCGATGTGGTTCTCATTCCCAACGGCTTGATTTTGGAAATGGGAATAGTCTTCCGCGTGGCGCGTCATCTGGGAATTGATGCCGTGACCTACGAATTCAATGACCAGCGCGAACAAATCTGGCTGGCGCAGAATTCTTCCATCATGCAACAGGAGACGGATTATCTCGTCAACGCCCGCTGCGGGTTGCCTGTCACCGATGAGATGTTTGAGCGGGTGGCTGACCTCGAAAACGCCCGCCGCGGCGCGAGAGTTTGGGGTAAATCCAAACGCCTTTGGCAATATGTTTCTTCGCAAGGCGCAGAAGCAACACGCAACACGCTCCAATTGGATAATCGTCCTGTCGTCATGCTCGCAGCGAATGTCTTGGGCGACAGCCTGACTCTCGGACGCGACATCTTCGCCGCTTCAATGACCGA
>DYML01000011.1:36826-38145 GCA_020721605.1 Anaerolinea thermophila
GCCTACCGCTTCTTCTTCGAGTATCCGCGCCCCTTCCCGTGGCGGCTGATGAACTTCTGGGATGACCTCGCCGAACATCCGCTGGAAAGCGTGTTGAGCGACGAAGGCATGGCGCGCTTCAAAGACACCTTTGATTTTCTGGTGGGTGAGCCGTTCACCTGGAAATGATATGTCATTGCGAGGGCGCACTTGTTCTCCCTGGCACCGCCCGCCAGGGCAGGTGTGCCCGACACTTGCACCGCGTGCCAGTGCGGTGAGCAATCTCCTCATCCATTTGAAGATTGCTTCGTCGGGAAGAACGCCCTCCTCGCAATGACATAATAGAGAAATGATATGACTAACGAAACAAAACAAAAAGTCCGCGAGTTTTACGATGAAATCGGCTGGATGCAGGAAGACGACGGCAACTACCAAAACGCCCGTTACGAAGACCTGCGCCCCGTCTCCCGCGAGTACATTCATAAGACGCGCCTGCGCGTGATGAACGGTTTGATTCCCACAGGCAGATTTTTGCTGGATGCGGGCTCGGGTCCCGTGCAGTACGAAGAATACAAAACCTACTCGCGGGGATACCAGAAGCGCGTCTGTCTCGACATTTCCATTCAAGCCTTGCGCGAGGCGCGGACTCGAATCGGTGGGCACGGCTTGTTCGTTGTCGGCGATTTGGCAAACCTGCCCTTCAAAGCCGAAGCCTTCGACGGCGCGGTTTCGATGCACGCGATTCATCATTTGGCATTGCCCGAACATCCCAAGGCATACGCGGAGATTCATCGCGTGTTGGCGGCGGGACGCACGGCGGCAATCGTCAACGGCTGGCACAATCCGCTGTTGATTCGCATGGCAGAGCCGCTCATCGGCTTGATGCGGAAGATGTCGGGACGCGCCGAAAAGAAAAAGAAGGAATGGCTCAACGAGGAAGACCCCGCTGGCACATTCGTTCAAAAGATGACTCCTGCATGGCTGAAGAAAGAAATCGGCTCGAAAATGACGGTTGAAATCAAACCCTGGCGCAGCATGAGTACGAGAATCATGCGCTGGTTCGTGCGTCCTTTCGGCGGGCGGGCGTTCCTCAAATTCGTCTTCTGGCTCGAAGGCGTCTTTCCCAAATTCTTTGCCGAGAACGGGCAGTATCCGTTGATTGTGATTAAGAAATAACATGCAGCGTTTTACCGACCAGACTTATCTCACCCAGGATCAGTACAAGGACTCGTCCAACCTCGACGCGCGGATTGTGATTCACCAAACGTTCAGCGAAAACCCGCAAGGCTGGTTCAATTGGGTTTTTGATAAACTGCTCAAACTGCCAGCGGATGCCAGCG
>DYML01000126.1 GCA_020721605.1 Anaerolinea thermophila
CATTTGCACCTTGACATTCATGGATATTATCCGTATAATGTCGGTCGCTTTCCTGGCTAGCTCAATCGGCAGAGCGAGCGGCTGTTAACCGCTAGGTTCGAGGTTCAAGTCCTCGGCCAGGAGCCTAAATAAAGAATTTATCTCGACAAATAATCAGGAGATACCCACATATAGGGGGTGTCTCCTGATTATTTATTGGCGTTTAAATATGGATCACCCGCAATTTACGTGAAGGTTGATTTGTCTGTATAAATTATGCTTTTGAGGAATGCCACACTGTTATCCTGTTTTTGTACATCGAGATAATCCGAGCTGGAAAATGGAACATTATAGACCGCGTTACCGACCTGCCCAGAGGTGGACTCGGTCAGGTACAGCCAGTTCGTATTTAAAGCCGCAGAGCCTAACACGGTCCAGTTGGAAAGCGGACTATCAAAGTTTTCCAAGACAAGCATCGCCGCCTGCACAGGCTCATAACGCCTAAACTGGAAATGAAGATAAAAAATGAAAAAACGAGGTGAGCGATTGGCTTGTATTTCATGATGTGATCCTTGTTTTAAGCGGGTTGATGAAGATTGAGGAAAAGAATCCCCACCGCCCGCGCTGCCTCGGCGAGCGGGTAGACGGATGAAGGCTGAGAGCGCGGTCAATTGGAAGGTGATGGGGGCAACGCTGATGAGGATTGCGCTGAATTGTTTGGGTGAAATTTGCTCTGCGTCCACCATGTTTAGCAGGGGTGAGACGCGCAAAAAACAGCCAGTTCCCCCAACATGGCTGAATTGCCAAATACCAGAATCCGCCTCTCTATCTCCAAGATGGTCTCTTTGCGGGTCAGTCCTGGGTATTTTAGGCGATTGGTGGGTTAATTGTTAGTAATAATTATCACAAGAAAGTATAGTCTGGGTATAGGCTGACAGCTTTCCCCTCATTTTGGAACTACTTAGTCCAGTGTCATTGCGAGGGCAGGTGTGCTTTTGCCCGAAGCAATCCGCTTGCAACGGCGCTGAGATTGCTTCGCCGCCAAATTACAAGAGCGGCGGCTCACAATGACATCTCAGCAGTTACCTTATGTTGCAGGTCACGTTTCTACTTTATCTGATTTTCCTGAAAATATTGCACAGCCTCGCGTTTGCTGTTCAGGTACTACCCGTGTGCATCGTTTTCCAAATACGATACTAAAGATCGCCTTGCGTAAATTGGATGTGATCAATGGCGCTCACCAACTTGACGACTTGCGTTCCCCACCCGCCGCTCTGAAAGGCGATTTATCAGGCTTCCTTAGTATTCAAGTCAATGATCAATGGCGTGTTATATTCCGTTGGGACTCTGGCGCGAAAGACGTTTCACTGATTGACTATCATTAGGAGTGATCATGCTTCCCGAAAATCGTACCCCTACCCATCCGGGCGAAATCCTGCTTGAGGAATTTCTCATTCCGTTGGAAATGTCACAGGTCGCATTTGCGGAACATAGTTAGTTAGCCAAAAAGTTACGCACCGCGGGTTCTATCCCCGTCGAGACCGCCAATAGTAAACAAAAAAACCGACCTAAAAAGTCGGTTTTTTATTGCTTTTTGCCAATTTTAGCGTGAAAACAGGGCTGAAAAATAGTTACGCACCGCGGGTTCCATTTCCGGATATTTTTTAATAAACCCGCGATCGCGGAACCTGCATCGCTACTGTACAAGCCCAAATCGGTCAAGTTTTACCGCTCAAATCTGGGCGGATAAGTAGCCAATACAGGGTTGTGTACCAGCAGTCAGTTCGGATGGATTAAGGCATTATTTCTATGTGTTGCCGACTGCGCACTGCGGAGAATGGGTATGAGTATCGGTTGCGGTTGAACCCAGTACAGCATCTTCATAATAAAAGACATCATATTTTTGACAATCAAACACCTCGAAGTAAAGTATCCTATGCTTGGAGACTTCCCATGACTCAACCACTCGACCTTCCAGGCATTCTTTCTTTTTGGGATTTTCAAGGCGAAGCAGGCGCTGACCTGACCGCCAAAGGCGCATACCCGTACCTATTACGCGAGCGCAACGGACCCGTTTTCCGCGTGCAAGATGGGATTTTCGGGGCGCAGTCCATCTGGCTTTCGCGGCAAGCGTGGCTGGAGATTCCGAATCAGGAATGTGCGGGATTGCACCGTTGCCGGGACAACTCCGCGCTGACTTTGATTGCATGGATTAACCGCTACCGCCAGGTGAACGCCTCGCCCGACGAAGCGCCGCCGCCCGAAGCGATTGCGGGAATCTGGAACGAAACCGAGAAACAGCGACAATATTGTCTCTTCCTTAATATCATCATCACGGGCGGTGCGGCAGATAACGTCGGCGGGCATGTTTCGCATTTGGGTGGAGCAACCGAAGGGCGGCGCTACTGCGAAGATGTTTCAGCAAGCACGACTTCCGTTCCCTTCCATGAATGGTGTATGGTGGGTTTCACCTTCGATGGTCATTTTGCGCGCTCTTATTTCAATGGGTGCTTTGAAGAGAATGGCGCGTTGAATCCCTTCCCCTATGAAGGCGGACTCTTCGATAGCGGGGCAGACTTCACGGTCGGGGCGGTGAACCGCAGCGGTGAGATGAGCAACTGGTATCGCGGTTTGCTGGGCGGATTGGCAGTCTATGACCGCGCGTTGAATCCTGATGAGATGAAAGCGCTGGCAGAGTCTACGTTGCCAATTGCGGTAGGGCGAGATTAATACCCACATGGGCACAATGTCTCGCCTTACTGGTAGTAGAATCAATTTATGACTATTCCCCATCGTAAAAAGAATCATCGTGCCACCATTGGATTCCTTTCGGGGTGGCAAATCTATGAACGCACCATGTTGGAGGATTATTACGGGGAATTAGCGCTGGGCATTACCCGTACTGCTCACGAGCGGCATTGCAACCTTTTGCTTTCGTGCGGGATGAGTCCATCTGATTTTCCGATTGTGGTACGTCCTGCCTTTCCCATCCATGATCCAACGGTGGATTACCTGCCTGTTGGCGAGTGGAATACAGACGGCTTGATTCTAGCCCACCCCTTAATTGGGAAACCCGTTTTGGAATACGTGGCAAAACTCCGTGCCAGCGGATTCCCGCTCATCACAATCGGCGGCGCGGAAGCGTTTTCGTCCGTGCAGATTGACAACCCCAGCGGCATTTGGCAGGCGATGACTCACCTGCTGGAGCATGGACACGAGAGCATTGCTTTCATCGGCGGGCACGCGGAAGATGTGGAAGGCGACAGCGGTCAGCGGTTGTGGGCGTATCAGGATTTCGTGCGGCAGCACGGGTTGAACGACAACCCCGCGCTGATCGAGATGGGCGATTACGCCTTCGATGGAGGGACGCAGGCAATTCAAAAAATCATGCAATCGGGCGCACCGTTTACTGCCATCGTCACCAGCGGAGATGAATCGGCGCTGGGGGCAATTCACGCCTTGCGTCAGGCGGGGCTTTCGGTTCCCGAGGATGTGGCAGTGATTGGCTTCGATGATTCCGCGTCTGCTGTGTTGAGCCAACCGCCACTGACCACCATCGGCTTTTCGGCGTTCGAGTTGGGCAGGCAGGCGGCGGAGTTGTTACTGCGCCAAATTCAAGCCCCTGACCATCCGCCCGCCAGCGTGAAAGTTAAACCTAGGCTGGTGATTCGCCAATCGTGCGGATGCCAAGCGGGGCGCGAGTGGAGCGTGGAAACGCCGCCCGTTGAAGCGCACGCCAGCCTCCTCGATTCGCATGCGCTCGCCGATGAAATGACCCGCGCCGTCCTGCCGTTTGCATTGTACTTAAAGGAAGACGAAGTGTTGGGGTTGTGCGACAGGCTGGCGATAGCGTTTGTTCGCGCGGTGCAAGCCAGTCACCCCGCGCCTTTCCGCGTTGCGCTGGATGATGTGCTACGGTTTGCGGCGTCCATCAACGATGATGCGTATGCGTGGCGTTGGGCGATTATCCGCTTGTATGAGTTGACGCACGACACAAAACGGTCGGCGGCGCAGACCCGCTTTGTGGAGTTGTTAATTTCCGAAGCGCGCGAGACGATTGCAGAAGCCATTCAACGCCAGCACCGCGAATATCTCGAAAACCAACGCCTCCGCGCCGACCAGATGGGCTTGCTCAGTTCACGCCTGCTGACCGCACTGAACGAACAGCAGGTCTATGACATCCTTGCCGAGAGTTTGCCAGAGATGGGCATTCATCATCTGGCATTGGCATTTTTCCGCACGGATATGAACGGACTGCCAGAGAGCAGCGATTTTCAGGTGGTGTTGGGCGAGAAAAAACATTCACTTCGCAACCAGCCGCAGGAGTTCCCGCCCAAAGGCGTGTACCGTGCCGACCAGCCTTTCGCACTCGCGTTGCTCCCATTGGGCGGCGAAGCGCAGCTTTCAGGTTACGCCGTGTTCGACACGGAACATCTCGAATCTTATGGGGCGATTACCCAGCAAATCAAAGTGGCGTTGCGCCTGGCGCGGTTGTATCAGGGCGCGCTCGATGGTCTGAAAGCCGCCGAAGAAGCGGGGCAGATGAAGAGCCGCTTCCTTTCCACCGTCAGCCATGAGCTGCAAACCCCGCTGAGAATCATCGTCACCGATAGCGAGCGGCTCTTGCATGACGGGCACTTCCGTAGCCCATCTTTGCAACGCATTCATGGCAGCGCCCGCCATCTCGACGCGCTCATCCGCGACGTGCTGGATTTGACGCGCGACGATATCGGGCAACTCAAACTCACCCGCGAGCCATTGGATTTGAATCAAACCTTGCAACCTGTTTTGGAGATTGGGAAACAGCTCACCGCTGAAAAGGGACTCTCGTGGACGCTTCAGACTCCCCCGAGCCTGCCCGCCGTTTGGGGAGATTCGGCGCGGCTGCGGCAGATTGTCCTGAACCTGCTCACCAACGCGGTCAAATTTACGTCTGCGGGCGGAGTGATGGTGATGCTATCGGCGCGGGTGGGCGATGTGCTAGTATCGGTGCGCGATACGGGCGCGGGCGTTCCGCTCGAAGAACAGAAGATGATTTTCGGCGAGTTCTACCAATCGAGCCGCACACAAGAGCAACGCTTCGCGGGCATGGGCATTGGGCTTGCGCTTTGCAAACGTCTGGTGGATATGCACGGGGGCGAGATTGGGGTACGGTCAGACTCGCAGCGTGGCTCAGAGTTTTTCTTTAGCGTACCCATTCTCGGCGCGGTGGAATCGCTGCCCGTCGAGCAGAGTCAAGGCTTGGGCGTAGAATCCGCTCCGTTGGCAGAGTCATCCATCCTATTAGTGGATGATGAACCGATGCTGCTGGAGATGCACGCGCAACTCATCCGCGAGCAGATTCCGTTTGCGAAGGTGGCGACTGCCGAAAACGGCGAAGACGCACTGGAACGGATGCGCCACCAGCCGCCCGATTTGGTGATGCTCGATTTGGGGATGCCTGGCATGGATGGGTTCCGCGTGTTGGAGACGATGCAGAAACAGGAGACGACGCGTTCCATCCCTGTGATTATTTTGACGGGGCAATCGCTTTCAGAAGCGGACATGGCGCGTCTGCGCGGGCGGGTGGAAGCGGTGCTGAACAAAGGTTTGCTGCGGACGGACGAAGTGCTGGCACAATTGCGCAAGGCACTCTCGCGTAGTCAAGGTGGACTTTCGGGCGATATGCGGGCGTTGATGCGCAAGTCGATTGCGTACATTCAAGAGCATTATGACGAGCCGCTTTCGCGTGAAAATGTGGCGCGTTATGTGGGTGTGAGCGCGGGCTATTTCTCGCGCAGTTTTCACAAGGAAGCGGGGATTTCGTTCCAGGAATATCTCAACCGTTACCGCATTCACCGTGCGCGGACGCTGTTGGCAGAAGGTAGAATCAATGTGACCGATGTGGCGTTTTCGGTGGGCTTTCAGAATGTCAGTTATTTTTGTCAGGTCTTTCGACAGGTGGTGGGGGTTTCGCCCAGGGTGTATCAGAAGGCGAATGGGTAAAACCGTTTAACCACGAAGGAACACGAAGGGTCACAAAGGTCTTAAAAGATTTTCCTTCGTGCCCCTTTGTGGCACTTTGTGGTAAAAAATTATGACCCATTCCAAAATCCTTTTTCTCTGCACAGGCAATTACTACCGCAGTCGCATGGCGGAAGAGATATTCAATCACTTCGCCGAAGAGCGGGGACTAACGGCACGGGCGTTTTCACGCGGGTTGTCAACTTCATTTGAAAACAACGGCAACGTCGGCAGTTTCTCGGAGTTTGCCTTGCGCGTGTTGACTCGCTACGGAATTGCGCCGCGCCGCGCGGATGAATTCCCCCAGCGGGTGACGGCGGACGAACTGCGCGACTCAGATGTGGTGATTGCGCTGTACCAGCGCGTCCACGCACCGATGCTGGCGGAGCAGTTCCCTGAGTTTGCGGAGAAGGTCATCTACTGGTCTGTGCCAGATTTGGATGAGATGTCTGAAGACGAAGCGGGGGAGTTGGTCTATGGGGAAGTGGCGGGGCTGATGCTGCAGTTTTGAATCAAAAAAACACTCGGAAATTTTCTCCGAGTGTTTTTTTGATTAATTTTGCAACCATCTTATCAGCCGCTGTCGAATTTGTTCCAGCCGACGTGGAGAAATATTTCCCAAACGCGCATTCACAACCGATTCGTCGACGCTGGTCAGTCGGGCTAATCTTATAACAGAACGGACTTTCAGCCCGCTATCTGCATAATCGTCATCTGATGTTTCGATGATTTCATCAAATTCAGGAATTGCCTGATAGGCGCGTGATGTAATCAAGGTAAGCAGTAAGTCGGCATGGCGTCCTGGGGCAATAGCCACCACCAATGCAGGACGAAGTTTTCCAGCCGCCATGTCCGCCTGCGGGAAGCGAATCAGAACAATATCGCCAGGCTTCATGGATGATATATCTCTCTGGCTTCTTGCAGAGAATATTCAACTTCATCGTCTTCCTTGAAGAACTGCTCCAACGAGAATGTCTGCCATTCGCTGGCTCTCCAATCTTCATACAGTGGGGCTACCTGTCGCCTTGCCATGACAAACAAAGCGAAGTCGGCGATTTGCTGAACCACTTCGTCGGGAAGTTTATCAATTTGACGGTGTAACTGTTCTCGAAAAGTCATGTTTGTCATTTTGTCTCCTTGCGGGACGCTGTCTCTTGCTCAAATTTCACATGGCAATTTTACCACCCCCGCAAACCCTTCCCAAAAACCACAAAACCAGTCACAAAACTGACAGAGCCGTTTTGCGCCCAATGATATGCTGTAGTACACAAAAGCAAAACGGAAAAATCCATGCTCTATTTCAATCTCCTGCACCGCCCCGCCGAAAACCCTTCCCAACGCGCTTCGTTTGCTTTGCAGCAACGCATGGCGCACGACTTGGGACTCAAAGTGACCCTGCTCGTGGATTACCAATCGCTGTGCGATGAAGAAACGGTCGCCGAGTTGAAGACCTACGCCAGCGACTTCGGCGACGAGTTGGGCGTCTGGTTCATGAACCTGCCCCCCGCCGCCGACTCCGCTGATGGAAGGCACGAGCCGTTCATCTGGTTGTATGCAGATGACGAGAAGCGCCGAATCATCGAACAGGTACTGACCCGCTTCAAAGCCACCTTTGGGGTTGACCCTGTTTCTGTGGGTTCGTACCACCTTGACGCTGAGTCGCTGCGGATTCTCAAGGAACTCGCGCCGTCGATTCAGATTGCGGTGGCGGGTTGTTTTGAAGAAGGCGTGCGCGTTTATCACGGTTGTAACAATTCATGGTATCTGTTCAGCGAAGGGATGCCTTGGGCTCCGTGGTATCCGTCCAGGACACACTCGCTGCGCCCCGCGCAAGACGAAGCCGACTCGCTGGGGATTGTCGCCGTGCCGCATCTGAGCCGTGACCTGGTTCTCTCCTACGAAGGGCGCAACGACTTTTTCGCCACGCACCCCGCCAACGTCCAGCGGGCGATGGCGAATGACGGCATGAACAACCCGTACATGTACAATCTGGTCGACCAGCACCGCCTGCAAGCGGACTTCAATGATGGTTTTGCCTACGTCCATATTTTCGTGGGACCCGCATGGATGTCGAACGACTCTAGTATTCAGGATACAGACGATGTGACCCAAGGGCTGTACCGTGAATTTTTGGAATACTTTGTTGAGTTGCGAAAACTGGGGCAGGCAACTGATATGAAGATGAGCGAGTTCGCCGCGTGGTATCGGGATAACATACCCATCGGCAAGCCACAGGTTGCGCTTGCAAAGGAAATGCTCTATGGTACGGGCAAGCATTATTTCTGGTATCTCGATTCATTCACCCGTTTATTGATTGACCCTACACAAGGCGGCTCGATTGGCGACTTGCGCCCGTATGCCGCCCAAATCGAATCACATACAGGCGCAGACGCAAAGGCGCTCTGGTACGGCTCGTACCCGTATTTGATTCAGTCCCAGCACCGCACGGGCAATTCATATCACTATGCCGATGGTTCGCGCACAACCTTGCTTGTCACGCATAAGGACGAAACGCTGGATTTGGCAAACGTGCGCGTCAAAGTAGCGGAAGTGACGCGCGGCGAAAACGAAACCACCCTACGTTTGACTCCTGCCACGTTGACTTTTTCAGATGAGGCAAGCGTGTCCATCGAGACCACCTATCGCTTTTTGGGCAACGGGAAGATTCTCGTCGAGCGCAAATTGCTCGAAGGCGAGGACGTGCAGGCGCAGGAATATGTCAAGGCATGTTGGGGGCTGACGGAATATCCCGAAGATTTGAGAAATGTCATTTTAACAGTATCAGGCAAAACATCAGAAGAGATGCGTTACGAATATCGCAGCCGCGAAATCCGCTCGGAAGCGGTAACGGCTGTCGCGGCGCAGATCCCACAAATCCAGACAAAAATTAGCCTGCAAGCTGAAGGGACCTGTGAGTCGGGTGCGGTGATGGAAGGGTATTTGTTCAGCCCATATTTCACGCTGACGTTGAACGGCGTGCTGCGGGCTGGGAAGGTGATGCGGACATGGCTGAACATCGAGAAAATATAATTTTGCGCTGCCCCGTTTGTTTTGCGCGTGAGAACGATGTGGTTTTGTTGCGCGAAGGCGAGTCGTTTTACTGCATCAAGTGCAGTTTTGAAGGCGACGAAGCCCGCGTGCGTGAGTTGTACGCAGACCAGCAAAAAAAATATCGCTGGCGCGCGCGGCGGGTGACGTTGGAAGAGCAACGTCCGTTGTGATTACAGGTTACGAGTTGAAGGTTGAATGTTGCAAGTTGGCTAATAAACAACCTTCGATGGCTTCATATAAATTGGCGAGCAATTCTTCAAAGGTTTCGCCTTGCGTGGCGCAGCCAGGGATGGCGGGTACTTCTGCCCAATAGCCGCCTTCTTCGGCGGGATGAACGACAATTTTGAGTTTCATGTTTGTTCTCCGTTGTTTTGAATATAACCGTTTTGATGTGCCGTGTCAAAAGAAAAGGAAGCGATGACCAAATATCTAATTATCAACGCAGACGATTACGGCTTGCACCCGTCCGTTTCGGCGGGGATTCGCAAAGCGCATTTGGAAGGGATACTCACGTCCACGACGACGATGATGAACATGCCCGACGCCGAGTTCGCGTTGGAGATGGCGGCGGCGCATTGCCCCAATTTGGGATTGGGCGTTCATCTCACGCTGACGGCGGGCGCGCCGCTGCTTCCGCCCCCCAATGGGCAGTTGCCTGCGCTGTTGCGTCTTTCGGGCAGGACACGTTTTCCACGCGAAGCGGTTTTACGCGAGCAAGCCGCGTTCATCCCTGCGGCGGAAGTCAAAGCCGAGTGGCGGGCGCAAAGCGAACGCTTCATCCAAATCACTGGCAAAAAGCCTGACCATTTGGATAGTCATCACAACTCATCCTATTACACCTATCCGTTTTTTGAAGCCATGCTCGAACTGGC
>DYML01000012.1:0-5638 GCA_020721605.1 Anaerolinea thermophila
TGGGAATAATGGCTGGAATGCCGGTTATTTCCAGCACATGCTGTACTTCAGCATTGGGCTTTAACAGCGCCATTTTTCCAGCACGGCTGGCAATGGATTTTGCATTCAACACAAGCAGCCGAATTCCAATGGAGGCAAGAAAATCCACTGCGGAAAGGTCTACAACCACACGGGCTTTTTCACCAGAGCAATAGCCCGTAAATTTGATTTCAACCTCGCCTACGCCGACAATATCCAATTTGCCGTCAAGTTTAATCAGACGAATATTATTTTCCAAATCCTTGTAAGTCATTTCCATATTGATCACCTGGGTTTAAGAGTAGCGCAATTAAGAATTTGGGGGGCAAAATGCTTGCTTTTGTACAAGATTTTTCAAACCACAAAGGACAAAAAATTTATACCCCACGTTCTCTTTGGGGTTGGTTTTTTTACCGCAGATTGGCTTGTCCAAATGGGGGAAATTCAAAATTGCAACTCTTTTATTATATTAACCAGACGCAAAAAAATATTAACAAAAGGTTATGGTTTTAAAATTGGGCGCATATTTTTAGGGCAGGGTTTCAATTTGATCCAAATTCCACATTTTGACATTATCAATGGTGATCGCCGCAGAATAGGACGGCTTGGAAATAAGATGAAATGTTGCGGCATACACCGATAATTTAGAAACGGAATCGGTACGGCAGTCTTCGACATAGGCAAGCGGAACACGGTTAAGGTAGACTGCACATTGCGTTCCCTGCGCGAGAATTAAAATCGGCACAGGCTCGGTTGCAAAATATTCATAAACGCCCACCTGTTCCTGTTGAGGCAGCCCCGCCCCCCATCGAAAAGACCATGTTTTATTCTTTGCAAGATCAAACGCAAAACTTTCGCCTGCGCCCTGCTCAAATTGAAAACGAAATACGTCGTCTGGCTGGGTTTCGTAAAACTGAAGATCAAATTGAATGGCGAAATTTTTATACAAAAAACGAGGGTTATATACCCAAAAATCCTTGTTCTCTTTGCCTTGCGGCAGGCTGAGGATTAAAGCCCCCTGATTAATGAGCGCATAGTATGGATTTTTGGCGCTTTCAGGAACAACAAAAAACCAGCCTTTGTTTAACAAGGCGTATCCATTCTGTAAATCTGGCTGCAGGTCTAATGTAGGGCGGGCTGTCGCAAGCGCCAATTCCGAGATGGATAGCCCGTCATACTCATCTGCCTGATAATAAATGCGCTGCTCTGGCGTGGCGCACACTTTCCATTCCTGTTGTTGATCAATACAAATAGGCAAAAAATCATCTTCAAAAAAGGGACGCTCAGATTCCAACGCAGCGATGATTGGATTTGAAAACTCTGCAACCCAGGTGGGAAAAGAAAAAGCCTGAACAGCCGTTGGAAAAACCGCAGGAGTTGCCGTTAATGACGGCGCCTGACGTGGACTTAATACAGGCGGACGGGGTGAGGTTTCTATCGGCTGAACTACCGTTGCAAGATCAGTGTGCGCGCCGCAAGAAAAAACAACCATTGACGCAAAAGATAACAGAAATAAAAGTTTTATAGACTTCATTTTTCACACCATTTTTCACACCATTTTTTTACGAAAGACATGCACATACTTGTACACGAAGACCGAAGGGAAAGCAAGGAGTACCAAGTATGCGGCTACGCGCTACTTTGAGCAAGCGTGCTTTTCGCGCAACTCGGTTTTACTCCAAAAAAAGGTTTAAACCGTCACGCAACTGCAACTTGTATCCAGTAATATAAGCCTCTACAATATAAGTGAAATTACGTTTTATATTCGTTACCTTGCCGAATATCATTTGAAAACAGCCTGTTAGTTTTTGAAACAAGAGCAAGGCAGCAAGGATAAAAAATATGAACGCCAATTTGTTCCTTAAAAAAATGTTTCGCACGCTGGGCGGCGCAAGCGTAATTCTCTTGATGCTGGCTGCCGCAAATGTGTTTGCCGCCGATGGCGCATTGGACCCAACCTTTGGCACAAACGGCATCGTAATAACCGACTACGGCTCTCCCAGCTCCGCCAATGAGGTTGTGCTGCAAGCAGACGGAAAAATTATCACCCTGACCACAGTGGCGCTGGAAGATGCAAGCGTTAAAAAAATACTCACCCGCTATCAGAGCGATGGCACCCCAGACACGTCTTTTGGCACAAACGGAAACACCACACTTGAAGTTGATTCTTTTTCGGGGTCAAAGATGGCGCTCCAGCCCGATGGGAAAATAATTGTAGGCGGATTAAGCGGTGCAGACTGTGCCGCCGTGCGCTACCTGAGTAACGGCACGTTAGATACCTCCTTTGGCGTCAATGGCTTGGGCATTATCAATGGACTAAGCGAATCGCGCCAGTCGCCCTCTGACCTTGCCATTCAGCCTGACGGCAAAATTATCATGGTGGGGTATCAAACAACTGGGCAATCCAATTACGACAATTTTTTTATCGTGCGCTTTGACAGCAACGGCGCGCCAGATTCCACCTTTGGCTATCGAATTTTGGATCAGTATGATTTTCCAAACAGCCGCTACAACTATGCCAAAGCAGTCGGCATTCAGCCAGACGGCAAAATTGTAATCTCTGGCAACATGATGGACAATGACGGAAAAAATCAAATTTCGCTTGCGCGCCTTAATTCAAATGGATCACTCGACAGCACCTTTGGCACAAATGGCAGGGGAACGGTTACCACGCCTGCCAATTTTCTCCACAGCAGCGGCGCACTTGCCCTTCAGCCAGACGGCAAAATAATAGTGGCGGGAACTTTAAACAATGCCGACGGCAGCCAAACAAACCTGGCGCTGGTACGCTACAACCCCAACGGCAGTTTAGATAGCGCCTTTGGCGCCGCAGGCATGGTCATCTCGGACTTTGGCGGACATGAATGGGCAGATGACTTAATCCTTCAGCCCGATGGAAAAATCATTCTGGATGGAAAAATTACCAGCCAGACAGACCCCGGCGACTTTCTGCTGACGCGCTACAACACAGACGGCTCGCTGGATACCACCTTTGGCACAAATGGAAAAAGCATCACCCATTTTGAAAGCAACGACAACCCGCTCGGCATGGCGCGCCAGCCAGACAATAAAATAATTGTAGCGGGAACCAGCGGCGAGAATGCCATTTTGGCTCGCTACGAAAACGGAACGCCCGCCACAACTTCGTTCACCTTTAAATCCATAAACGCCTATGACGGCTGGGTTTTAGAATCAGCCGAAAATAGCAACAAGGGGCGCAACCTGGACAAAGCATCCAATTTTATTTATGTAGGCGATGACGCAAAAAAACGCCAGTATCGCGGTTTTTTATCCTTTGACACGGCATCACTGCCAGACAACGCCATCATTACGGCGGCACAGGTCAAGATCAAAAAACATTCCACAGTCGGAATCACCCCATTTAAAACACATGGCGATCTGCTGCTGGAAATTCGCAACGGCACCTTTAGCAACAACATCCTGCTAAAAGCCGAGGATTTTTCCGCAATTGCCAACATCGGCTCCAGCAAGGATAAATTCTTGCCCGCCGATCTCAACGGGTACAGCGCCAATCTCAGCAATATCAACCTGGGGTTCATTAATAAATATGGCGTAACTCAGTTTCGCTTGTTGTTTACCCAAGACGACAACAACGACAAAGACGCGGACTATGTTAAATTTTTCTCTGGCAGTTCCAGCGCAGACGCGCCGCAACTGGTAATTACCTACACCACAAGCGATGCCCCCAATCTTGCGCCCGTCCTCAACGGCGGCTCGGCGCTTTCAATTTCCATTCCCGAAAACACCACAACCGTCACGGCTGTCTCTGCCACAGACCCAGAGGGGCAGCCGATCTCGTATTCCATTTTAGGGGCGGATGCGAGCATATTTTCCATCTCGCGCGGCACAGGCACGCTCACTTTTCTCACCGCGCCGAATTTTGAATCCATTCCATTGGGCAGGGTCTACCGCCTAACTGCGCAAGCATCCGACGGCAGCCTGACCGCCGCGCAAAATATTGAAGTGACGGTGACAGGCATAAATGAATTTGCGCCCGTTGTCACCTCCTACGGCGGCGGCTCAGTGACTCAAATCAGCCTGCCCGAAAACACCCTGGAGGCAGCCACTCTGAGCGCCACCGACACCGACCTGCCCACGCCAACCCTTGAATATGTTATTTCCGGCGGCGCAGATGGGCAAATGTTCACCCTGGACGTGACAAGCGGAAAACTATCCTTCGTGACCGCGCCCATCTACAACGCGCCCAACGATACGGGCTTGGATCACACCTATAACGTCAAAGTTGAAATATCAGACGGGGAATCGGCAACGGCGCTGGACTTGGTCATCAGCATCCTGAATCCCAACCCAACCTTGGGCTTTACGGCTCTGCATCAATTTGGCGCTCAGGCAGGCAACGGGCGCATTCCCTACGGTTCGCTCGCCCAATACAACGGCTTTTTATACGGCACAACCACCTATGGCGGCGCGCCATACAATCAGCCGCCCACCAACCCCGCCAACAAAGGCAACCTCTTTCGCATGAACCTAAACGGCAGCGCATTTACAATCTTGCACGAATTTAGCGGCGGAAACAATGACGGCTGGAAGCCCTGGAGCGGGCTTGCCTTTTTAGAAGACCGTCTCTTTGGCAGCACCGTTTACGGCGGACCGCATGGCGAAGCGGGCGGCGTAATTTACGAAATGAAACTGGATGGCAGCCGATTTGGCGTGATGCACGCCTTCGGCGACCCTGGCGATGGGTTTGGCGGGTCTACTGCGCCGATACGAGTGGGCGACACCCTGTACGGGCTGACGCGCTGGGGCGGCAACGGCACAGGCAGCATTTACAGCCACAACCTCACCACCGAGGACTATACCCAGTTGTACCGCTTTGCGCCAAATGGCAGTGACGGCAGCACCCCGCTGGGAACATTAACCGCCGCCAATGACGGCTACTTATACGGGCTGACCTGGCTGGGCGGCAAAAACAACCTGGGAACTTTATTCCGCATTAAACCAGACGGTGCGGCATTTGAAACCCTGCACCATTTTTCTGGCGGAACGCAAGGAAAATACCCCTATGATTCACTGGTCTTTGATGGCAAACACACGCTCTACGGCGCCACCCTCGGCGACTATGGCAACAACCCATCTGACCTCGGCGCACTCTTCAAATATGACTTGAACAGCAAAACCTATACCGTCTTGCACAAATTTGGCGGCGGCGACAACGACAGCGGCAAACCCAACGGCAGCGTTGTGCTAGCCGCAGACGGTGTAACGCTCTACGGAACCGCACACGGTGATGATGCCTGGGGCGGAAAAGAGTTTGGTATTTTGTATCAAATGAATATTGACGGGACTGGGTTTATAAAATTACATGAGTTTGGCGGCGGGCAGGCGGGGAAAAGCCCCATGCAAACGCCATTATTAATAGACGGCGCGCTCTACGGCATGACGGCATACGGCGGCGCCGAAAACTATGGGCTGATCTACCGCTACCAACTGACCGAAACCGCCACAGCAAAAACCAGTGCGAACTTCGCGCCCGTTAATCTTTACCCGCCCGTTTTTACATCCCCTGCAAGTTTTGCAATTTTAGAAAACAACACGGCAATTACAGCCATCACCGCCGCCGATGCCGACCTGCCCGCCC
>DYML01000012.1:5738-37672 GCA_020721605.1 Anaerolinea thermophila
CCGCCGATGCCGACCTGCCCGCCCAAGCCCTCACCTACTCCATCAGCGGCGGAGCAGATGCGGCGCTCTTTGCGATCAATTCTGCAAACGGCGCGTTAACCTTCCTGACCGCGCCTGATTACGAAATGCCAAAAGACACGGGCAGCGACAATACCTACCAAATCAGCATTCAAGTTTCAGATGGAATATTGACTGCCGCGCAAGAGGTTGCCGTAACTGTCGGCGCGGTCAATGAACATGCGCCTGTTTTTACATCCCCTGCAAGTTTTGCAATTTTGGAAAACAACACGGCAATTACAGCCATCACCGCCGCCGATGCCGACCTGCCCGCCCAAGCCCTCACCTACTCCATCAGCGGCGGAGCGGATGCGGCGCTCTTTGCGATCAATTCTGCAAACGGCGCGTTCACCTTCCTGACCGCGCCCGATTACGAAATGCCAAAAGACGCCAATCTCGACAATATCCACGAGGTCATTATGCAAGTTTCAGATGGCGTATCTGCCAGCCAACAAACTATTTTTATATCCGTTACCCGCGCGGAAAATAGCGAAGGGGCGGTCAATCTTCATTAGCAAAACGGAGCGCGTGGAGAACGTGATCTACGCTTTTCTTTTAACCGCCAGCATGGTCAAATCATCGCCCAATGCAACCGAGTCTATAAATATATTCAGGCGCTGCTCCACCAAATTTAGGGTTTCATCTGCCGTATGGTTTTGAGCAGCGCCCAGCGCTTCTATAACGCGCGCGTCACCAAATAGTTTTCCAGCGGGGGAGAAGGCTTCAGTCAGACCATCGGTGTAGAAAAATAACATATCGCCTGCGGCAAGCGAGATGGTACGTTCTTGCATATTCTGTTGCGAGACCACGCCCAGCGCAATGGCGGTGCGGGTCAATTTCTCCACCTCACCATTCACCTTTGCCCAAAACGGGGGATTATGCCCCGCGTTCACAAATGTAAAATCGCCACTTTCGGTATCCAACACGCCATACACCGCCGTGACAAACATGCCCTGGCGGGTATCGGGCAAAAGTTGATCGTTTACGCGGCGCAGCACCTCAAGCGGAGAGTGCATCTCAATCACTGCCGCGCGCACCAGGGTGCGGGTGAGCGCCATGAACAAAGCGGCGGGCATACCTTTATCTGCCACATCGGCAATGAACAAGCCAATTTTATGGTTGGGCAGTTCCAGCACGTCATAAAAATCACCGCCCACCTGACGCGCCGTGCGCCAGCGTGCCGCAAACTGCCAGTCATCATGCGTGGGCAAAAACTGCGGAATAAAGGTCTGCTGAATTTGACGCGCCAAAAGCGCCTCAGTTTCAAGCCGTTCACGCACCACCATCTCTTGCTGCAACAAATCATTTTGAATGGCAAGCGCGGCTTGCTGCGCAATGCCATTAATAATCTCAATGCGGCGCGAGCGAAAGCGAAGCCCGTTTTCGGCTTCTTCGATGAGAAGGATGCCAAACCTGTCGTTTTTGATGGAGATCGGAATTGCCATTAACAGGCGCTCGGCATGAACCGCCTCGGCATCGGGTTGAATCTGCGCCCAAAAAATTGGGTCGGCTTTGGGGAGAAGCGAAGCCGCCTGCATTCCATTTTGCGCGGATGCCGCGTCTAGCAGGGCAAATTCGCCAGGCTTAAATTCCTGTTCAAGCAGCGCGGTGTGACGTTCCAAGCCATAGGCATGTGAAATTTTAAAAGTCTCGCGCTCTCCATCCCAGCGGATTAATGCCACGCGCTGCACGCCAACCAGAATGGGCAAAATGCGGATAATGGAAGCCAGAATTTCATCCAAGTCATTCAAACTCACCACCGCCTGCGCCACCTGCAACAAAGCAGCAGAAGCATACGCCTGCTCTTGTGCGGCATCATACAAGCGGGTGTTTTCAATGGCAACCGAAGCGTAACTGGCAAAGGTGGTAATAATGGCTTGCGCCTCGTGACCATAACGTCCGGCGGTGTGATGCGCCAAAGTCAGCACGCCCAACGGGCGGCTGCCCACACGCAGCGGCGCGGCAATGGACGAGTAATTTTTTTGATACCCTGCAATTAAACCAGAGGGCCAGAACGGCTCTTCGGGGCGGCGAATTACGGGGGCATCTGCTGTAACCGCCTCAGACATGGCATACACAGCGGCAGGGTTGGAAATGCACACGCGTTCCAGTTGAGCGGCATCTATGCCATGCACCGCAGAAAGGCGCAATTCGTCTTCTTGCAGCAGCCAAATGGCAGAAATATCAATCGGCAGGTTGCGATCCAACTCGGAGAGAATCAGTTCCAACACTTCGTACACGCCGGCATTATCCGAAACCAGCCCCGCCACGTCACGCAAACTATCCGAAACCTGCCTGCGCCATTGCTCCGAGCGGTATAGGTCTGCGTTGCGAATGGCAGCCGCCATCGTATCTGCCACCGCTTCAAACATCAACTGATCGTCTTCGGTAAACGCATTCAGTTGATCGGATTGAATATCAAACAAGCCGACTACTTTATCGTCAAAGATGAGCGGCACGCACAATTCGGAGCGTGTGTTTTTGGGCGGCAGGGGCGAAGAGATGTAGCGGTCATCGGCGGTCACGTCATTAACGCGAATGGTTTTGCCAAGCCGCGCCGCCCAAACCATCAGCCCCTTGGGGGTATCCAGCGAGATGGTGTAGCCCGCCAATTTTTTGCTGCGTTTGCCGCTGCCCGCCTCATACGCAATAATTCTACGGTTGGGGTGAACGGTGAACAAAGAAACATGGGGATACCCAAATTTTTGATGGATTAGGTCTGCCGCATTGCGCATGATGGTAGGCAAATTAAGCGTGGAAGAAACGCTCTTGCTCACCTCAGAAACCAATGCAAATTGGTCGGCGCGGCGGCGCAAGCCGCTATACAGGCGCGCGCCCTCTACCGCCTGGGCAATGTTATCTGCCAGTGCGTTGAGAATGAGCAGGTCGTTGGGGTGAAAGGCGTGGGGCTGATTGCTTTGCACGTCCAACACGCCCAATATGCGCTCTTCAATTTTGAGCGGAATAACAACTTCAGATTTTGTTTCGGGCAGGCTGTCTATAAAGCGGTAGCGGGCATCGGCGCGAACATCGTCACAGACAATTTGTTTTCCGTGCAGGGCGGCTTCGCCGATTAATCCCTGTCCAATTTCCACTTCAAGCGCAATGGAGGCTTTTCTTTTTCCCTTGCGCGGGGCAACGGCGCTAAAGCGAAAATGAAGCAGGCTGGCGGCTGGCTCCAGCGTAAAGATGGCAACATAATAATAATTAAATGTAGTTTGAATTAATCGGGTAACGCGTTTGGAAAGTTCTGTCAGGTCGAGGACGTTGGCAATTTGCGCGCTGACCTCGCGCACCAGGTTGATCTGCCGCAGGCGAAACTGCTCCACTTCGGCGCGGTGCGAGGCAAACAGGCTCACGGAAACAATTTGCCCAATGCCTTGCAGAAGGTTCAACTCGGCGGCGGAAAAAGAATTTGAACTGGCGCGGGTGATTTGAATGGCGCCCAGCGTAATTCCATGATCGGTGAGCGCAATGGCGGCAAAGGTTGTTTTTTCTTTACCAGGCTGGTTAATAAGTTTTTCATTTTGAATGGCAAGTTTCATGCCTGCCTGCGGCGGCTGTGCATGAAAAATAAGCCCATCCTCCCAATCGGGCAGGCGAAAAACAGCCTCATGCAGCCAAACATCCACCCTACCCTCAATGAGATGAGCGGTCATGGTGACAATGCGGTCGCGCTGCGCGGCAAGAGAATCTTCGCTGCGGAGTTGCGCGCCCAGGCTGGCGAGTTGATTCCAGTCCCACGATTCGGAATAGGCGGTGCGGGCGGTTTTGCGCATCACAACTCAGCCCCTGTGCTTGAGCATGGTTAATACATTGCCTGTCTTTGAGTTGGGTGTGTAGTGAACCTCGTCCATCAATTTATGCATGAGATACAAACCAAGCCCGCCAATTTTACGCGCTGAAAGATCGGCGGTAAGGTTGGGCGGCTGTATCGCGGCGGGGTCAAAGGGAGCGCCCATGTCGTGCATAATAATCATCAGGGTATTGCCGCGCATTTCGCAAGTCACATCAAAATTTGCATTGGGCAGGTCGGCGCAGGCATGTTCAATAATATTCGTTGCGGCTTCATCGGCAGCCAGTTGTAAAGAATAAATTTCTTTTTCAGAAAATCCACCCTGGCGGGCTATGCGGGCAACAAATTCACGAATATCATTCAAAAAATCAAACCTGGCTTGGAATGTGAGTTTTGTCATAATGAAAATTAACACCGCCCCTATTTTTAGAAAGAGACGGTGTTTTTTTATTTGGATCAGCCGTACGGGTGAACGCGCTAAAAACTGCCAACAGCGGTCACAGAATCATCAAAGGTTTTGAAGAGTTCTGTGAAGCCCGCCAGTTCCAGCGCCTCGCGGATGCGCTCTGGCACAGCCACCAAAACCAGTTCGCCGCGATTGTAACGCTGGCAATTTCGTTGAGAAGCAAGCATGGCGCGAAAGCCGGCGCTGGACATATATTCCAACCCGCTCATATCCAAGACAATTTTAAAGCGCCCATTTTCATTTGCCTTATCCAGTGCCTTGCCAAAAACAGGAGCCGTTGAACTATCTATGCGACCTGTGATTTTAATCAGGTCACAATGTTTGAATTCCTGAGTGGTAATTTCCATATTATCTCCTTCGGCAGTACAAATAGAAAATTTGAATATTGATTTTTAAATTATAACACGGCGGTCTGAGCCAAAAAACTGCGATTCATCTAAAAAAAAACAGACCCTGCCAAAGACAAATTTTACCAATGGAAAAAGAAACAAATAGTTTACAATATAAAAAAAGGAGAACTGGCATGGAGGGTGAACCTATTTTAATTTTATTAATAGAAGACAATATAGATCATGCCGAGTTGGTGATTCGAACCATGGAAGGTCACCACATTGACAACAAGATCAAACACTTTCTAGACGGACAAACCGCGCTGGATTATTTACTGCGGCGCAATGAATACGCAGAGCCAAGCGCCAGCCCACGCCCGCACATGATTCTGCTGGACCTGCGCCTGCCGCGCGTAGATGGTCTTGAAGTGCTGCGAATCATCAAAGAAGAGGATGGATTAAAACATATTCCAGTCATTATTCTAACCACATCAGAAGCAGATAAAGATATGACCCGCGCCTACGATCAACACGTCAATAGTTATCTCGTAAAGCCAGTTGGGTTTGAAGACTTTAGTAAACTAATGAACGACTTGGGGTTCTACTGGCTGGGTTGGAATTCACACCCACATCATTAATATTGCAAAAAAAATGATAGAAACCCTCATCAACATTTTGCTCATTGAAGATGAAGACGCGCACGCAGAACTAATTTTGCGCGCATTTGAAGACCAAGCCAGCAATGTGAGAATTGTGCGTGTAAAATCTTTAATGGAAGCGCGCGCGCAAATACCCATTCAAAAGCCGACGCTCATCATAGCAGACTGGCGGCTGCCAGACGGGGAGAGCATGGAACTGCTGCCCAATCACCATGCGCCGCTTGCCATTCCCATTATTTTAATGACCAGTTACGGAAACGAGCGCATCGCAGTGGCGGCGCTTAAATCTGGCGCAGTAGACTATGTGGTCAAGTCGCCAGAATCCCTGCGAGATATGCCGCACCTTGCCGAACGCGCCATTGAGCAAAGGAACGCCCACGCTGAACGCGCGCGAATGCAAGAATCCTTGCGGGAAAGCGAATCTCAATTTCGTCTGCTTGCCGAAAACGCCAGCGACATGATTGCGCGGCTGGCAGTTAATGGAAAAATTTTATACGTCTCACCCGCCTGCAAAACCATCCTGGGCTACACCCCCGAAGAGATGTCTGAAGGCATCTGCTTTGATCTGATGCACAAAAAAGACCGCAGTTTTATAAAAAACATCTTTAAACTCAATCAATACAACAAGGCTCACACCATCACCTACGAGGCGCTGCATAAAGACGGGCATTACGTCTGGCTGGAATCCTCTGCACGCGCCGTCATTGACCCGCAAACGCATACCGTCCTGGAAATACAAACTGCATCACGCGATATTACTGAACGAAAAAAAGCCGAAAAAGAATTGCAAACCGCCCACAAAGATTTACAAGAAGCCTACGACAGAACCATAGAAGGCTGGGTACGCGCACTTGACCTGCGTGACCGCGAAACCGAAGGACACACCCAGCGTGTTACAGAAATGACCACCCGAATTGCCAAAGTGATTGGCTTCACTGAGGAAGAACTGGTTCACATTCGGCGCGGCGCGTTACTGCACGACATGGGCAAGATGGGGATTCCAGATGATATTCTGCAAAAGCCTGGTCCGCTAAACGAAGCCGAATGGGAAAAAATGCGCCAGCACCCGCAATACGCCTATGACATGCTCTCACCCATTACCTACCTGCGCCCCGCCCTCACCATTCCCTTTTGCCACCACGAACACTGGGACGGCAGCGGCTACCCACGCGGATTAATCGGCAAAGAGATTCCGCTGGAGGCGCGCTTCTTTTCAATCATAGATGTATGGGACGCTCTCTGTAGCGACCGACCGTATCGAAAAAAAATGCCGCCCAAAGAAGTCACAAGATACCTGCGCGAAAAATCGGGTTGGCTTTTTGACCCCGAACTGGTAGAAATTTTTCTTTCCACCATGGAAGCGCAATAAAAATTTTCACAGACTCTTGTTTGCCAACCCATTATTGACACTGCCCCAGACATCGGGTATGCTTGCGAGCGTCCGGGCAGGCCCGGCGCGGCAAAGCCTTTCGAACCCCGCCAGGATCGAAAGATAGCAACGGTAAGGAAGAGCCTTTGGGCGCCGCCGGCAGCCTGCTCGGATATTTTTTGCAAAGTATAATCTCCCCATGATCTCATCAAATCGCTGGATTAAGTTAATCGCCGCCCTGCTGCTTGGCATTGCGCTGGGTATGGTCTACGGCTGGGTGATTGCCCCCATCCAATATACCGATGTGCCCCCCAACATCCTACGCGAAGATTACCGCGCCGATTATGTACTGATGGTGGCAGAAGCCAACCAAACCCAACCCAATTCGGCAACCGCTGCGCGGCGACTGGCAATGCTCGACAGCGTAGCGCCCGCGCAAATTGTATCCACCACCCTAAAATACGCCACAGATCATGGGTTTACTCAAAATGAAATTTTGGTCTTGCAAAACTTACTGAGCGCCATGCAAACCTACCAACCGCAGGGGAGCAGCGCCCCATGAGATTATTTCGCAACCCAATATTTTCCATGCTCATTGCGCTATTAATGGGGATGGGGCTGGGGCTGGGATACGCATGGTTGATCTCTCCAGTTAACTATGTGGATGCAAACCCCGCCATTTTACGCGCCGATTTTAAAGATCAATACCGTGTGGTAATTGCCGCCGCGTACGATGCATCGCACGACCTTGCCCGCGCCCGCGCGCGCCTAGAATTACTAAGCGACTCAGACCCCATTGCCGAACTGAGCGCACAAGCACAACGGATGATCGGCGCAGGCGCATCTTTGGAAGAAACCCAGCCTCTTGTTCAACTTGCCACAGACCTGCAACAAGGCTTCGCCAACCCTGCGGCAACCAACAGCCTGGGAATAAATGCGCCAGCAACCATGGCTGGCTTTGCAAGCACACCCTTTACTGCCGTGAGCAGCACGCCAAACATTGAAAACCCAACGACTGCCGAAAGCGCCCCCACCGAAGAACTTTTAGAGTCTGCCAGCGTTTCAACTTTAACCTTTGACCAAACACCCCTGGCGCCGCAGCAATTTTTCACCGCCACACCCCGCCCTACATCCACCGCCACAGCCGTTATGCGCGCCCCGTTTATGCTGGTTGGTCAGGACCCCATTTGCAACCCCGATCTGGAAGCGGGCTTATTACAATTTAGCATGAGAGACTCGCGCCAAGATCAGGTTGCGGGGGTGGAAATTATTGTCACATGGGCAGAGGGGGAAGACCGCCTCTTTACCGGCTTTAAACCCGAAATTGGGGATGGCTACGCCGACTTTACCATGCAGGCAGATGTTATTTACAGCGTGCGCGTGGTGGAAGGCGGCTCCTTCGTCCCCAATTTATCTGCTCCTGCCTGCACACAAGAAAACGGAGAGGCGTATCGCGGCGGACTATTGCTCACCTTTCAACAGCCGTAAAAAACACTGCAACCAAATTCTTTTTCATTCGTTATATCTTACACAAAATAAGGAGTAACGAATGAATACATCATTTCAAAATCAAAAACCTGGTTTGTTTACGACCATTGCATTGCTGACTTTAGCCAGCGGGATTGTTAATCTCTTTTGGGGGTTTATTGCATCTGCCAGTGTATTAAGCACCCTCGTTGGCATAATTTGTGTACCCGTTACCATTTTGCCCACCATTCTGGGCGTGTTTGAAATCGTCTATGCTGCCAAACTTCTTAGCGCACAACCACAGCCCATTCTGCCCTCACAAAATATTGCAATCTTTGAAATTTTGACCTTCTTAATGGGTAATATTTTTTCGATGGTGGTTGGCATTTTGGCGCTGATCTTTTACAACGACCTGAGCGTTAAAAATTATTTTGCCCGTATTAATACAACCGCATCAGTTTCACCCGCGCCTGCGCCGCAAGAAGAAGCACAAGAAGCAGCGCCCACTCCGCTGGAGCCTGTTGAGTTGGAAGAAGAAGAAGAGCCAACCAAGCCCAAACGAACGCGCAAGGTTGCTTAACATTTATAAAAACATAACTTCCCTCGCTGCAAGTGTCGGCAGAATGCCTCGCAGCGAAATTCTCCAGGGCTTTCTTAAAACCCTGGAGAATTAATTTAAAGCAGCAATTCCAAATCTGAACCCAATCATCGCAAAACTGGACGATTTGAGCCGCCAACCATCCACGAATAGGTCACGAATGCTCGAATTTGTGATCGGACATTCGTTTATTCGTGGAAAATTCGTGGACGGTTTGAAAAAACAACAAAATCATGCTCCTTGGCGGTGTCGGAAATTTTAGATTTGGAATTGCTGAATTTAAAGGTGTTGTCATATATTTCAAACTGTTCTATACTATAAATCATCTTAAATGAGAACAGGGATCGCATGGAAATCACCAAAATTGGACGCTACGAAATTGAGAAAGAACTGGCACAAGGCGGCATGGGTGTTATTTTTCTTGCCAAAGACCCTTACATCCAAAGACAAGTTGTGATTAAAGTATTAATGTACAGCCGCACTCTGGACAAGGTCTACCGTGACTACTTTCAACAAGAAGCAGAATTAATTGCCACGCTGGAACATCCCTGCATTGTGCCGATCTATGATTTTGGCTGGCGCGGCGAACAGCCTTATATTGTCATGCGCTACATGGCGGGCGGGTCGCTGGCAGACCACATGCAAAGTAAGGACATAAAACAGACTGAAATTACGCATATTTTCAAACGCGTTGCGGAGGCGCTGGATGCCGCCCATCAACGTAAGATCATTCACCGTGACGTGAAACCTTCCAATTTTTTATTTGATGCAACGGGCGAAATTTTCCTTTCAGATTTTGGCATTGCCAAAGCCAAAGGCTTTACCGATGATGAGGGTTCCTGGCTGGTTGGCACACCTGCATATATGAGCCCCGAACAGGTGCTGGGCAACACAGTGGACGGACGCGCCGATATTTATGCGCTGGGAATTGTTTTATACCGTTTGCTAACGGGGCAGTTGCCTTTTTCAAACAGTTCAGTTACGGCATTAATCAACGCCCATGTGGAAATGCCCATTCCCGATATTCGCTCGATCAAACATAATATTCCGTCAGTCTGGCAGGAAGTGGTGGGCAAAGCCATGGCAAAAGACCCCAATGACCGCTACGCAACCGCCAGCGAATTTGCCCGCGATATTGCCGAAGTTGTTTCTGGCAAATGGTATTTAAGAAAGTTATAAAAGAGCAAATTCTGCATCCATCAAAGACCTTGTTGCTCAGGCGGCAGGGTCTTATTTTATGAATCACCCCCAAGGAGAATTAATGAACAAAGGAATTTTATACGGAATCAGCGCCTATGTAATTTGGGGCTTCTTTCCAATTTACTGGAAACTTCTTCACCATGTATCCGCGCTTCAAATTATTGGGCATCGCATCGCCTGGTCTTTTCTTCTCTTGTTTACAATCATCCTTGTTACCAAACAATGGACTGAGTTACGCTCAACCTTAAATGCCAAAGTTCTGCAAATTTACGCCATTGCCGCGCTGCTGGTCGGCGCAAACTGGCTGATCTATGTCTGGGCTGTCAATGCCAGTTTTATTATTGAAACCAGCCTCGGCTATTTTATCAACCCGCTGTTGAGCGTTTTATTGGGCGTCATCTTTTTTAAGGAACGGCTGCGTATCGCCCAATGGATTCCGGTCATTCTCGCCGCGCTTGGCGTGGCGTACCTCACCTATGTTTACGGACGTTTGCCTTACATTGCGCTGTCCCTTGCATTTTCCTTTGGCTTATACGGACTGGTCAAAAAACTTTCGCCGCTCGGCTCGCTCTACGGTTTAACCATCGAAACGGGCATCCTCTTTCTTCCCGCGCTTGGCTACCTTATTTTCACCGAAACCAACCATACCGCCGCCTTCCTTCACACCGGCATTTCCTCCAACTTGCTCATGGTCGGCGCGGGCATTGTGACCACAATTCCCCTGCTCATGTTTGCCTCTGCCGCGCGCGCCATTCCGCTTTGGGTGGTGGGCTTGCTTCAATACATTACGCCAACCATCCAATTTATGATCGGTATTTTGATTTACAAGGAGCCGTTCAGCCACAATCAACTGATCGGTTTCGGCATCGTCTGGATTGCGCTTGTCGTTTTCCTCGTTGAAAACTACCTTGCCAACCGCGCGCCTGTTGCACCACAGCCAGAAATGGGCGAAGGATAATTCTTTTAGGCGAGACCCCAACTTTGAGATAAAATTGCACCCGTTGTAAACATCCCTTCCAAATTCCATCAAATGAGGTTGCCACAATGAATAAAAATAAAGATGAGGCTGCTCTAACAAAAAAGAAGAAAGGCGTAATTGGTATCTTAACGGGCGGCGGCGATGTGCCAGGGTTAAACCCCGCCATTCGCGCAGTGACCATTCGCGCTTTGCGTGAAGGCTACCAAGTAGTCGGAATCCGCCGAGGGTGGGCAGGCTTGGTAGACATCATCCGCGACAAAGAAGCAGATAACAGCGCCAATTATCAATTTTTGACCGAAGAAATTGTCAATAAAGCCGGGCGCACAGGCGGCACATTCCTGCACACCTCACGAACCAACCCCGCAAAGGTTCGGAAGGAAAGCGTCCCTGCACATTTACAAGACCAATACAAGGAAGAAATTAACGATCTCACGCCCGAAGTGCTTAAAAATTTGGATTTTCTCGGCATAGATACCATGATTCCCATCGGCGGAGATGACACCCTCAGTTATGGCGTGCGCCTCTACCAGGAAGGCTTCAAAGTGGTTGCCATTCCAAAGACGATGGATAACGACGTACCCGGCACCGACTACTGCATTGGCTTTAGCACCTGCGTTACGCGCACTATTTCGCTCACCAACAGCCTGCGCACCATTGCCGGATCGCATGAACGCTTTTTGGTACTCGAAGTCTTTGGGCGCTACGCCGGCTTTTCTGCCATGCTGCCCACAATGGCTGGCGCCGCCAATCGGTGCGTAATTCCTGAGTTCAAATTTAATATAGATCACCTGACCGAATTAATGGTGAAAGATCGTCACGCCAACCCCAGCCATTATTCTGTGCTGCTCATTTCTGAAGGAGCCATGTACGAAGGCGGTGAAATGATCTTCAAAGACCGCACGACAGATGCCTATGGTCACGCCAAATTAGGCGGCATTGGCGATTTGGTTTCAGAACGGATTAAGGAAATTTCGCCCAAATATAACAACGGAAAAACAGTGGATGTCATCAACCAAAAGCTTGGCTACATGGTGCGCGGCGGCGACCCCGATGCGATTGACTCGATTGTGCCAATGGCATTTGGCAACCTGGCGCTCGACCTGGTGTTGGGCGGCATTCACGGCAGGCTGGTGGTTTTAAAGAACGGGCGCTACGACAATATGCCGCTCGACATTTTGACTTCAACTAAAAAACTGGTGGATGTAAACCGCTTCTACGAGACCGAACGCTACCGCCCGAAGTATGAAAACTTCGAGATGAAGCCGCTCTTCATTATGACCAGCGAGATATAAAATACAAGACCACACTTCGGAAGTCCAAACGGGCTTCCGAAGTTTTTATAAGGCGCAAAACTTGAATGTCCGCAATTCCCAATATGCCGCGAAGCGTGTCAGTGTCGGAAAAACCGCCCTCGCAATGACATATCGGGAATTGCAGGCAATGTGCCTTCTCTCACAAAAGGGTTGTATAATCCCAAACGCTTAAAACATTTTCACGCTACAAACGCATTCAAGGAGAAAACATGCACATTAATTTCGCCATGTGGCGCAAAGCATCCTGGCAGTTAATCAAAATGGACGACAAAAAAGAATGGGATGCCCTCGATGTCGTCTCCAAGTGGCTGATCGCCACCCGCTCGGCTGTGACGATGGTTACGGTCTATTCCTGCATCATTGCGGGAATTCTCGCCGGACGTGACCTGGCTCAAAGCGGCGGGAAATTCGATTGGCTGACCTTTATCATCGTCACCCTCGGTTTATTCATCGCGCACGGCACAAACAACATCCTCAACGACTACACCGACTTCACCAAAGGCGTGGACAAGGAAAATTATTTCCGCACCCAATACGGCGTTCACCCGCTCGTGCAAAACTTCTGGGATAAAGCCACCTCGATCCGCTGGTTCATCGTCAGCGGAGCGCTTGCCACCCTATCGGGCGTGTATGCCCTGTTCCACACCAACTTCTCGTCCACCACCATCTACCTGTTTGCCTTTGGCGCAATCGTCCTGCTCGCCTACACCTACCCCTTCAAATATTGGGGCATCGGCGAGTTGATGATTTTCCTGATCTGGGGTCCCATCCTGATAACCGGCGTGTACTTCGTACTCACCGGCGGCTGGAACTGGAACGTGGTGCTTGCGGGCGTGCCATTCGGCTTGAGCGTGGTCAGCATCAACATTGCCAAACACATTGACAAAAGCGACGACGACCGCAAGAAAGGCGTTGGCACATTCCCCGTCCGCGCGGGTGAAGCCGTTGCCCGCCGCGTGACGCAGGCGTCCATCGTCCTCATCTACCTGGTCATTGCGTATCTGGTCTTTGTGCCGCGCTACTTCACCCCCGTTATGCTGGTCGTCTTCCTCGCCTACAAAGAGGCGCTCATGGCAATCGGCGTGATGAACCAACCGCGCCCCGCAGAAGCGCCCAAAGGCTGGGACTACTGGCCCGTCTGGTTTGCGGGCTTTGCCTTTCAGCACAACCGCAAATTTGGCGGCTACCTCATCCTCGCCCTCCTTGTGGATATGTTGCTGCGAATCTTCCTGCCGACATTTTGGGCGTTCTAAAAAAGTAAAAAGTGAGAAGTAAAAAGTAATGAGTAAAAAGGCTCTGACGAACTCGGAGCCTTTTTACTTCTCACTTCTCACTCGCCCACTTCTCACTCATCACTATTTCTTTAACTTCCAACCACTCCTCCCCGCTCTCCAACACGCCCGCCGAAATTTTGCCCTCTGGCGTGAACGCGGCATATTGGTTATCAATCCAGATGATGAACCCCAATGGCGGGTGCGGACTTACGGGAGATTCAAAGACCCGAACCTCATCCACATCCCAAACCACTCGCTCCGCGCCCCACTCCAGCCTGTACCTGTGCCATTGAGTCGTATCCACGCTGAGAGCGGATGAATCTTCGGCAATGACCCTGCCCAACAAATTTCGAGTTGCTACGCGCGAAAACGGCAGCGCCAGCCCCGCAGGAATCAACAGCGAATGAAATCTCGGCGAGCGGAAGGTCTGCGCTAAAAAACCTTGCGCGGGTTTGTTGTTGGTGAACGACAAATAATTTTGCGGCGACGCAAAAAAGAACCACGCCGCATTCGGCAGCATCGGCAAGTGGAACGGATTCCCGCCGAAGCCAAGCGACAACCCAAACGGGTCGTTCCATAGCCCAAAGCCCCAAGTTCCAGCGGCAGATAAAGTTGAAGTCCGCGCCCGCAGGCTGAGACTCGTCCTGAGCGCAGCCGAAGGACGATGGGGAAATTGACTGCGGCGCAACCCCGCATAATCATCCAACTGCGCATCCCGATAACTGGAAGCGCCCCCCGCCCCAATCGCCAGCCGCCAGCCGCCCGCTATTTTTTCAACGCTCGCGTTCTCTGTCGCGCTTGCTTTCATACTTTATCCTTCATAATTCTACTTTCCGATTGACCATCCAAATCCCCACCAAAATCACCACACCGCCCAGGATAGAAACGAGGGTCACTCGCTCGCTTAAAATATATGCGGCAACCGCCATGCTAACCAACGGCTCAATAAAGAGGAACGCGCCTGTTTGCGCGACAGGCAATTGACTGAGGGCATCAAACCAGGCAATGTACGCCAGCCCCGTGGTTAATATGCCCAGAAAAATCATCGCCGCCCAGCCGCGCGAATCAAGCAGCGAAATTTCAGCATAGTCTTGCCCGGCAATGAATGTTACAGACGTAAACAACCAGCCGAGGATCATCACCCAAAATGTCATCCGTGTAGATGGGTGTTTCTTCAGCCCGCGCCGCGAGAGAATGGAAAATACCGCCCAATTGACCGCGCTGATTAAAATAAGAAAATCGCCGTGTGTGCCAAATTTCCCCCCCGCAAGCGCGGCAAAGTTGCCTTTGCTCACCACTGCCAGCACGCCCAACATGGCAAGCCCAATGCCCAACGACTGCTGAAGCGTCAATTTTTCCTTCAAAGCCAGCCAACCCAGCGCCGCAATAAATGCGGGCGAGGTGGAAACGATCCACGCGGTGGTGGTGGCTTGTGCCGTTTGCAGCCCGTTGGATTGCAGCCACTGGTGGAAGGAAATTCCCAAAAAGCCGAGCAGGGCAAAATAGCCCCATTCGCCGCCTTTTGGAAACGCAAATTGTTTGCGAATCAGCACCGCAAAAAGAATGATCGGAATACCCATTGCAAAACGAAGCCAGACCACTGCGGTGGGAGAGATTTGCCCCACTGCAATTTTTGTGGCAATGAACGACCCGCCCCACACCACAACGGCAAACAGGGCTTCGAGATACGGAAGAAATTTGGTTTTAGACATTTGGTTCCCTTTGACGCTAAATTATAAAGCAGACATTTTCATTTTCATTCTCCATCCCACCCGCCCCCATCGGTTATAATCGCCCTTTGGAGGCACTTTTTTATGGAAATTACCTGGTACGGACATTCCTGTTTTCGGCTCACAGAACGCAACTTCGTCACTGTGGTCACAGACCCATTTGACAGCAAAGTTGTTGGCTATGAGCCGCTCAAACTCAAGGCGGAGATTGTCACCGTCAGCCACGATGCGCCCGGTCACAATTTTAGCGATGCGGTCAAAGGCTCCACCCATGTTCTCACGGGTCCGGGTGAATTTGAAATTGGCGGCGTTTTCATTACCGCCGTTCAAACAGACAACGGCAAAAAGAAAGAGAAGGTGCGCAACACAGTTTACGTCTTCGACTACGACGGCATCACCGTTGCCCACCTCGGCGACCTTCAGCAAATTCCCACCCAAAGCGAGATCGAACTGTTTGGCACGGTTAATGTATTAATTATTCCCGTTGGCGGCGGCAACAGCCTCAATGCGGCAAAAGCGGCAGAAGTCGTCAGCCTATTGGAGCCGAACCTCGTCATCCCCATGCACTACGCCACCCCCGACTCAAATATTCAGTTGGAAGACCTTAATAAATTTATCAAAGAAATGGGATTAAGCCAGCCAGAAGCACAGCCCTCCCTTAAAGTCTCACGCACCAGCCTGCCTTCAGAAACACATGTTGTTGTTTTAAACTACCAAAAAGGTTAATCACATGTCGGTCAAAGTAATTATGACTTGGGACATAGCCGCCGAGCGCGACCAGGAATATTTTGAATTTGTAGTCGGTGAGTTTGTGCCTGGCGTGCAGCGGCTTGGCTTACAGCCCACCGAAGCCTGGGCAACCATTTATGGTCCCTACCCGCAAATTCAAGTTGGCTTAATTGCCGAAGATTTGGCTCAGGCGCGGCGCATCCTTGCTTCGGCAGATTGGGCGCTCTTACAAGAACGGCTCTTTAGCTATGTTGAAAATTACTCACAAAAAATCATCCCTGCCCGCAATGGTTTTCAATTCTAAGAGAGCCAACGAAAGCCCCGCTCAACACCCATGAACCCACACCCCCCAAAAAAGACTTCTGAGGTCTTTTCACGTTTTTTGCCGTGGCTGCTTTTTGCCACGGCTTTTGAATCTTTCATTGCGGCAGCCCTGCTTACCCTCATCCCCTCCGAAAGCGGGCTTTCGCCCGCGCGCCTTGCCCTGCTTGGGATTCTTGCGCTCTTTTTCTTCGGCGGAATTTTTGGGGGATTCAGCGCCCGCCGTGATGTGATGCGCTTTAAGCGGGCTTTGTCTACGCCTGTTATTTTTTCCTTCTCAGGGGCAGCCTTAACCCTCAGCCTAATTCTCTTCCTGCTGCGGTATCTCAACCCGCAGCGGCTGTTACCGTATTATGAGCGCCTGAACCCGCTGCTCTGGTTCCTGCTCGCGGTCAGCGTTCAATTTATCATTTTTCTACTGCTCGCCCAAAACGGATTCCACCCGCGGGAATTTGCCAAGCGCAGCCCCATTTATCTTTCTGCCGCCCTTGCCTTCGGCTGCCTGTTTTTTATCTTGCTCTTCATCGCCATTACCAAACTTGGCATTACCGCAGATACTGCCTACTGGGGCGAACCCGGCGTAGCAATTTTAGGTTGGCAATTTATTCTTTCCATACTGGCGGGACTGCTTACTATTATTTTCCTTATTTCAATTACCCATTACTCATTACCAGTTACCCATTACCTTCTGCCAATCCTCATCTACCTCACCGCCGCCGCCCTCTGGCTGAGTGTGCCTGTGGATGTTTTACAAAACAGTTTTTATGCGCCCATTACCCCGCCCACGAATATGCCGTTGCCCTATTCCGATGCAGGGTTTTATGACTTCCTTGCGCAAAGCCTGCTAATTGGCACAGACTATCTTGGCACAATTCCGCCGCGCCCGTTCTATGTAATTTTTCTCGCCGCCCTGCACTTCATCTTTGGGCAAAATTACCCCGCCATCATTGCCGCCCAAACTTTGGTTCTGGCATTCTTCCCTGTGGCGCTGTATTTTCTGGCGAAGAAATTACACTCCCCCGCCGCCGGCGTTTCTGTTGCCCTCTTTGCCATCTTTCGTGAATGGGTTGGCTTGTGGATTTCATCCAACACGCGCGTAGCAAACTCCAAAATATTCACCACCGACTTCCCCACCGCAATGGCGCTGGCATTCCTCTGCCTTGTCCTCATTTGGTGGCTGGAGCGGCGCGACTTAAAATCCACGCTCACAGCGGGCGGATTCTTCGGCTTGGTCTTACTTTTTCGCACCCAGTCTTTGCTGGTCTTGCCTGCCGTCTTTGCGCTGGCATGGTTCGCCTTTCAAAGAAAAACAAAAAATTGGATGATTGCGGGGTTTGTCTTTGCCGCCGCCATGTTATTCACCGTGCTGCCCTGGCTGATTCACAACTACACAGTGGAAGGACAATTCACCTTCGACGACCCGCGCCAATCGGCGGTCATTTACAGCCAATATTCCTTCACGGGCAATCTCGACCTTAGCCAGTTTAACCCCACCACCGACAGCGTCGGCGGGCGAATCATCTCGTTCACATTGAAAAATCCCGCCTATGTTGCGGGCTTCATCGCCACCCACATCCTCAACACCGAAATTGGCGGCTTGCTTGCCCTGCCACTGATCGAAGAGTTTGAAAGCCTGTCTGCGCCCGTCAATTTATACTGGGTCACATGGAATGGAACGCTTGCCTGGTACAACCTTGCCCTGCTCATTGTTTACCTTGCCGTCATCGCGGTTGGATTGGGTGCGGCGTGGCAGCGCATAGGCTGGCTGGGATTAATTCCACTGACGGTCAATTTGGGCTACGCACTCGCCAACGGCATTGCGCGTTTCTCCAGTTGGCGCTACAACCTGCCAGTAGACTGGGTCTTTTATTTTTATTTTGGCATTGGCGCAATCGAAATTCTCGGCGGCTTGTCCCTGCTGTTTGGCGCAAAAATGGAAAAAATATTCCCCGCCTACCTTCCGCCACAGACAAACGCCATCACACCACAAAATTTTCGAGTGCAACACGCTTTCATCATTTTGGTTTTTGTCTTCACGGGGTCACTGCCTTGGCTGGCAAAGGGGCTTGCCCAACCGCGCTACACGGCTTCACCGCCTGAACTCAGCGCCAAACTAGAACGAAGCGGATATACGACAGAAGAAGTAAACACATTTCTTGCACAACCTGGAGCGGTTTTGATGGAAGGACGCATGTTGTACCCGCGCCTGTATCGCCGCAACGAAGGCATGTCTTCGGCGCATCCTTGGGAAGCCTACGCAAATAAAGATTTTGCGCGAATTGGCTTTATTTTGATTAACAAGCAGCACAGCGACATGATTTTTATCACAAAAGAAATTTTAGACTTTCCGCAAGGCGCTGATGCCATTGTGCTTGCCTGCCAGCAAGACGGCTATTACGAAGTCCGCCTGATTGACTTCGGCGCTCACTCCTACCCATCTGCCCCCCTTTCTGAACCTTGCCCCACTGATTACTGATTACTTTGACAATGTCATATTAAGACTAAAACAAAGGTTCTAAACCACAAAGAACACGAAGGTACACGAAGGAAAACCTTGTTTTTAGCATTTTGCTCTCCTTTGTGACCCTTTGTGAACTTTGTGGTGAAAGGTTTTGAAATGTGACATTGTCAAATCACTGATTACTAATTACTACCCACTGATGCCCCTCCCCCGACTCCTCCTCGCTTGGTACAAAAAACACGGGCGAACTCTCCCCTGGCGCAACCACCCCGACCCATACGCGGTCTGGGTCTCTGAGATCATGCTGCAACAAACACGGGTGGAAACTGTTATTCCCTATTTTGAAAAATGGATGCAATTATTTCCCGATATAACGTCACTGGCAACCGCATCAGAGCAGGCGGTCTTAAATGCCTGGGAAGGGCTGGGCTATTACAGCCGCGCACGCAACCTGCACAAAGCCGCCCAAATCACCGCTCAAAAATTCAACGGGCAACTCCCCCGCAACCTGACAGATTTGCGCAGCCTGCCAGGCATTGGGCGCTACACGGTCGGCGCAATTGCATCAATGGCGTTTGGCATGGATGAGCCAACCCTAGACGGCAACCTGCGGCGCGTCTTTGCCCGCCTGTTCCATGTGAGCGAATTTGCCGACTCGCCCGCAGGTGAAAAAATCCTCTGGGAACTTGCCGCGCAGAACCTGCCAAAAGGCAAAGCGGGCGACTACAACCAGGCGCTGATGGATTTGGGGGCAAGCATCTGCCTGCCGAAAAATCCACGCTGCCTGCTTTGCCCCCTGCTAGAAATTTGCAAAGCGCGCAAGCAGGGCAGGCAGGGTCTGCTTCCCTTGCTGAAGCCCAAAAAAGCAGCGCCGCACCACACCCAAGCGGCGGCGGTCATCACCCGACGCGGGCTTGTACTGCTGGCACAACGCGCGCCAGATGGGTTACTGGGCGGCATGTGGGAATTTCCAAACAGCAGAGTCAACGCCGACCCAGCCCAAGAATTGCCCAAAGTGATTCACGATGCATACGGCTTAAAAGTTAAAAGAAAAGAAGCGCTGGGCATCATCCAACATGCCTACACCCATTTCAAAGTCACCGTCCACGCCTTTCACTGCCAGGCGCTTTTCATCCCCGCCAAAGAAAACCTAAAATGGGTAAAGAGCAGCGACCTAAACGAGTACCCAATGGGAAAAATTGACCGTCAGATTGCAGAAATATTGAAAGGCATATGAAATTTGGGCGGGCAATTTTTGATTTTAGCGGTAGTAAAATAAGGAAAATATAATTTTAGTTCGGGAGGAGAGACAGTTATGCCAAGAACAGCAAAGGATGAAGATCAAAAGTCACATATCATCCAAATTTTGACTGGGCTATTTGTTTTAGCAGGCACAATCGCTACCGCATATTTTGGTTTCAAAGCGCAGAACAACTCTGTCACCATCCCTATTATGATTACGCAAACCGCAGAATCAAGGCTGGAAACCAGAACAGCGGAACAGGGCGCAGCCGCATTTAACAATCAGATAGCCACAGAGACTTTGGCAGCGCTTTCTCCAACAGAAATTTTTATTAGCACAGTTCCTGCCGTCAGCCCGCCACAAGCAACCGCCGCGCCTTCATTGTGTTGCCTTGAAGGCTGGGATATTTTCTCCTCTGACGGGGCGTCTTTTGCGCCTGCGCTGGTTGAGGGTTGCTCAAATATCAGCGTGCATGATTTAGGCATTTATACGTCTGGCTGTAACATCACCTTTGCCAAAGACGATATAAATCAAAGCAGCGTGTATGGATTATCCATGCCCATTCCGCACAACGCCAAGATTGAAGTTTCCATCAGCATTTCAAATTTAATCGAAGGCGAATTTTGGGTGGGATTTTCAAATGAAGTTGATCCGCAATCTGGCGCGTTAATTTACGCCATGACGCCTGACCCTGGGGGCGTTTCTGTCTATCTTAATAATATTTTCTCCATCAACGCCCGATACCCCTGGGCAGATATGGGGGAAGATGTGGGCTGGGTACGCGGTCAGCCACGACGCTACAACTTTACAATTCAACTGGAAGGGAACAAAGTATCCACAATTGTAAATAGTACCAGTTTTGCCCAATCTACCGCATTGTCGGTAAACAGGCTGTTTCTGGGCTTTCACGCCAAACCACATGCAATTGGCTCCTACATAAATGCAACAATTGTAGGGCTAAAAATTACAAACCAACCCTGAAAATTTTGACAACAAAAACCCCAGCGCAACTAAAAAAATAGAGCGATTTGATTCGCTCTATTTTTGTTATTTTTTCACATCCCTTCAAGCCTTGCTCAACGTAACAAAGACCATTGGTCTGCGTTTTGTTTCCTGATGGAGGTAACTCTTAATGGTGTTGATTAGGTCTTTTTCACTGCTAAACCCGCCGCCATTAACCACCTGCATCACCCGCTTGCGAACTTCGGGGAGGAGGGTTTCTGCTTCTTCGGGCGAGACAAACCCACGCGTGAGAATTTCCGGCTCGTGCAGTAATTTGCCCGAATGTTTGTCGAGGCTAATATCAATCAACAAAATGCCGTTACGCGCCAATTGACTGCGTTCCTTCATAATATCGTGGTCAATATCACCGATGGATTCTCCATCCACAAAAACATAGCCGCCCGGAATACGCTCACCCAGTTGAATTTTGTTGCCGATCATCTCAACCACCTGCCCGTTTTCCACAACGATGATATTTTCCTTTTCAACCCCAACTTCTTGTGCAAGTTGGGCGTGACGCTTCAACATCCGCAGTTCACCGTGAATAGGCATAAAGTGCTTGGGGCGCACCAGGTTAATGAGTAATTTTTGCTCTTCCTGCGCCGCATGACCAGAGACGTGAATGGGCGCCACGCGATCGTCAATCACATTTGCGCCACGGCGTAAAATGCGGTTCACAGTCTTGCTAATGCCTTCTTCATTGCCGGGAATGGGGTGAGAAGATAAAACAACAGTATCATTGGGTTTGAGGTCAAACTGGCGGTTGGTGCCTGCCGAAAGCCTGCCAACGATGGAAGACGGTTCTCCCTGCGAACCGGTACACATGATAACAACTTTATGATCTTGCATGTTCAATGCCTGTTCAATTGGCACAATCAGTTCGTCTGGAATTTCAAGGTAGTTTAACTTACGCGCCACCTTAATATTATCCACCATGCTGGGACCTGCAATTGCCATTTTACGCCCACTTTTAATGGCGGCATCGGCAACCTGCTGCACGCGAGAAATCAACGAGGCAAAGGTGGCAACAATAATTCGCCCACTTGCTTCGGCGAACACTTTATCAAAAGCAGGACCGATAATCTTCTCAGACGGAGTCCAACCTGGGCGTTCTGCATTGGTTGAATCTGAGAGGAGCAGGTCTACACCACGAGCGGCATATTCTGCCAATTTTCCAAAATCTGTGGGCCAGCCGTCCACCGGGGTATGGTCAAATTTAAAATCGCTCATGTGAATCACCAGACCGGCAGGTGAGGTAATTGCCAGAGAGACCGCATCGGGAATGGAATGACTAACGTGAAAATATTCCACCTTAAACTGCCCAATGTTGGAAGACTCACCGGCTTGAATGGTTTTAAAATGCGCCTTGTGCTGGGCATTATTACGGTTCAATTTACCTTCAATCAACCCGCGGGTGAGCGGCGTGGCGTAAATTGGCACATTAATCTCTTCGATAAAGTGCTGAATGGCGCCGATATGATCTTCATGCCCATGGGTGATGATAAGCCCGCGCACATTGCCCGCTTTTTTGATGAGGTACTCGAAGTCGGGGATGATGTAATCCACCCCGATCATGTCGTTGTCGGGGAACATAATGCCCGCATCCACTACGATGATGTCATTTCCAAATTCGTATGCCATCATGTTTTTTCCCACTTCGCCCAAGCCCCCCAACGGGATAATTCTTAACTTGCTTTTCTTGCTCATATTTTTTGTTTTCCTTTTTATAAATTAAATGATAATTAGACCGCCAGCGGCGGGTAAGGTCAATTTTGCAGAATACGCAGGCTGCGCCAGCCCAACTCCAGGTAAAAAAAGACCCCTGCCAACTTATTCGCGAGGGGTAGTCCGTGCCACGTTGCGATTGTTCTTAAAACAAACTGCCAAAGATTAGACAGTGAAAGTCAACTTATTAATGTTAAGTATAGCAGGGCGGAATGGATTTGTCAAAGTGGATATTTCCAGTTTGGATTGTATGTAATTGTATGAAATTACATTTTATGGTAAATTTACTCTAGTATTGTTTGAAAATGAGGAAAAATGAACACAGTAAAAATTCCCGACATCATTATTACGCGTCTGCCCGTTTATTTACGCGCCCTGCAACGCATGGCAGATAACGGAATTAAAACAACGTCATCGCAGGAACTTGGAGAGCGCGTAGGAATCTCTGCGGCGCAAATTCGCAAAGATATTTCGCAATTTGGCGAATTTGGCAAACAAGGCACGGGCTATTCGATTGACTACCTGCTCGATAAACTACGCGAAATTCTCAAGGTAGACCGCATGTGGGATGTGATTATCGTTGGCGCTGGCGATATGGGTCATGCGCTGGCACGCTATCAGGGTTTTGCCAATCGCGGCTTTAACGTAGTGATGATCTTTGACAACGATAAAAATAAAGTTGGGCAAAAGATTGGCGAGTTCACCATCGAAGACACAGAAAATTTAGCCGAAAAAGTAAAAGCCGCCAATATCAAAATTGCAATGCTCACCATTCCCGCCTCGGTTGCCCAGGGCATAGCCGACACATTAATAGAGGCGGGCGTGAGGGCAATTCTCAACTATGCGCCCATCAGCCTCAACGTACCAAAAAATGTCAAAGTGCAGCATATTGACCCTGCCACCCACTTACAGCGCATGACTTACTATTTATAAGCAAAAGAGCCGCGTCAAGTTTGGCGTTTTTCAATACCGAAAAAATAAAGAATAACCTGCCTGATGGGCAGGTTATTTTTTATTTTGCGTTTTTTTTCTTTACCAAATCTTCATAATTCCTTTGTAGAATAGCAATAAATTTTTACTACACTCCAACCACCATACAGCACAATCAACTTAAGGAGAGTGGCATGAAGATTTTTGGCAAACGGCTTTTTAGACCCCGCAGCATTTGGATTCGGCGCGTGGTGCAGTGGTTCTTTTTTCTCTTAATTGCAATCATTGCAATCAATCATACGTTGGTTGAAAACGGGGGCGGAATTCCATTTCTTTCAACTGCTTCGCTTCATGCGCTATGCCCCTTCGGCGGCGTGGTGACCATTTATCAGTACGCTACCATTGGAACCTTTGTACAAAAAATTCACGAGTCCTCATTTGTTTTGATGATCCTCGCCTTTATTCTTTCTATTTTATTTGGACCTGTTTTTTGCGGCTGGGTCTGCCCCCTGGGAACCGTGCAAGAATGGGTAAGTAAAATTGGAAAAAAATTATTCAGACGAAAATTTAATCGCTTTGTGCCAGCCAAATTGGATAACATTCTGCGCTACCTGCGGTATTTGGTATTAGCCTGGGTGATCTATGTTACAGCCACCAGCGGCACGTTGATCTTTGCCGACTACGACCCCTATTTTGCGCTCTTCAATTTTTGGACAACGGAAGTTGCGCTCCCCAGCCTTATCATCCTCGGCATAACGCTTTTGCTTTCGGTCTTTGTTGAACGACCCTGGTGCAAATATGCCTGCCCGTACGGCGCCGTGCTTGGCATAACCAACCTCTTTCGCGTCTTTCAAATTCGGCGCGTTGAATCCACCTGTAAAAATGACGGCGTATGCTCCATCGTTTGCCCCATGAACATTCCCGTAGACGAGCTGCAAACGGTGCGCGACCATCAGTGCATCTCCTGCCTTGAATGCACATCCGAAGCCTTTTGCCCCGTAGCCAAAACCGTTGTATTCAATGCTGGAGGCGTAAAATGAATCTAACATCCAAACCGCTTGCCGCCATTATCTTTGTCGTCTTCTTCGGCGGCATTGCCTTCAGCACTGGCATGGGCTGGTGGGTTACAGAAAGCGCCAAACAGCCCGCCGCCTACACCGAAGGCGAATTTGTCGGACAAAGCAACCCTGCCGATATTCGCGGTTCGTACACCTTTGGAGTCGTTGAAAACGCATTCGGCGTTCCTTCCAAAGTTCTTGCCCAAGCCTTTCTCATTGAAAGCAATTCCCCTTCCACCTTCGCCATTAAAGGACTGGAAGAAATTTACGCCGCCAACGAATTTGAAATTGGCACAGGCTCTGTCAGGCTCTTTGTGGCTTTTTACAACGGCTTGCCCATAGACCTGACTGCGGATACCTATCTCCCTGAAAATGCGGCGGCGTTGTTGCAAGACCGCAATCTCAACGCCGAGCAAAGCGCCTATCTCAAAACACATACCATCCCCAACCCTGGCAACCCCGCGCCAGAAGTCGCCCCAACAACAGAGCCAAGCCAAAGCGCCGCGCCCGCTGAAACATCGGTTGAGAATTTAATCAAAGGCAAAACCACCTTTCAGGAAATTTTAGACTGGGGCGTTAGCCCGGCAATGATTGAGCAGGTGATCGGCGCTCCCATGCCCAGCCCACTAACAAAAATCAAAGACTACTGCATAGAAAAAGGATTGGATTTTGAAACGGTTAAAGCAACACTGCAAGCAGAAATAGATAAATAAAACGCCCCGCAATTGATAAGGCAGGCAGATTCAAAATGCAATTTCTCCAATCTGCTCAAAATTAATGTCGAATAATTCTTCGGCTTCAGTTTCCAATTCAGCATCAGCGGCATCCCCGGCACGGATGCCGCGATTGCAATAGGAACGATAGGGGCAGTAATTGCACTTCAAGACCTCCTCCGTTTGGGGAAAGGAGGAGGCGCTTTTTATTTCATGGGCAATCTGCAAAAGCGCATCCCAGTCACGTTTATATTGATCGGCGGTATACACAAATTGAGCGGGTTCAGCGGGGAAGTCGGAGAACCAATAAATCATCTTGATCTGATCGGGGGCAAGGGGTTTGCCGTGATTTAAATGCGCGCCTGCCTGCGCCAGTAAAGCGCGGTACACACGCGTCTGCCAACGGATGTGCAGCCATTCATTTTTAGGTCGCTTGCGATAGGTTTTCCAATCAAAAATCACAAACTGGCGGCTGCCGAGGGCGATCAGATCATATTTGGCAACCAGCCGAAATTTTTGCAACGGCGCCGACAGGGTGGTTTCTGGCAAAAGCCTTTCAAAAGCATGAAGACCCTGAAGGTCTTTTGCATTAAGATAATTCTGCCACCAGCGTTGTAGATTTTCTGTGTTGGCTAACTTGCTGATCTGTTCGGCTGAAATGCCGACGAAATTCTGCTGCACCAGCCGATGAAAATACTCGCCTTCCTGTTGGTGTTTTTCATTTTCAAGCGCAGGTTCAATCTCAATGGCGGGGTAAGATAGGCGCTGCAAATAACGCAGTTCAAAACGGCGCGGGCAGTCTGCGTAGTCTTGCAGGGAAGATTGGCTGAGTGTGGTAAGTTGTGCGGGCATGGTTCCTATTTTGCCACAGAATGATTTGCCTATGCTATACTTTTGCAATGGTTCAGGCGTGATTTTTATCAAAAAATTAGAGCCGAACCGTTAAATAGGCATAAAAATTTAGCATGGAGTTTAAGATGGGTCAGGATGCACAGGTCGCCGTTTTTATTGATTATGACAATATCGAAATCAGCGTGGAAGAAGCCTTTGGCAAATCGGCTGATGTAGATTGGGGGCGTATTTTACAAGCCGCCAGCCAAATGGGGCGCGTGGTCTTGCGTCGCGCCTATGCCGACTGGGCAGAAGCCGCCCTGCGTCAGCGGCAATTGCTGGCATTGGGTGTTGAGTTAATTCACGTCAATAGCAAGCGCGGTAAAAACGCAGCGGATATTCGTATTGTAATTGACGCGCTCGAATTACACTACGACGACATCAGCGCTTTTACGCATGTCTTGCTGGTTTCGGGCGATGGCGATTTTACCGAATTGGTTCACCGCCTGCGCGCGCACGGCAAGACGGTAATTGGCATGGGCATTAGCGGAACCAGCGCCGAGTACCTCATACATGCCTGCGATAAATTCATCTATTATGATAAATGGCAGGGCGTAAATAAAATTAAAAAGACGCAGCAAAACAGCGCCGCCCAAAACCAGCCTGGGCAAAAAATAACCGCGCCTGCTGCGCCAAAAGCAGAATTGCCGATTGCCACAACCCCCGAAGGAAAATTTGAGCAATACTCAAACCTGCTTGCAGCGCGCAAGATACGCATCTCCAACGGTGACCAGCGACCGTTTATTATTTATAAAATGTACGAGATAGTCAAAAATGCGCCAGAGCAAGTTACCTTTAATCAATTGAAGGAACAAGCCCAGTTGTTTTTTTCCAGCGCCACCCCCAAAATAAATAACCAGATTGTGCTGGATACCGCGCACCAGCTTTTTCACACGTTTTGTTTTGAATTTGACCCCGAAAGCCACGACCGCATTTTGAATCGCAAAATGTTTTTCTCGGCAGATGTGCAAAAGGCTGCTGACCTGCTGGATAAATGCGACCGTAAAATATTGCAATTGCTCAGCGCAGACTTGGGATCACCCGACAAATTAGACCTGCAAACGCTGGCGCTTTTGCTATATGGCGGTGCGCGCAGTTCAAAAGTTTTAGAGCATATCGCCAACCTGCTGGCAGCGGAATAAAATCAACCCATCCAACGGAAATGCAAACCCTATTCATTCAAGCCGCCCGCAAGCGGGTAAACTCCAGAATTGTAAAGCGCCGATAATCGAAAGGAGCCGACATGAACCTAAACACACAATTCTGGAGGCTGACCGCCCTCGCTGCCATCCTCATCACCTCAGCCTGTCAGCCCGCCCCCACAGAGCCTGCGCCTTTGCCGTTTCCCGCCACGCTCATGCCACTGCCCACACCCAGCCCCGAAACCCTTTTAGAAACAGCCGCACCCGTGCCAGAAGCAAGCCCAATTCCCCTGCCGCTGGCGCCAAACTTTTCGCACATTGTGATGATTATTTTTGAAAACAAGGAATTTGACTCGGTCATTGACAGCGGCAGCATGGGGTACTTTAACCTGCTAGCCAGTTCTTACACCCTGCTCACATCTCACTACGCCACCACCCACCCCAGCCTGCCCAATTACCTCTCACTGATTGGCGGCGACACATTTGGAATTAACAGCAATTGCGAAGACTGCTTCATCAACGCGCCCAGCCTGCCCGACTTGATCGAACAAAGCGGGCGCACCTGGAAAACCTATCAAGACGACATGCCAGAACCCTGCTTCAGCGGCAGCACCTTGCGCTATGCGCAAAAACACAATCCCTTCATTTATTTTGACCCGATCCGCTTAAATGCAGAACGCTGCCAACATAGCGTAGTTCCGCTAACGCAATTGGATGCCGACCTTGCCCTCAATGACCTGCCCAATTTTATGTTTATCACACCCGACATTTGCTACTCATCACACGATTGTGACCTAAACCTGGCAGATGGCTGGCTTAAACAACAAATGGATAAACTCTACCCCGCGCTGGAAGGCAGCGGCGAGCCGTTCCTAATTATCCTAACTTGGGATGAAGGTCAAAGCAGCCAATCTTGCTGCGGGCTGCCAGAAGCAGCAGGCGGGCGTGTTGCAACCGTTTTTGTCTCGCCGCAGGTTAAAGAAAATTTTCAAGACCCCACGCCCTACTCGCATTACTCCATCCTTAAAACCATCTCCCAAGCGTGGGGCTTACCGCAATTGGGTCACGCCGCAGATGCCGAAACAAGCCTCATCACCGCCCCCTGGAAATAAAACAGGAGCAAGTCAATGACCATTTTTCTAATCGCCGCCTTTGCCTTTACCGCCCTGGAAACTGCCGCCCTGTGGAAGAAAATACCGCACGTAGAATACATAACCAAGCCGGCTATCCACCTCACGCTCCTGCTCTGGCTGTGGGTATCCACCAGGTTAAACGGCGCGGCGCTTTGGTTTGGGCTTGGCATTTTGCTACTCCTTGCCGCAGAGCTACTCTTAATGCAGGCGCAGGAGCGGCTGGCACAAACGGGACTGAGCATTTTTCTACTGGCACATTTGGCATACCTAATTGGGTTCAACATTCCAATACCAAAAATTTCTGGCTGGGAGATATTCCTCGCTGTCATGGTTGGGCTGGGCAGCGCACGGATCATGCGCCGCATCCTTAATTCGGTTGCAGCGCGCAAACAAAACCAAATGCGAATGCCAGTCATTTTATACAGCGCCGTCATTTTATTCATGCTTTTATCGGCAATGATGAAAATCACCGACCCAAACTGGGGCATAAACGCTGGCGCACTGGTAAGCCTGGGCGCATTTCTATTTTATGTTTCAGATATTATTTTGGCATGGCAAAAGTTCGTTGCGCCCATGCAGCATGGGCGCATTTATCAGATTGGCACATATCACCTGGGGCAAATCACTTTAATTGCCGGTATCGTTACTCAATTGGGAAACTAAAAACAAACTGCTGATACAAGTATTTTTTACAGGCAGTCCACCATATCAAAGGAGAAAATATGACCCGTGAAGAGGCGCTGGCGCTGGTGCGCGAATTTGTAAAAAATGAAGGATTAGTGCGTCACATGCTGTCCGTTGAAACTGCCATGCGATTCTATGCCGAAAAATTTGGCGAAGATGTGGAAGCCTGGGGGCTGGTTGGCTTGCTGCACGATTTTGACTGGGAGATACACCCCACGCTTGAACAACACCCGCAGGCTGGAGCGGCAATTTTGCGCGAGCGCGGCGTAAGCGAAGACATCATTCAAGACATCCTCAGCCACGCCGACCACACCAAAATTCCGCGAGATACCCTGCGCCGCAAAGCAATTGCCGCCTGCGATGAAGTGACCGGCTTAATTACCGCTGTGGCGCTGGTTCGTCCCTCGCGTTCCTTATTTGACCTTGAAACCGGCTCGGTAAAAAAGAAGTGGAAAGACAAAGCCTTTGCTGCCGGCACAGACCGTGCCGAAATGGAACACGCCGCCCAAGCCTTTGGCATGGATATTTGGGAGCATGTCAGCAATGTCATTTTAGCCATGCGCAAGGTTGCGCCAGAATTAGGGCTGGTTGGCAGCCTGTCTTAAACCAACAATGCCTGCTTTGCGGGTTCACCTTGCGGACATTCTCACACAAAAACATCAGTCTGTTTCGCAAAAAAATTCATATACCCCGCGCTTAAATACAAAACCAGCCCCCGACCTTTAGAGCGGGGGCTGGTCACTACAAAACAGAAGACAATTTTACGCGCGAGGAAAAAAGTTTAGGGGTAAACACGCTTAATGGTGCGCGGGAAGGCAATTGCCTCGCGGATGTGTTCAATGCCGCAGATCCAGGATGTAACGCGTTCTGTCCCCATGCCAAACCCCGAATGAGGCACAGAGCCATATTTACGCAAGTCAAGATACCACTTGAATGATTCTTCGGGCAATTTCTCCTTGCGAATACGCGCCAGGAGCATATCGTGGCTGCTCATGCGCTCCGAACCGCCGCAGATTTCACCGTAGCCTTCGGGCGCAAGCAGGTCTACAGACTTGCAAACTTCGGGGCGGTTGGTCCAGGGTTCCATGTAAAAGGCTTTGACTGCGCTGGGGTAGCCATACACAAAAACTGGAGTTTCAAATTGGCTGGTGATGGCGGTCTCGTGCGGTGCGCCAAAATCCATGCCCCACTCAAAGGCAAGCAGCGCCTTCTTTTCAGGGTCGCTTTCTTTTTCACGCAGTTCTGCGATCATCTTTGCCGCATCGTCATAGGAAATACGCGGGAAGGGAGAGACTATTTTTTCAAGTTTGGAGATGTCGCGTCCGAGAGATTTTAACTCTGGCAGGCGGTCACGCAGCACACGCTGAATGATGTGGGTCAGCATTTGCTCTTCAATTTCCATCAAGCCATCCAAATCACAGAAGGCAATTTCAGGTTCAAGCATCCAAAATTCGGTCAGGTGGCGGCGGGTTTTGGATTTTTCGGCGCGGAAGGTGGGACCAAAACAATAGACTTTTCCAAATGCAAAAATGTTGGCTTCGTTGTAAAGCTGCCCCGTTTGCGCAAGATAGGCTTTGCCTTCGTCAAAATATTCCGTTTCAAACAGGGTGGTCGTCCCTTCGGCGGCGGCAGGCGTGAGAATGGGGGTGTCCATTGCGATAAAGCCATTATTATCGAGCCATTCGCGAGTGGCTGCCATCACTGTGGCGCGGATGCGTAAAATTGCCCATTGGCTCTGCATTCGAATCCAGAGGTGGCGATTGTCGAGTGCAAAATCTACGCCATGATCTTTCAGCGACATGGGGTAGTCCAGGTCGGCGGTTTGCACGACCTGCAAGTCTTTAATGCCTACCTCGTACCCGCCAGGAATGCCAGGCGCGCGTTTGTCTTCGCGGACTGCGCCAGTGATAATGACGGAAGATTCCTGCGGCAGATGTGAAATTTGTTCAAAGAGTTCGGGGGGCAAGTCACCTTTGAAGGCAACGCATTGAATAAAGCCCGTTCCATCACGCACGAGCAAAAATGATAATTTGCCCTTGTCGGTGCGATTATAGACCCAGCCTTTTAGGATGATGTCTTGTCCGATGTAGTTTGAAATTTGTGAAATGCTGATAACGTCAGCCATAGGGAAATTTCCTCTGTTGTAGATTGACTTTGTGTCTAATGTTTCAAAACGAGTTGATATTTTACATCAAAAAGCAACCTGTTTCATTCTCTCGCGTTTGATAGCAGCTGCCGGCGTTTTACACCAACATCCTGACAGGATTTTCAAGGAATCCCGCCACACCTGTCCCGATGTCTTTTCGGGAGCGTTTTGCACGCTTTGCGGTGGTCAACAGATTATGATAACTGCTCAACATCGGCAATATCCTTTGTTCTTCCACTTGCTCTTTTATTCTTCTTTAGATTTTCCAAATCAATCACATTAACTTCAATGCCGTCAAATTTATCCACAATTCTTGTTTGATAACACTCATCAAACTCAACGCCTGAGATGGATGTGGTAATTTCAAGTCGCATGGGAGGAAAACCCATGCGAATAATTTTTGGTTTTTGCAGGAATAATTCGGGTGTTAAAGTGGAATCATCAAGTCCAAAGGCTTTCAACGTGGAAACAAGTTTTTGGGCATTATCAGGGTGAATGGCAACCCAAATATCCATATCT
>DYML01000127.1 GCA_020721605.1 Anaerolinea thermophila
AAGAAAACCACAACAACAACGCTTGGACGGAATATATCGTATAATTGAAGAAAATCCCGGAGAGAAGGCGGGCTTTCTTGCCAATCTCTTGGGATTGAATCGCTCAGAGGTAACCCGTGCGTTACCTGCCCTTGAAGAACAGGGATTGTTAGTGAGCGAAGATGAACAGGGGGGATTGTGGTCTTTTCTAAAATCTCCCAAAAAAGAAGAATAAAAAATATCGCAACGAAAAATGAAAAATGTTGCAGAATTCGGTGAGACGGTGTGCTACGCTGTTACAAGTTGATTTCATTAACTTGTCATTGCGCATTGTCCCGCAGTGAATTTCAAGCAGGTTTGAATTAGGGGAGCCTGCGGGACATTTTTTATAAAATGATAAATAAGCCGAAACATATTACAGGGAGCAAACATGAGCGGAATGAATAAAGCGGAACGACTGACGGAACTGAAACGGCGTTACATTCAACGCGCCTATTCGGATATTGAATTAGCGAAATTATTAGATGAGCGGCGGGAAACCATCTTTCGCGATCGAAAAGAGTTAAGTGATGAGGGATACCCATTCGTTCAGGATGAGGAGAAGCGGTGGAAAATTGACCGCACAAAATTGCTCTCGGAGATCAAGGTCAATTTGCATGAGGCGCTGACCCTCTATCTTGCCGCACGCAAGACATCGCGCCAGACCCGTTTTCATCATCCACATGCCGCAAACGCTGTGGAAAAACTTGCGGCGACCCTGCGTCAGCCGATGACCGAAAAATTACTCAAAGCGGCAGACGCGGTATTGAAACAGGAAAAAGACTCTGAGCGGATCAAGATCATTGAAATTCTTGCGCAGGCATGGGTGGAGCAAAGGAAAGTCCGTATTGAATATCAGCCATTAGGCATGGATGGACTAACACGGCACACAATTAGCATCTATCTGATTGAACCATCCAATTGGAGCGACAGCGTTTATGCCATTGCGCTGAGTGATTTCAATGACAAGATCGTACCTTTCAAGATCGAGCGAATTAAGACCGCCGTACTTTCAGGTGAAGGATTTGTAATCCCTGCGGACTTTGACGAACAAGTATTGCTCAAACATGCGTGGGGTATTTGGGTTGGAGACAAGGAACCTGTCACCGTGAAACTGCGCTTCAACAAGAAAGTGGCGCAACGTGTAAATGAAAGTATCTGGCATCCGTTGGAAAAAGTGACAGATACCGATGACGGCGGTTGTATCTGGAGCGCGGAGGTTGCCGAGTGGCGCGAAATGCTCCCCTGGGTACGCGGCTGGGGCGCGGATTGCGAGGTATTGGAGCCTGAGAGTTTGAGAAAGTCGCTGATCCGCGAGGCGCAGGAGTTGGCAGAGTTGTATAAGGTAGTAGAGATGAAAAAACAATTATTTGCACACTTTCGAGAGAAAGATAAGGATCATAAAGAACCTCAGTATCTTTCGGATCATCTCAATGAGGTTTCCAAACTTACTGGGGAGTTTGCTAGCAAAATTGGACTATCCAAAAGCGGCGAAATTCTAGGTTTACTGCATGACTTGGGAAAAGCCAGTGATAAGTTTCAAAAATACCTTCTCTCTGGAGTGGGCTTGATTGACCCCGATGCAGATGACTATATTGACTATAAAGCAATGAAAGGAAAAATAGATCACAGCACAGCAGGCGCACAAGTGATTTATAACCGTCTTTGGAAAAAAGGTGCTGACGAACGTTTTGTGGCGCAAGCCTTATCTTTGGCAATCGCCTCTCATCATTCTGGCTTAATTGATTGTCTGTTACCAAATGGGGAAGATGATTTCACCAGAAGAATGAGAAAGGCGGAAGAAGATGCGCATGTTCAAGAGGCATTTACTAATCTTGGCGAACAAGAAAAAGAGAAGATTAACAGACTTCTTGATGATGAGGTATTGGTAAAACAAATAGTCGAAAGAATTAATTCGCTGATTGAAGATAATGACTCCAAGGAAATAGTGAAATTCAAACGCGGGCTTCTAGTACGCTTTCTTCTCAGTTGTCTTCTTGATGCTGATAGGCTCAATACTGCTGATTTTGAATTTCCGAGTAATGAACGAATAAGAAACAATAACATTTATCCAGCGTGGAAAACTTTAGTTGAACGCTTAAATAGCAAGATAAACGAATTTGAATCTAAAGCCAACAGAAACGAAGTTGATGAATTACGAAGCCAAGTTTCTCAATCTTGCTTGGATTTTTCTACAAAGCCAAAAGGGATTTACCAATTGACTGTCCCAACAGGCGGCGGAAAAACATTTTCAAGCCTTCGTTTTGCTCTAAATCATGCTGAACACCATAGCAAAACAGAAGAAAACAAAATAGACAGAATTTTCTATGTCATCCCCTACACTTCAATTATTGACCAAAATGCAGAAGAAGTTAGGAAGATTATGGAAGACAAAGATAAAAACGGAAAGTACCTGAACAATATAGTTCTTGAACACCATTCCAACCTTACGCCGGATGAAGAAAGTCGCAGGCAAGGTCTTTTGTCAGAGAATTGGGACGCGCCGATTGTTTTCACAACGCAAGTCCAATTCCTTGAGGCATTATTTGGTTCAGGCACAAGAAGCGCGAGAAGAATGCACCAACTCGCAAATTCAGTTATTATTTTTGATGAAATACAAACGATCCCAATTCGTTGTGTTCATATGTTCAACATTGCAATTCGATTCCTTGTCCACACCTGCGGCTCAACAGTTGTTCTTTGTACTGCCACTCAACCACTTCTGGACAAGGTTGCCCCAATCCAACGAGCCTTGAAAATTCAGCCAGAACAAAAGATTATTCAGTATGAAAAAGAACTTTTCAAAAAGTTGAAGCGCGTAGAAGTTTTTGACCGAACTAGACCTGAAAAATGGAATGAGGAAGAAGTTGCTGATTTAGCAGATCAGCAATTACGAGAGAAAGGAAGCGTATTAATTATCGTCAACACAAAGGCATCTGCCCGTTTGCTATATCAAGCGGTTCTGCAAAAAAGCAGTGTAATTCCATTTCATCTCAGCACAAATATGTGTCCAGCACACCGCCTTGAAATTTTGGATAAGGTCAAAGAGAAACTAAAAAATAATGAACCTGTAATTTGCGTCAGCACCCAACTTATCGAAGCGGGTGTGGATATTGACTTTGGTTCGGTCATTCGCTACCTTGCAGGCATGGACTCAATTGCCCAAGCCGCTGGGCGATGTAACCGTAATGGAAAAAGAGAATCGCTTGGCAATGTCTGGATTGTTAATCCTAAAAAGGAGAATACAGACAAATTGACGGATATAAAAATTGGCATAGAAAAAGCGGAGAGAATATTGAGCGAGTTCAAAGCAGACCCTGAACGCTTTGAAAACGATAAAATCGGACTGGAAACGATGGAGGCATATTATGGATATTATTTCTACGAACGAAAAGGCGAGATGTGCTATATAGTTGACAAAGAAATAGGACATGATGACAATCTTTTCAATCTGCTCTCTGCAAATACAACTGTTTTAGATGAGTATAAAAGAATCAATACTGCCCTGCCTGAAACGCCTTTCATTCAATCTTTTCGATCTGCTTCAAAGGCTTTTCGCGTGATTGAAAATATGACACAGGGCGTAGTTGTCCCGTTTGGAGAAGGGGAAGAAATTATAAAAGACCTTTGCCGCGCAAAAGACATTGAAAAACAATATGGATTAATCAAAAAAGCGCAAAGATATTCTGTAAACATGCTCCCCTATCAATTTAGAGAGTTGGCTAAAACAAATGCTATTTATGAAGTTCAGGAAGGAGCAGGAATTTATTATCTTGACAAGCAATATTATGACAAAATGTTTGGCTGGAGTGATAATTCCGTCAATGGCATGGAATTCTTAAACGCATAAGGAGGCGTTGTAATGGACAATATAGTAGAGTTCAAGGTTACGGGCAAGTATGCCTTATTTACCGACCCACTAACGAAAATTGGCGGTGAAAAATTCTCGTATCAGATTCCCACTTATGAAGCATTGAAAGGAGTTTTGAGTTCGGTTTATTGGAAGCCAACTATCACTTGGATCATTGATAAGGTCAGGGTGATGAAGCCAATAACAACTCAAACTCGAAGCGCAAAGCCGCTAAATTATGATGGGATTTACCCAAGCGCTAGAAACCGAGCGGTTAAGAAAGAAAGTCCATTTAACTCGCTTGCAATCTACACTTATCTTGCGGACGTGGAATATCAAGTGCAAGCGCATTTTGAGTGGAATCTTCATCGTGAAGATTTAGCAAAAGATAGAAATGAAAACAAACACTATTTTGTTGCTAAACGAATGGTTGAGCGTGGCGGAAGAAGAGATGTTTTTCTTGGCACACGGGAATGTCAGGGATATGTAGAGACTTGTAACTTCGGCGAGGGCGAAGGATTTTACGATAAATATCCTGGCAAGATTTCCTTTGGCTTGATGTTTCATGGCTTCGACTACCCCGATGAAGTTGAAAAAGACAAGTTTTATGCCCGCTTTTGGCGTCCAGAAATGGCTGAAGGTGTGGTTACATTTGTGCGCCCTGATGATGAAAAGTCTATCGTCCGAAAATTCGTAAGGAATATGAAGGCAAGTTCGTTAGCGACGATTGGGCTTGAAGAAGAAGGTCTACTCGAAGGCTATGAAGAAAGGAGCGTTTAACATGAGTTGGATTGAAAAATTGTACGACACATACAATAACTGCCAGACAAGCATTGGATATTCTGAAGTAGATGGTGTGAGACCATTACTTCCGATTTGCCATATTACCACTCATGCACATATAGAAATTGTTATAAGCATGGATGGCGTTTTTCAAAGGGCTTATGTTATTACCGACAGGAATGACAAAACCACAATTATCCCAAGTACCGAAGGGTCTGCAAGCAGGGCTGGAAGCAAGCCTGAGTGCCATCCGCTGTGTGACAAGTTGCAGTATGTCGCGGGTGATTTCTTAGAATATGGTGGCTCAGTAACGTCTGGATTTTCTAAGAAGCCGAAGGAACCTCATAACAACTACATAGAAGTACTAAGCAAATGGTGTCAATCGGAGTTTGCACACCCCAAGGCTAAAGCAGTGTTGAAATATGTAAAAATGGGAACACTGATAAGCGACCTGCATGCCTATAAAATACTTTTTATCGAAAAAAATAGATTTTTGGATAAAAGCGAATCCAAACGAGATAAAACCGTAGCGGACATATTCTCAGTTGTTAATTCACAAGATGACGCCTTCGTTCGTTGGATAGTCGAAGAGCCTGGCGTTCTTGAAACCAAAGTATGGAAAGATAAAACCCTCTGGGATAGTTGGGCAAATCATTATCTAAGTTCCAAAGAAAAAGAATCGGTATGTCTCGTTACAGGAAAAGAGGCTATTCTTACATCCAACCATCCCAAATATATTCGCAGAGAAGGTGATGGAGCAAAAATAATTTCAGCAAACGATACAAGCGGCTTCACATTCAGAGGACGCTTTATTACAGACCAGCAGGCTTCCAGTGTAAGTCTTGAAGTTTCTCAAAAATCTCATTACGCACTCTCATGGCTTATTAGTCGTCAGGGCTATCAGAGGGATGATTTAGTTATTGTTGCATGGGCGACATCTGGCGCGGAAATTCCTAAACCGCTTGAAACCCGACTGTCAGTTATTGATGTTGAAGATTTAACATCAGACACCCTACCAACAGAAAACACAGCACAGTTAGTGGCTGTGAAATTTAAAAAGAGAATTGCAGGATACGGCAAAGAGATTGGCAATACGAACAATATTGTCGTGATGGGTTTGGATTCCGCAACGCCTGGACGCTTGGCAATTACGTATTACCGTGAACTGACAGGTTCTGAATACTTAAAACGCATTGATAACTGGCACGAAACCTGCACTTGGATTCACAAATATGGCTCAAGAGTTGTTCAGGATGAAAAAAAATATATTCCCTTTATAGGCGCGCCTTCTCCAAGCGACATTGCAGAAGCCGCCTATGCAACTAACAGAGGCGGTAAATTTGAGGTGGATAAAAATCTACGTAAAGCAACTATTCAAAGAATACTGCCATGTATCATTGATGGTCAGCAAATTCCAAGAGATATTGTCGAATCCGCTGTAAGAAAAGCGTCAAGCAAAATTGTGTTGGAAGAATGGCAATGGAACAAAACGCTTTCAATTGCCTGTGCGTTATACAAAAAATTCAAAGAACAAAAGGAGAATTATTCCATGTCACTCGAAGAGAACAGAACCACACGTGATTATCTGTACGGAAGGCTTCTTGCAATTGCTGAACGGCTCGAAGAATCGGCGCTTTACAAAGCCAAAGAGAAGCGGGCAACAAATGCCACGCGATACATGCAGCAATTTTCACAGCGCCCATTCCGTACTTGGAATCAAATCCACTCTTCCCTAAACCCATATATGGTGCGGCTTGGCGGCGCTGGATATTACAAAAGCCTGATTGCAGAAGTTACGGGGTTGTTCGTTAGCCCCGAAGATTACATGAACGACAAGCCTTTATCTGGCGAGTATTTGCTGGGATATTACTGTCAAAGGCAAAAACTTTGGGAGAAGGCTAAAAAAGATGATCCTTCGCTAGCAATCGAAGATGACAATGAAAGCACAGAAGAATAAAATTTTAAAACCATTCATTAACAAGGAGAAAATATTATGACTACCCTCAAAAACAAAATTGATTTTGCTGTAATCGTTTCCGTCAATAATGCCAACCCAAACGGCGACCCCTTAAACGGAAATCGTCCGCGCGTCAACTATGAAGGATTTGGCGAACTCTCCGATGTTTCGATCAAGCGCAAGATTCGAAACCGTTTAATGGAGGTCAATAAAGATTGGATTTTTGTTCAGTCTGATGATAGCCGAAACGACGAGTATCGAAGCCTGAAAAGCCGTGCAGAAGGTGTGCTGAAAGGCGTTGACATGAAAAATGATAAGAAATATCGAGAAGCGGCTTGCAAACAATGGATTGACGTTCGGGCATTCGGGCAGGTATTTGCTTATAGTGGCAAGAAAGGGAAAGCGGGAGAAAAAGGTTCTGAAGGTGGTGGAGACGAAGCAGGTGTTTCTATTGGTATTCGCGGTCCTGTTTCAATCCATCCTGCTTTTTCTGTTGCTACAGTTCAAGATCGTATTTCAAGCACACAAATCACAAAGAGTGTCAGCGGCGAAGGCGATGGCTCGAAGCGTGGTTCGGACACAATGGGTATGAAACACCGCGTAGATCACGGTGTTTACGTTTTCTACGGAAGTATGAATCCACAACTTGCCACAAAAACAGGTTTCTCCGATGAAGATGCAGAGGCGATGAAGGAAGCAATTAAGACTTTATTCCGTAATGACGCATCATCTGCACGTCCCGAAGGCAGCATGGAAGTTTACAAGGTTTATTGGTGGGAACACAACAGCCCCAATGGACAATACTCTTCTGCCAAAGTTCACCGCTTGCTTAAGGTGGACACTAAAGCAGAAGAACCCAAGAGTATCGAAGATTATGAAATCGCGTTGGGTCAATTAGACGGTTTGAAATGTGAGACCATTGACGGCGAGTAAATGACCTCCGAATACACCCAAGACGAACTGCTTCCCCTCTCTGGCATCCAGCACTTCCTGTTTTGCCGCAGGCAGTGGGCGCTGATCCACATTGAACGTCAATGGCAGGAAAACGCGCTCACTGCCGAGGGCAGGATCATGCACCAGCGTGCCGATGACCCGTTCTTCACCGAAACGAGGAACGGGGTCATCACCGCGCGCGCCGTGCCTGTGGCATCCTATCGGCTTGGGCTTTCGGGCGTGTGCGATGTGATTGAGTTCACCTCCTCGCCAGAGGGAGTCAAATTGCCTGACAGAGATGGCTTGTATCTACCCGCGCCCATCGAATACAAACGCGGCAAGGAAAAGCACGATCACAGCGACGAAGCGCAATTGTGCGCACAGGCAATGTGTTTGGAGGAAATGCTTGCGGTGAAAATTCCGCATGGCTATCTTTTTTACGGCGAAACCCGTCACCGTGTTGAAATCAAGTTGACCGCCGAACTGCGTACCCTTGTCCAGGAGATGACTGCGGAAATGCAAAACTATTTCAAAAGAGGCTACACACCCAAAGTCAAAACATCCAAAGCCTGCCGCTCCTGCTCTCTGGCTGATATTTGCCTGCCTGTGTTGCAGGGCAATGTCATCGCCGCGTCGAAATACATCAAGCACCAGATCGAAAACGGATAGCCCATGAAACATCTTGGCAATGTTTTATACGTCACCACGCCCGAAGCATTCCTATCATTGGATGGCGAAAATGTAGTCATCAAGAAAGAGGACCCGCAGGCGGCTGTGCCAAGCGCAGTCACTCGCCTGCCATTGCACAACCTTGAGAATATCGTCTGCTTCACCTGGCAGGGCGCGAGTCCTGCGTTAATGGGCGCGTGTGCCGAGCGAAATATTGGGCTTTGCTTCCTCACGCCCAATGGGCGTTTTCAGGCACGAGTTACTGGCAAGGTAAAAGGAAATCTCCTGCTAAGAAAGAAACAGTATGAGGTCTCAGAAAAAGAGGCGGATAGTGTTCCCATCGCGGCATCTTTTTTACTTGGGAAAATTTCCAACTGCCGAAAAGTATTGGACAGGGCGATCCGCGATCATTCCATGCTGGTAGATGTTCAGTCCTTAACTGCGGCATCTGCTTCGCTGAAAGAGAGTGTTAAAGAGATTCAATCCTGCGCATCCATCGCCGACATGATGGGCTTTGAAGGCAGCGCGGCAAAAATCTACTTTAGCGTATTCGATCAATTGATCCTGCAACAACGCGATGACTTTTTCTTCAAGGAACGTTCGCGCCGCCCGCCATTGGATAATATGAACTCCTTGATCTCGTTTCTATACACCCTGCTGACAAACGAAGTCGCTTCGGCTCTGGAGACAGTTGGACTCGATCCTTATGTCGGATTCTTGCACCAAGACCGACCTGGTCGCCCCTCGCTTGCACTCGACCTGATGGAGGAACTCCGCCCAGTTTTCGCTGATCGCTTGGCGCTTTCACTCGTTAACCGTAAGCAGATCACGGGTAAAGGATTTACTCAAAAAGAAAGCGGCGGCATCCTAATGGACGACGAGACGCGCAAAACTGTCCTGGTCGCCTGGCAGGAGCGCAAGAAGGAAGAGATTATTCATCCATATCTCAAGGAGAAGATTCCGTTTGGGTTGTTGCCCCATGTTCAGGCAATGTTGTTGGCGCGCTATTTGCGCGGCGACTTGGATGCATATCCGCCCTTCTTTTGGAACTAATGTCACACCTGCACTGGCGTGCGGTGCAAATGGTGCGAAGACGGTGCGCGAAGCGTTCCGTCGAAGCAATCTCCTCATTGATAAGCGAGTTCACTTATGATGGTCTTAATCACCTACGATGTTAGCACCGAAACCGAAACGGGCAAATCCCGTTTACGGAAAGTCTCCAAAAAATGTAAAGACTATGGTCAACGTGTACAAAATTCTGTGTTTGAATGTATTATTGACCCAGCACAATTAAAACAGTTACAAAACAGCCTGTTGAAAATTATCGACCCCGAAGTAGATAGTCTCCGCTTTTACTATCTGGGCGACAAATGGAAAAGCCGCATAGAACATATCGGAGCAAAACCCAGTATTGATATGGAAGGAACCTTGATCGCATAATAAAGAGTTGCGAACCCAAAGCGAACAGACTTACAAGTATAGGTTCGCAAAGAATTTTGAACTTTAACAACTGAATATACTAATCTACAGGAGTTTTTATATTTTTTTATAGGTAAATATTAAGCGATATGCCCATATCTGGCGGGTATCTTATTTTTTGCCAGATTTTGCGGTCGCTCCCTTCATTGGGAGCGTGGATTGAAAC
>DYML01000128.1 GCA_020721605.1 Anaerolinea thermophila
AGTTTTTTGCGTTCTTCCATCCGTTGATTTTGAAACGGAGCGGCAGCGCGAAAGGTGGCATCGAAGGCAATATCGGTCAGGTTATCGCCTGCGGGGCGCGACTTGATATAGCGACCGTGCTTGCGCTCCGTTTTGGTCAGCGAACGTCTGCCCGCCTGTTTTCGGGTTAATTTATCGAGGGGGGTATTTAGTTTACGAGGTTGGAAGGTCTCGCCTGTTTTTACCTTTTGTCCACCGTCCCACCAATTTGCATTGGAACTTGCAAACACTTCCTGCTGCTGCATCGGTTCGGGGTTGCCCTGCGGCGGACCTTCCTGTTGCTCGTCTTCAAGTTTTAAGTTTTTTTTTCCTCGCCTTCGCCTTCCTGCTTGCTTTCAGATTCGTCATCCGATTCGCTCGGCTGTGATTGACCCGCCAACTGCTCAATGCGTTCCTGCAATTGTTCGGTGGTCATCTCGGCTTGTTGGAAGGGCGTGCGTTTGATGCGGTGCGGCAGAGCCAATTCTGCGGCGAGGGCGATGTCGTGGTCGTTGATTTTGGTGCGCCCCTCGAAGGCGGCTTCGGCGCGCGCGGCTTTGAGGATGACCAGGTCTGCGCGATGACCGTCTACATTAAGCGATGAAGTTAGGGCGGCGATGGAGAGCAGGTCACGGCTGGTGTGGGTCACATGATCCACCAGTTCACGCCCGCGCGCAATTTTTTCTGAAAGTTCATTTTCTTTTGGCAGCCAGAGCGTGCGGAAGGCTTCTGCATCCCGCTCGTAAGAAAGATTGCGTTCCATAATGGTCACACGTTCCCGCGCTTCGCGAATGCCCACAATGTCCACCGAAAGGGCAAAGCGATCCAGCAGTTGCGGGCGCAGGTCGCCTTCTTCGGGATTCATGGTGCCAACGAGGATGAAGCGGGCGGGGTGGGCAAAGGAAATGCCCTCGCGTTCCACTGTGTTTACACCCATTGCCGCCGAATCCAGCAAAATATCCACCACATGATCGTCGAGCAGGTTTACCTCATCAATATAAAGCAACCCGCGATTAGCGCCCGCCAATATGCCAGGTTCAAAATGGCGTTCACCTTTTTGGATGGCTTTTTCAATATCAAGCGTGCCAACCACACGATCTTCGGTGGCAGAAACAGGTAAATTCACAAAAGGCGTGGCGCGTTCGGCGGTGGGAAGTTTTTTGCTGACTCCGCCGCGCTCCTTGCATTCGGTACACCAGGTTGAGGGTTTATCGGGGTCGCAGCCAAAGCGGCAATCATGCACAATTTTGACATGCGGCAGTAAGGCGGCTAAGGAACGCGCCGCCGTAGATTTGGCAGTGCCGCGTTCGCCGCGAATCAACACGCCGCCGATACGGGTATCAACGGCATTTAAAATAAGCGCGCGTTTCATGCGCTCTTGTCCAACGATGGCAGTGAAGGGAAAGATAGCAGGCATTTTTTTACTCCAATTCACAATTATAACGCGGATTTTTCATGGATTTACCAAAGTGTGTGCAAAGGTTGTCAGCGTGGATTGCAAAATCTCCTGATTTTGCTCGAATGTCGGGACGCAAAGCGTTTCGACTCCGTTCCTGACATGTTTTGCATGGACACACCAAAGTTGTATCAGACCGTCTTTGTAGGATGCGACTATTAAAGGCGAACATAAAATTAAGAAATTACGCCGCCTGACAAAATAGATTTGCTTCGGGCGCTGTGTAAATTTTGCCAGCCATTCCAAATTTAAAATTTCCGACATCGCCAAGGAGCATAATTTTGTGATTACCGAGTTTCAGATTTGGAATTGCTGACTGGAGATGCTGTGCTTGACGCTTGTTTCTTGCGGTGGTATCCTTGCACGCAATGTTTATTCAATTGATTGTTGATACCAATAATACCAATCGTACTACTCGCACTCACGGAGCGGCGGGGCGTTGGTATTTGTCTGATGAAGAAGAACAAATTTATTCATCTTAGATAGGTAAACCAAACGCCCCGAATTTCGGGGCGTTTTTCATATCTGCGTAGAAGATGTTGAAGGTCTTTTGCGCATCATCCACGGAAGGTTTTTTCTGCAACTTCCCAAGTCTAAAGGAGTTACCCATGTCTGTTTCCAACACCACCCCCGTTTTTGCAGTGGACGAAAAAAACCTCGTCCCGGTTAGTGACCATCTTAATCAACTGGCGGATATTCCGCCTTCACGCATGTTTTTGATTAATAAGTCATTGAAAGTTTATGTAGAGAAGAACCCAGGCGCGAAGGTTTTTGACGCATCGCAAGGCGATGGCGGCGCGTCTCTGCCGGGTGTGCCGCGCGCTCTGTTGGAACGCGCCGCACAACTCCAAATTGAGCATGGCACCGCCTACGATATGCCCTTCGGCACCGATGCCTATCGTAAATCTGTTATTGAGCAATATTGGAAACTTGACTCATCTTCAGGCTGGGGACCTGCCAACGTGCTTGGCACTTCTGGCGGGCGTGACGCGCTCAACAAAGCCTATCAAGCCATGATGGCGCTGGGGCATGGGCGGCAGGGTGATCTGATTATGGTTTCGCGCGTACCCTGGATTTCCTACAACTGGGGTCCGTACGGCGTGGGCGCGAATGTGCTTTGGGCGCCTGGCGACCCAGCCCAGGGCTGGGCTTATTCCGAAGAGGGAATCCGCGAGAGTGTTAAATTTGCCGAATCAAAAGGAAGAAAGATTGCGGGTATGATTATCACCAACCCCGACAACCCAACAGGCATGACCATCCCCGTTGAGAAGCAGGTCTCGCTTGCCAAAACCGCGTTGGAGGCGGGCGTGGCGTTTGTTCTCTTTGACTGGATGTACCACTACGTTACAGATGAATCACCCATGGATTTAAATGCCTTTCTCAAGTTTTTCACCCCCGAAGAGCGCAAACGAATTATGTTCCTCGATGGCATCACCAAATCACTCGGCGGGTCCAATATTCGCAACTGCCACTTGATCGCCGACGAAGCCGTGCTTAAGTTTATTACCGCGCGCGCTTCTCATGGGGTCATCCCTACTTTTTATTCTCTTGCCGTTGCTATGGCGGCGTACGAAATTGGCTACCTCGAAGCAGCCAAGACCATTATTCAACCGACCAACGCCAGCCGCGTGGTTTTGAAAAAACTACTCGCCGAAAGTGGAATGCAGCACATCATTGGCAAGGGATACTATGCGTTTATGAATGTCGGCGAATATATCCAAGCCAAGGGCTGGGCTGATAGTGAACCGCTTGGACAATACCTTGCCGAAAATCACGGGGTCGCTATTGTGCCAGGCGCATTCTTCTCACCCTTTGGCAACGACTGGATCCGCTTCTCATACGCCACTCCCACCGAAAGAACCGAAGGCGCGTTCCAACGACTGGTTGAAGGTTTGAACTCTCTTAAAGGCTAATTGCCGCAGGCACACAAAGAGCGCGAAGAAAACCAAATAAAAAACTGGTGAACTTTGCGCTCTTTCCTTTTTTTACTTCTGCTTATCTCTGGTTAAAAACTATGCCCTCAAAAAAATTCCCTGAAAAATATTTTCTCGCTATGGAACAAGCCGCCAAAGAAAAACCGCTGGGCGGTTTGAATGGCTTTGAGCAGGAATGGAATTTGCTCGACGAGCAACTGCGCCCCCTGCTGACGGTTGGCGCCGGTCCCAGCCAGCAATCGTTTGTAGATTATTTGCGCGCCGCATGTATTCCGCCCTGGCAGACGCAATTCAGCCAATTGGAAGTCTTTCATTGGATGATTGAGTGGGCGACCCGCCCATATTACACCCCGCGTGGAACCATCTACGAAGCGCGTCTCATGGAAGCCTCGCTCATGAACGCCCTGCATCGCGCGGGGTTAAACTTTGGCGAGCGTTTGCATCACTGGCACGGCAATCTTTTGTTCCTAACCGACATCAGCCACCATTCGCTGCCAGGCGATTGGAGCATTGCCAAACGCCGCTATCTTGAAAAATGCGTAGACCTTTATGGCGATACGCTTGCTACGGCGGGCATTCATAGCAATCTCTCTTTGCCCGAACCGCTTTTTGCCTGGGATTTTATGCACCTCTCGGCGCATGAGCGCGGCGATCAACATCTTGATGATTTTAAGTCCGAATTTTATATTACCGCTACGCGCCTGTTGCGCGCCTTTGCTTCGCTCTTTATTGCCAGCGCTGCCTCAACCCCCATGCAGGCTCAGGTTCGAGAGGGGCGTGCCGTTGTCGTTTTGACCGAACATGATTCAATTCGCAACCTCACCTTTCCCAACCCGCGCGAACTTGATCTGCCCGATCTTTACCGCTCGTACCATGATTACCTGCAAAATTCGTACGACCTCGTGCGGCGCGGTGTTCGCTTTGGTAACAATAACTGGACTCCGATTCGCGCCCGTTCTTTTGCCGAGCCTGTGGAACGCCTGATCTCAACCACAAGCGACGAACTCAACGCGCTTTACACGCGTGGGCTGTTTGCGATGGGGCAGGCAACACCGCCCGAAGAAATGGCGCTGCAAATTGAAAAACAGAATTTAATGGCGCGTATTAACCTGCCCATGGGGCGCGTGGAAGTTCGCGTGGATGATGGCGGGCATAGCCTTGATCTTGATGTGGCAAATTTAACATTTAAACATTTGCTGCTGCTGCGAATTTATTCCGACCCGCAGTTTGCGCGCTCCTTCCGCTACGACCGCGAAGACATCGCCCGCGCCCGCGCCAATGAAAATCTTGCCGCCAAATACAGCATGAACGCCGAAATTGAAAACCCGCTGACCGGCAAACCAATTTTTATGCGCGACTTTCTCAAATGGACTCTCAACGAACTGCGCCCGCTGGCAGAGGCGCTGAATATGTGGAAAGACCTCACGCCGCTGGTCGAAATTTCAGAAGGCGCGCGCAGCACCGTCGAAAAAATGCGCGCCCGCCTGCGCGCTTCTGGCGAGGTAAACGACAGCAACGAAGTACCCTTTGAAGTTTTAAAGGAATTACATTTTGAGCGCGAAGCGCAAGTGAAAAGTGACGTGGAGCGCATTGCATCCGACTACGGCTTGTTGGGCGTTGATTCGGTTAAAATTGCCGAATACCTGCAAAGTGGGCGTGACGCCGCGCGTCAGACACAAAACGCGCCCATCCAATTCCGCGTGCGCCCGCAGGCAATTATTGAAGTTGCCTACCCCAATAAAACCAGCGAAATTTTAGACCTCGCCCAGCAATTGATTCGCATTCCTGGCGTGACTGCCTGCCCTAATGAACGCCTCGACGAAGTTCACCGCACAGGCTCTCTGGTGGATGATTACCTGCGCAACGCCGGCTTGGATGTGAAATACTACGACGGAAAATATCCGGCGGTGTATGCAACTTTCCCTGGGGCGCAGGTCAACGGTCAAAAGTCACCGATTTTATTGACGGGGCATTTTGATATTGTCGAACCCGAACCCGACGATTCACAGTTCACCCCGCGCATTGAAGGCGACTATCTTTGGGGGCGCGGCGCAGCCGATATGAAAACCGTCGTGGCGACCTACATGGTTTGGATGAAAGACATGATGAAGGCGGGCGCACCCTACCCCAACATGGCGTTGATGTTGATCGGCAACGAAGAGAACGGCGAATCTGAAGCCTGGGGCACACCCTATGTTTTGGATGACCTGAAACTCACGCCATCTTTATTTATTGCAGGCGAGCGCACAGGCGAAAAAGGCGTTGAACTCTTTGGCGAAATTTGCGTCGAGAATCGCGGCGTGATGCGTCTGGATGTTGTTGCGCGCGGCGTAAAGGCGCACAGCGGGGTGGCAGGTTCGGGCGACCTGAGCGAGAGATTGATCAACGCCCGCAGCGCCTTAAACGAAATCTTCGCAAAACATCTCACATTAAAATCACCCGATGGCTGGCAATCGCAAGCCAAATTCCCCTTCATCAGCGTTGGCACGCCTGGCGTTTACAACGTCACCGCCGCCGAAGGCATCCTCGGCGTCGAGATTCGCCCCATCCCGCAAGATGATACCTCTGCCCTGCGTAAAGATGTGGAAGCCTATTGCGCCGAAAATAATTTGGAAGCCAAATTTTCTGTTATGGAAAATGGGGTAGCCTGCGACCCGCAGAACCCCGCTCTGCTGGCGCTCATTCAAGCCGTGAAAAATGTTTCGGGTGAAGAACCCAGAATTGGGCGCAAACTCCCAGGCACCAGCGCAAGATTCGCTCCGGGCGGGCAGGCAGTCGTCTGGGGGCAAACGGGCATTGGTCCGCACGCAAAGGATGAACGGCACTACATCCCCAGCATTGAGCCGTATTACAAGTCGCTGACTGAGTTGGCAAAGTTGTGGAAGTGATATGAATTTGCAATGCGTTTTTTGATTTTCCCCTTAAAAGTTCTTTATCGCCCCTTTTTTATTTCTTTAATAAATCTTTACCTTTGGTTGTTAACATGTATTCAATCGCAGATGAAAGGAATGCAGTTACGTCATTCACCAGTAAGTTAATGAAATAAAAAGGAGATCAAAAAATGAAACGGAACATCTATTTGGCTTTTGTGCTTGCCCTGCTTGTTGCTATGACTGTGTCGAGTGCCGCGCTGGCTATGGGTGGACCCGGCGATCACGGAAACGGCGGCGTTGGAATAGGAACTGGAACAGGTATTTGTGATGGCACCGGGGTTGGAACGGGCGTTGGCGATGGAACTTGCGATGCAAACCTGGACGGTGTTTGTGACGATCTAAATTTGGATGGCATTTGTGACTGTTCTGGATTGCCAATTGGCACAGGCGTACCGGTGGGTACAGGCATTGGCTCTGGGGGCGTCTTCCGTGGGGGCAGGCGCTAATTAATTAAGTTTCGATAAAAAACTGGCGGTCATGGACTGCCAGTTTTTTTTTGTTTATTTCTTTAAGAAATCGAACGGCGGGCGCTGGTTTAACTTCACCAAATTTGCCCCCGCTTCATTTACATGCAGCGCCGTCACTGAACCTGTGTCACAGCCGAGCCGTTGGAAATGATCCAGCGGCAGCCCAATGAAATGCGCCACCGCCAGTTTGATGGGGTCGGCGTGAAAGACCACCGCCACCACATCTTGCGGCTTGTGCTTTTGCGCTATGCGTTCCAGCACATTCACAACCCGCGTTTGAATTTCAGGAAACGATTCACCATCGGGAAAGCGAAAGCGCGAAGGGGCGTGTTGCACGATCTTCCAAACTTTTGTCAGGCTCAACACCTTCCACGATTTGCCCTGCCACTTGCCGATGTCTGCATCCATCAAATCAGGTTCCTGAATGATTTGCAATTTTCGCGCGGATGCGATGGGGGCTGCGGTCTCCATCGCCCTTTCCAACGAGCTGGAATAAATGGCTTTGAGCGGCACATTTTTCAACGCTTCACCCAACGCTTCAGCCTGTTTTTGCCCCCGTTCATTGAGATGAACCCCAGGCAGCCTGCCTGCCATTTTGCCAGTTTTGACGTATTCGTTTTCGCCGTGACGGATGAGCAATAAAAGTGGCATTTGTTATTTTCCAATTAATAATATTCCGCAGAAGCGCGGAGCAAGTCGATGTAGGATGTGTCTTCCTTGTAATACCTGCAAAGTGATTCCCAAACCATTTCCTGCGGCATTGAATGGGAATGATTTTTTTTGATTTCCTTGAAAGCGTCCAATAATGATAATCCCTCAATCTCTTTTAAACTTGCAATACAAAATGCTGTTGAGCGATTAATACCCGCCGCACAGGCAATGAGTATTGTGTGTCCCTTTTCTTTTTCACCGCGCACAAACTCCACGCCTTCCTTGAAAAATTGAGGGTAGATTGGACTCATATCTTTAACTGGTAAATACAGAGATGTGATATCAGCATGATTGACGGGTGCGGCAAGTTGCAGAACAGCTTGAACGGAATTGAAATCAAGACGTTCTTTATTTTGAGTGTCGCTGTAATTTCCAATGTAAAGCCAGGGGCGAATTTCATCCATGTTATTTGATCTTCCGCTTCATCTCTTTGATTTCATCTTCACTCATCGCAGGCATATTCTCGCGCCGCTCAAAGTTCAATGCTTTGCGCTGTGCCTCGCGCCACATCTCAAGCCGCGCAGCGACTTGAGATTCGTAGCCCTCTTGTGATGGCGCATAAAAATAGGTGCCGAGTAATCGCTTGGGCAAATATTGCTGCGGCGTGAAGTGACCTTCCATGTCGTGCGGATAAATGTAATCTTTGCCTTGCCCCGTTGCGGCGGCATCGCGGTTGCCATCCGCCAGGTGACGCGGCACCGAGACCTGTCCTTCTTCTTCGATTTTTTTCATCGCCTGAAAGTATGCCGCCGCGCTGTTGGATTTTGGCGCAGTGGCAAGGTAGAGGGTGGCTTCGGCAATGGGGTAAATTCCTTCGGGCAAGCCGATAAATTCAAAGGCTTGCGCCGCTGAATTGGCGACGACCAATCCCATTGGGTCTGCCAGCCCAATGTCTTCGCCTGCCAAAATAATCAGCCGCCGTAAAATAAACTTGGGGTCTTCGCCCGCGTAGATCATTTTTGCCAGCCAGTACAAAGCCGCATCGGGGTCGCTTCCGCGCACTGATTTAATGAAGGCGGAGATGGTGTCGTAGTGCGCATCGCCATCCTTGTCGTACAAAACCGCGCGGCGCTGAATGGATTCCTGCGCCACATCCAGCGTGACATAAATCACGCCGTCCTTGTCAGGCGCGGTGGATTCCACTGCCAGTTCGATGGCGTTCAACGCGTTGCGCGCATCGCCAGAGGCAACTTCAATTAGGTGATTTCGCGCATCGGGGTCGAGCGAAATTTTCCTGCCGCCGTAGCCGCGTTCTTTGTCGTTGAGGGCGCGGTCAATCAGAATCCCCGTTTCAGTTTGATTTAAATTCCGCAGTTGAAAAACGCGCGAGCGCGAGATGAGCGCCTTGATTACCTCAAAGTATGGATTTTCAGTCGTTGCGCCGATCAGAGTAAATGTCCCGTTTTCAACGTGGGGCAGAAGTGCATCCTGCTGGGCTTTGTTCCAACGATGGACTTCATCTACAAAGAGGATGGTTTTGGTGCGATGCAGGCGGTTGCGTTCCAGTGCTTCGTCAATCACCACGCGCAAATCTGCTTTGCCCGCAAGAATGGCGGAGAGGGTGACAAAATGGCTTTTGGTGCTATTGGCAATCACCTGTGCCAGCGTGGTTTTGCCCGTGCCAGGAGGTCCCCACAAAATGATGGATGAAAAAAGTTTATCCGCTTGAATGGCGCGCCGCAGAAGTTTGCCTTCGCCTACGATATGTTCCTGCCCGATATATTCCTCCAAAGTGCGCGGGCGCATCCGCGCGGCGAGAGGTGCTTCGCTTTTCAGGCGGTCTTGCATGGCGTGGTCGAAGAGGTCGTTGGGCATGGGGTGATTATACTTTTATTCGAGGGCGGGAGAATATTTTACAAAATTGCCTCAATGCGGCAATTCCAAATCTGAACCCCATCATCGCAAAACTGGACGATTTGAGCCGCCAACCATCCACGAATAGGTCATGAATGCTCGAATTTGTGATCGGACATTCGTTTATTCGTGAAAAATTCGTGGACGGTTTGAAAAAACAACAAAATCATGCTCCTTGGCGGTGTCGGAAATTTTAGATTTGGAATTGCTGCCGCCAAGACCGAAGATCCGCGTGAAGGCTTGAACTACCTCAAAACCGAACTCAGCGACTACTGGATCAAACGCGAACGCATCATCCATATTTTGGATTACCTCACCGCCCTGCGCGGCGTGACCGGCATGGAGCATTGGTCAAAAGACGCCCACGCCGCATCCCTGCTGACGGGCATGGTGCGGAATGATCATGTGTAAATTCATCCTTCATCATTCATCCTTCATCATTCATCCTTCATCATTCATCCTTCAT
>DYML01000129.1 GCA_020721605.1 Anaerolinea thermophila
GAACAATCTCTGGAAATGCCATAGAGGAGATGAAAAAAAACTTGGTTCGATTTAGCAGCGTATCGGCGCTGAGTTGGGCTATCAGATCCAAGCCGTTTTGGGCGGGCAGGTAGGTATCTAGCAGCAGCGCATCGGGCGGAGAGTATGTTAATTGCTGGCGCAAGTCAGCGGTCTGAGTACAGATTATGGGGCGCATGTGGTGGCGAATTAACGCCAGTTTGATTAAGTCCGATTGGAGTCTGTTGGGTTCAAAAACAAGGACAGAGAGGGCTTCACGTTTCATGTTTTATCCAGTGGGGGTGAGGGCGGGGAAAAGCCCGGAATTTTGCATCTTCAACTTCAGCATTTCAACCTCTGCCGCGCTCAGTTGAAGAATGTTTAAGGCTTCCGGGTGAATATCGGAATTTAAGAAGGGGGAGGGATGCAGTTCATACTGTTTGGCAAAAGAATTTGCCAAGTTAACAATGGCGGGCAGGCGCTGATTAATGCGGGCAAAGCATGGAACATGATGAAAGCGAATGGCATCCACCAGCACAACGGGGAAGTTCCAATGTTCGGCAATTAAGCCGCCCACTGTGGCATGATCAATGCCGATTAGTTTTTCTTCCACCTGCCAGAGCGGCGCATGATATTTTTGCACATGGGCAAACACGGTGTGGTAATCGCTTAACACAAATTGATCCAAAATCAGTTTCCCAATGTCGTGCAGCAAGCCAGAGACGTAGGCTTCTTCGGGGTTGGGGTAACGCAAGGCTTGCGCCAGCCATTCGGATGCCACGCCAGTCACAAGGGAATGATGCCACAAATCACCTGCGCCCAAGTGGTAGCCGCTCAGCCCGCGATTCATCATCGAAGTGGCGGAAGAGGTTAATAAAATTGTTTTCAGCCGCCCCAGACCAATCAGCATAATCGCTTCGCGCAAGGTGGAACAGGTGCGGGAATAGCCCAGCGAGACCGAGTTGGACATTTGCAAAACCAAAGCGGTTAAAGCTTGATCCAGCCCAATCAGCCCAACCAAATCATCCATAGTGACATCGTACTTTTCAACTTCACTTAAAATACGAGCGACATTGGATGGCATGGGTCGAAGGCTGGCAACCGACTCGACAATTTTTTGAACTCTGGGTGAGAGCATTGCGGCACCTAAAGCGGCGTTCTAATGCACTAAATTAGGCAAACTGGTAAACAGGGCGTGGGTGAAGGTCATTGCCTGTTGCAACATCCACGAGCCAAGAATAACCAGCACCAGCACAATGCCCATTAATTTGGGAATAAAAATCAGCGTAGATTCGTTGATCTGAGTGGCGGCTTGCACCAGGCTAACCAAACTGCCAATTAAGAGGCTGACGAGCAAAATAGGTCCAGCCAAAATAAGGGAAATTACAATTGCATTTTGACCCAAAGTGAGAACATAGGCTTCAGTCATTTTTACCTCACGCGCTGCCTGTAAAGCTTAAGACAAGACTGCGGACAATTAAATACCAGCCGTCTACCATGACGAACAGTAGAATTTTGAAGGGCAAAGAAATCAGCGAGGGCGGCAGCATCATCATACCCATTGAAAGTAAAATACTGGAAACAACCAGGTCTATCACCAAAAAGGGAATATAAATCACAAAGCCCATGGTGAACGCGGTGCGCAGTTCGCTAATGACAAAAGCGGGGAATAAAGACACGGTGGAAATATCATCCACGGTGGCAGGCTGTGGTTCGTTGCCCAAATCAAGAAACAGTTGAATATCTTTTTCCCTGGTTTGCCTAAACATAAATTCACGAACTGGCTTTTGGGCTTGCGCCAGCGCCGTCTTTTGGTCTATTTGTTCATTCAAAAAAGGTTGAATTGCGGTTGCGTCCATCTCTTTGTAAACAGGCGCCATAATAAAAAAAGTGAGCAGCAAAGACAGCCCAATGACCACCTGATTGGGAGGAATGGAAGGGGTGCCAATTGCGGTGCGCAGCATGGATAGCACAATGACAATGCGGGTAAAAGAAGTTGCCAAAATTAAGATGGAAGGCGCCAGCGAAAGCACGGTCATTAACACCAGTAATTGCACGCCCGAAGTCACTTCTTTAGGCTGCGGCGACTGACCCTCCACCGTCAGCGAAACGCCTGGCACAGCCGAGCAGCCGCTTAATAAAAGAAGAAAAACAAGCAAAATAACAATTTGGGCAAATGAGCGGTTGGTTCGGCGGGCAATGGGCGGTGATTTGGAAATTATGCGGGCAGCCATGATTTTTACTCCTTTGCTGTCAAATTTTCGGCGGGCGCGTGAAAAGATTGAAGCACAGAATCAAAGTTCAAGCCTGGCTGGGGTTGGGCAAACACGGGCTGAACATCACCTGCCGCCTGTGCAATGAGAGAAATCTGTTGGTCGGTGGCGCCAATTAATATTTTTTGGTCGCCAATGGCAATGAGATGAAGGGCTTGCCTGGGAGAGATGCGAATGGTTTCGAGCAGGCGCAGTTGACGGGTTGTCTTTCCGCTGCTTGCGCCCTGCTGCCAACGGCGAAGAATGACAGAACTGCCCACAATTAACAGCAAAACGGCAAGCAGTTTTACAAAGGCGCTCAAATAATAAAAGGGCAGCGAGTCAAGCGGGTCGCTGGATGTTTTTGACGAGTCGCCCAAAGTTAAGAGTACGCCTGTGATTAGAAGACTGCAAGCCAGCAAGGCGGCAAATATTTTTTGCCGTGTTGTGCTGCTTTCAAACCATTTGCGAAGGAAGGTTGTAAGTTCGGACATTAGGAGGTCACTTTTTCGCCGCTTGACGAAACCATTTCAGTGATGCGGACGCCAAATTTATCGTCCACCACCACCACTTCGCCGCGTGCCACCATGCGGTCATTGACCAAAACATCCACTGGGTCACCTGCCAACCGATCCAACTCCACCACCGAGCCGTGTTGCAGTTCCAAAATACGCGCCAGTTGCATCCGCGTGCGCCCCAGTTCCACAGAAACGCGCAGGGTTACATCCATCAACAAGTCAATATTGTTGATTTTGGAATTTTCAGAACCGCCTTTGTGTATCTCGGCAACGGGTTTGGCTGGGGTTTCTTCATTAACGTTGATCATATTTTCCATGGGGTTTCACCTTTGTTATTCGCCTGCTTGAAGATCATCATGTTCACGATAAACTCCGGTAATTTGAACGCCGATACGTTTGCCGGATTTTCCCACACGGGAATAGAATTGTTTTTTATTTGCAACATGCACAACCAGTGGGCTGTCAATTTTGGTATCCAGTTCAATTACATCGCCAACAGTCAGGCGCAGCAGATCTTGTAATGCAAGTTCGGCAGTTCCCAAAACCACCTTCATGGGGATGACCGCCTTAAGCATGGTTTGAATTGCCATCTGGCGCACGGCAGGATTTTGTTGATGTTCCTTGCGCCCTGCAATCCAGATGTGCGGGTTTAATACATCTACAATGGGCTTTAAGGTATTAAAGGGGATAAAAATGCTCATGGTTCCCGTAACGCCCTGAATATTAATTTCTATGGCAATTAATAAAACGCGCTCATTGCCCATCATCATTTGCACCCAGTGCTGGTTTATGGTGCTGTCTTCGAGAGACGGCTCCAGCGAGACCACTTTCGTCCAGGCGCTTTTTACATCGCCGAGCATGTGTTCGACCAGCCCGCGCAAAAGAGATTGGTCAATTTCAGTCAGGGTACGCTCGGAAAAACGCCCTTCAATTTTTCCACCCAGGCGCTGCTCTAAAATTAGGTAACTGACATTCAGGCTCATGGTCAAGACCATGTGACCCGGCAGCGGCGCAAGTGAAATTAAGTGAAACAAGGTGTGTTCGGGAAAATCTTTGATGAAGTCATGGAAGCGCCCCTGCTCCATTAACGCCAGACGCGGGCGGATGTTGGTTCTTAAAAAAGTTGGCAGAGATGTGGTAAGGCGTTCACACAGGTCTTCGTGAACCAACTCCACCGCGCGCATTTGCTCTTTTGAAAACCTGGCGGGCGACCAAAAATTATAAGTTTGAACTTTCTTTTCGCCGGCGGTTTCGGCGCTGCGGCGTTCCCCCGGCAGACTCATCATGTCTGCAAGATTGACACGCTCTCCGCCGTGTTTCTGGTCTATATCAATTGCACCAGACAATAAAGCGTCAATTTCAGATTGGGCTAACATAATTTACTGAACCACAAATTCTGTAAAATAAATGGAGAGGATATGAAGATCAACCAGTTTTTCGGAAAGAATTTGTATAATTTCCATGCGCAGTTTCTCCTTGCCTTCAGCAGTGTAGAGATCTTCATAGGTTTTGGTCGAGAGCAGGGTAATGACGGTATCATCCATAATGGGCAGCCGCGAGTTTAGTTTTTCTTCAAAGGCGGTCAAGTAGGCTGCTTTTTCCTCCTCTGGCAGTGATGCGTATTCGGGGTCGTCCGGCGCAAACTCCGCTACGATGGTTAAGCGAATATACTTGCGCCCGGTTGGGTCTACCAGATTAATGATCTTGGTGGACATATTGAGCATAATGCCTTCGCCCGGAACAAATTCATGCGCCGCTGAAACGGGAGCGGCTTCCTGCTTCTGAGCGACAGTTTCAACAACCGCCTGCACTGGGGGCGTAGTAAATGAAGCGTCGTAGTTGTAAACCAGCCGAAAAGGCTTGGGGAGTTCATCGGGCGCAAATACAACATAGGCTGTAATCAGCGACACAAATGCAGTCAAGAGAAGAATGACTTGTGTAATGACATTTAGAATTTTTAGAATTTTGTCTAACATGTGCCTCCACTAAAAAATACAAACGGGGTGGGATTTGACAAAATAGGCTACGGCGCAATATTGGGGGTGTTCAGGTTAATGATGGCGCTATCCACTTTGTAAATGATGATAATTTCAACCCGCGCATTAAGCTGCTTGTGTTCTTCGGTGTCGTTTGGAAAGATCGGCGCATATTCTCCCTGCCCCGAAACAATAAATCGGTCGGGCGCAATGCCGGAATTTATCAAATATTTTGCAACCGATACTGCGCGCGCCAAAGATAATTCCCAATTGGTAGGATAAAGTGGGTTACTGGATGGGACGTTGCTGGTATGCCCCACCAAGCGTACTTTGTTTTGAATGGGACGCAGCATTTCCACAATGGTATTCAGCACGGGCAGCGCTTCTGGCGGCAGGTCGGCATGGTCGTTTTGAAAAATCAGGCGCTCGCTCAGTGAGATCAACACCCCTTCAATATTGGTCTGCACGCTGACTTGATTGCCCAAGTTTTGAGAAGACAACATGGCGGTCAATTGTCCGGCAACTTCTTCGGACTGGGTAGGTCCTTCAGGAATACCTGGCACCACAATCGGTTTGGATGTGCCATCTTCCATCGTGCCGCCCGCCTGATCAATTTGGCTGTCTACAACTTGAGATGCGCCGCCCAGCGTAAAAGCCGTGCGCATACTGTCGGCGAGCATTTTATATTTTTCTACATTCACCTGCCCCATCGAGTAAAGAATGACAAACAAAACCATCAGCAGGGTAATAAAGTCGGCATAACTAACCAGCCAGCGCTCGTCGGGGTGTTCTTCGTGTTCTTCTTCACGGTGTGCCATTATGATGCCTGTACCTTGGCGGTTTTCTTATCCGCAGCGTTGGCTTTGCCAGATTCGGGCTGATCGCCCACTACCTCAGAGGGGGGCAGGAAGGCAGTTAATTTGTCGCGGACAATGCGCGGGTTTTCGCCCGCCTGAATGGCAAGAATGCCTTCCAACTGCATGTAACGGCTGCGCGCCTCTTCTTCACTTTTTGCTTTAATTTTTCCGCCGATGGGCAGGTAAATTAGGTTGGCAGTTAGCAAGCCCCACAAGGTTGCCAAAAATGCGGCGGCAATCGATTCGCCCAGGGCGCTGGGGTTATCCAACTGTTTTAAGACGTTAATTAGCCCCATCACCGTGCCAATGATGCCAAAAGTGGGGGCGTACCCGCCCGCCGCAGAAAAGAAGCCAATGCCGCGCTTATGACGAGTGCGCATTTGCTCAATGGTGGTTTCCATAATTGCCGCCACTTGTTCGGGGTCTACGCCGTCCACGACCATCATGATGCCTTTTTTTAGAAATTTATCGGTAATCTTTTTGCTGTCATCTTCCAATGCCAGCAGCCCTTCACGACGGGCTTTATCTGCCATTTTGGTCAAAAGTTCAATGGTTTCTTTTGCATCAAATTTATTGGTGGTGAAGGCTTGCAAAATATATTGCGGCAATTTAAGTACGGTTTGCAAAGGAGAGGTGATAATGGTTGCGCCAAGCGAGCCGCCAAAAATAAGGATGATTGCAGAAGGGTGCGCGAACAGTTCTGCCGGCGATCCACCGTCCATAATCAACACAACCGTCAGCGTTGTTAAAGCCAAGATCAATCCTGAAATTGTGGCAATGTCCATAAATGACTCCTCGTATTAATCTTGCTGCGTCAATGCGCCGCGTATAAAAAGTAAATGGGGGGGGGGATTATTGATCAGATATTTGCGCAGAAAACGGCGCCAGTGTTTTGCGGCGATATTCAATAAAACGCTCTGCAATTTCTTGCGGGGTATCTTTAACCAGAAACTTTTTGTTGTTTACCAGGGTAATGACGGTGTCTGGGGTGGCTTCTACAAGTTGAATCAATTCGGGATTGATATAAAACTTAATGCCATTGGTGCGGGTAAGAAAAATCATGGGTATCTTCCTTGCCGTCTGGGTAAGCAAGTTATCATCCAGCGCAGGCGGTTATTCATGCGTAACTTTAGCATAGCGCCTGTTTTTTTCGTGTAAAGAGACCGTGAAAGGAATATAAAGATTGGCTAAAATTATTTCATCAAGCAGCAGCCACAAAATAGCCCAGTGAAATTTTATTCAGGGAGGCGCGATATATTTTTGACTTACCCCCGTTCCTATTCTTTATTTGGAACGCACTAAAAATACTACGAACAGAATGTGTTACACACTTTTGGAAATTGTTTGCACCGCGATAGATTGTGAAATAGTTTGTCTGTAATAAAACTCTAATGTAGCCGAGGGACGTTGAGTTACGACTGCGCCGGTGGTTTTGCCCCAAATAAGTTTATTGCTGGAGTCGAACCAGTCATTTCCATCGCCGCCCGCGTAAATCACATCGCCCATGGGAGTTGCATTTACAGCAAGCGCGCCATCCCGCAAGACCGTTTTGGAGAAAAGCCCGGTTTCGGGTGAAAATTCCTGGGCAGCTGATCCAACTCCCACCACATGCTGAGTGCCTTTATAAATATCCACCTGCTCAATAATTCCCGCATCCTTTGCCTTGAAAGTCACGCGCGCGCCATCCTGAAGCATAAAGGTGGTAAAGTCATCGCTCGATTGTAAGTCCTTGAAATCTCCATCCGTATTGCCTGCCACATCATCAACGTCCACATGAGGGTCGCCCCAAATGGTGGTACTTTTCTGCGTCCACTTATCGAGGATTGTAAAAGTAGAGCCGTCAGAAAACTTGTAGAGGTAACGATCAGATTCGGCGTAATTACGATCATGAACCACCAGCCCTTCCAGCGGCGCGTTAGACCGATAGCGCAGTTCCATCTTGATCTCAACCGTCTGACTGCTGGTTATCTTGAGTCCTTCTGTGGCGGTATTTGCCTGAGCCTGCTTTGAAACGTTTGCCAGGTCTGCTTCCGTTTTATGCAGGTCAGCCAGATTTAGGTTGATATTTTCAATCGAGGGCATGGGGGTTGCTTCTGCGCTTTGGGCAGATGAGGCAGATGCGCTGAGCAATACCTGATCCTCTTCAAAATATTCCAACGCAGACTTTTCTTCCACATGCTTTCCTTTGCGGCGCATCTCTGCATTTTTCTCAATTTCCAACAACCGCCGAGCGACCATTAAATTGGAAATATCGGTTTCAATGACGTTGCTCATGTTTGCCTCCAGAACGAATTTAACTCTGAATCTAGCATCGGTATAATCATTAAAATCTTTAGCGGTTCATCCATATTCATATCAATCATGCGGCTATCCGCTGCGCAAATCCTTTAAAACAAAGAAATCGCCCGCCGTCCTAAAATGTAGGACGGCGGGCGATGTTTTGTGCAACAGATTTTGCAATAATCTAAAGTTAGGAAATTCCCTGATTCCTGCGTGTTTGAAGAATGAACCCGTTGACAATCTCTATGGATTGAAATTGCGCTCCGGGCGCCACAAAAAAGCCGGGCGCCCAAAAATCATCTGACAGATTTTGGCGTTTGTAACGCGGATAATTTTCCATGATTTTCTGTGAAGTTTGACGGCGCGCAATGCGGATGAACTGGGCAGGGTTTGCGGTGAGTGGAACAGTCATAATCCATTGAAGATAGCCAGGGCGAATCATAACGTCCATTAAGCGCCAGCCGTAGGAAACACAAACCTGCTTCACCCAAAGCGACAAATCTTCTACGATGTCCCCTGTTAAATAATGATCGCTAAAACGGGGAATGAGCAGGCAGGAATAGGACAACTCGTAAGAAATTTGCGGGATGGAGACCGCCTGAAGCGCCTGATCATTGCCGATGTGTACCGCAGGGACTTGCTCTTCAATGGAAATTTGCGGGGCTGGGTCGGCAACAGGCGCGGGTGGGCGCGCAACGGTTTGAGTTTCGATTGGCTCAGGTTGTACTTGTTCTGTTTCTGTGGTCACATACTCAAAAGAATTCACAAGCGCCTCATCAAAAAAACGTGGGTCAAAAATACAATTATTTTTTATTCTACTAATACTTGCAAAATTTGGACAGAGTATCAGCGCAATTGGCTGCATGAAAATAATATCTGGCATTGCGGGCTGGGGCTGCCCCAAAATATGAAAATGCGTTTTACCGATACTTTCAAATCATTTTTCAGTATACCCATTTTGGCGGCAATCCCCATAAAAAACAGGTGAATTTTACGCCGCCAGAAAAATTCCCAAGAGGGAATTTCAGACCACCTTCAACAAGAGCAAAAATCAACCGCCAATGCAACGCCATTAATTCACGCAATATTAATGAGTTCTTATCTTTATTTTTATTATGCAAAAAAAACATATTTCTTACAATGACATAAATTTGATGCAGTCCCTTTAGGCTGGCAACTGAACAGATTTAACAGAGGATGAAACCATGAGCGAAAAAGAGAAGATCGAATCTTACATAGCCACATGCAAATGCTGCCTTCTGGCTCAAGCAATGAGAGAATGCCCGTTATGCCGCTTCAATATTGGGCTGGCAGAACAGATTGATCTGAGCAGCGCTATTGCCCTGCCCCAACCCATATTCATACCAATAGGCAATATACGCCAAGAAATTAAAGAATGGGCAATGGCGGAATAAAACAAAGACAAATATTTTTACAAGGAGAAAATAATGAAATGGATTGACAACCTCAAGACAAGCGTAAAGTTAATCGGCTCTTTTGTTATCATGGGCATCATCGCAGGAGTTGTGGGGATATTTGGCATTCTCTACATCCGCGTGATAGATAAAGCAGATACGCGCCTGTATGAAAATTACACAGTGCCCATTATGCAATTAAATGAGATGGGAGTTTCCTTTCAACGAATTCGCGTTAATATCCGGGATGCAATTTTAACAGAAGATGCAGAAGCCCAGAAAAAAAATTACGACACAATCAACGAACTTTCAGCGCAAATGGATTCAACTGCGGCAGAGTACGAAGCGCTGATTGAAACGGAGGAAATGCGAAAAACATTTGATGAATATTCTTCCGCCAAGGCAAATTTTAGCCCCTACCTGGATCAAATGATTGCGCTGGACAAGGCAGGAAAAAGCGAGGAAGCCAAGACCATTCTACTTGGCAATGCCTACCTTAGCGCAAAAGAA
>DYML01000130.1:0-3423 GCA_020721605.1 Anaerolinea thermophila
TCATGCTCCCAGCCAACATCCTTCCCGATTTTCGCGTTCGTCAGCGAGATTATTTGCTCGAAATCTCACGCCTGCTCACTCAAGAACTTGACCTTGAGAAATTACTGGCGCGTATTTTGCGCGTCTCCATTGAGATGTTGGCGGGGCAGGCGGGGCTGATCGCGCTCAAACGCCCCGAAGGCTGGAGCGTTTCTGCCGCGCATGGAATCGCTCCCGCGTTCCTCAGTTATCTCACGCCTTTGCTGGCTGAGGAAAAAATGGTCGAACTGGATGTGCGCGAACTGAACCGCATGTTAAAGGAACTGACCTACACCGTCAGCATGGGGTTGCTCAACGGCACGGGGCTGCCCCTTGCCGCGCATGGGCAGGTGATCGGCGTCATCTTCATCTTCCGCAACTATCCAGATATGTTCACCCCCAATGACCGCGTGCTGCTGCAATCCTTTGCCGACCAGGCTGCCATTGCCGTGTTCAACGCTCAGTTGTACGGGCAAGTTTCTTATGAAAAACAACGCCTCGATGCCCTGCTTGATTCGGCGGCGGATGGCATTCTCATCTTAAGCGAAGACTTGACAATTGAGCGCTGCAACGCCGCCTTTGAAAAACTATATCGCCTGCCGCGCGAAGAGATTGTAGGCAAAAAACATGCCCAAATTATTCGCTGGAAGAAGGCGCCGCAGGGCGCCACCCTCGAAGAATCTGTGGCGCGCGGCTGGCCTCTACCCCCCAATATTACGCTTTATGTGGAAGGTGATATTCAACTTCCACAGCCGCCGCACCTGCCTGTTGGCATTACTTATGCGCCCCTGCTTTCGGACCAAAATAAACTGCGCAATGTCTTTGTGAGCGTGCGTGATATTACCCACTTTCGCACGGCGGACGAAATTAAGGCGACCTTTATTTCCATTGTCAGCCACGAACTGCGCACCCCAGTTACCTTAATTAAGGGCTACGCATCCACCTTGCGCCGCGATGACGCCAAATGGGATAAAGCCACCATCAGTGACTCTCTGGCGGTTATTGAAGAGGAAGCAGACCGCCTCTCGAAGATGATTGATGACTTGTTGGATGCTTCTCGCTTGCAGGCGGGTGGTCTTAGCCTGAACCAAGCCGATGTCTCCATCCCCAGTTTGGGGCGGCGGGTGGTGTCGCGTTTTGCAGCGCAGTCTGCCAAACATCACCTGATAACCGATTTCCCCGAAAATTTTCCCATTATTATTGGCGATGAAACGCGCATGGAGCAGGTACTTTCCAACCTGGTTTCCAATGCATTAAAGTACGCATCGCAGGGCGAAATTAAAATCAGCGGCTGCGAGCGCCCTGATCAGGTGGTGATTTGCGTCAGCGACGAAGGCTCTGGCATTGAAGCCAACGACCTGCCGCATATTTTTGACCGATTCTACCGCTCCACTACTGCCGTGCGGCACACAAAAGGCGCTGGTTTGGGTTTATACCTGGCGCGCGCCATTGTGGAAGCGCACGGCGGGCGCATTTGGGCGGATGCGGCAATTCATAACGGCGCAAAGATTTGTTTTTCACTGCCGAGGCGTTTCTAAATCAGGTAAAATAGCCCACTTTTGTAAAAGGAACTTATATGCCACACTCAATTCCACCCCGCAGTAAAGTAAGTAAAAAATACACTTGGAACGCGGAAAGTGTTTTTAAATCTAAAAAAGAATGGGAGGCAGAAGTAAATCAGATTCTTGCCGACCTGCCGCAAATTAAAAAATATGAAGGCAGGCTGGGCGAAAGCGCCGAGGCGCTGGCTGAGGCGCTGGATCAAGTGGAGGTATTTATGAAACGCTTGATGCAGGTTTTTGTGTATGCCGGTTTTTCGTACAATGTGGATACCACCAACCAAACTTCTACCGCCATGTACGGCAAGGCACAGGCGGTCTACGGGCAGGCGGCTGGCGTCATTGCCTTTATCAACCCCGAATTACTTCAAATTGGAAAAGCCAAATTGGATGAGTGGTTGAGCCAAAATCCCAGCCTGGCAATTCATGCGCACAACATGGAAAATTTATTTCGCAAGCAGGCGCATGTTCGCTCTGGGGAAGTAGAGGAAGTATTGGGCATGGTCAGCGACCCATTGGGCGGGGCGGGCAACAGCACCAGCATGTTGCTTAATGCCGATTTTAAATTTCTTCCGGCTATAGATAGCAAAGGCAAAAAAATTGTACTCACCCAGGGTAATTTTCACAGCGCTTTAATGGAATACCCCGATCGCAAGGTTCGGCAAAGCGCGTTTCAAAATTACATGGACAAGCACCTTGAATTTAAGAACACGCTTGCCGCCAACCTGACCACCTCCATCAAAGCCAATGTTTTTTACAGCCAGGCGCGCAAACACGAAAACTCTCTCGCAGCCTCCCTCTTTGAAAATAATATTCCCACTGAAGTTTTTTACAACCTGATCGAAACCTTCCAAAAAAACCTGCCCATTTGGCATCGTTATTTTGAAATTCGGCGCAAGGCATTAAAATTGAAGGAAATTCAATACTACGATATGTGGGCGCCCATTGCCAAAAAGAAGACCAAAATCCCCTACGAAAAAGCAGTTGAATTAATTTGCGACAGCCTTGCGCCCCTTGGCAAGGACTACACCGACACCATTCGCAGGGGCTGTCTTAAAGAACGCTGGGTGGATGTATACCCCAATCAGGGCAAATCCAACGGCGCTTTCTCCTGGGGCGCCTCTGGTATGCACCCATTTATTATGATGAGTTACACCGATGAAGTTGGCAGCATGAGTACCCTGGCGCACGAACTGGGTCACTCCATGCATTCCTACCTGACATGGAAAAATCAGCCGCTGACCTATTCGGATTACTCCTTGTTCGTTGCAGAAGTTGCCTCCAACTTTAATCAAGCCATGCTGCGCGGGCATTTGCTCCAAACTGTCACCGACAAAAACTTTCTCATTTCGTTAATTGAAGAAGCCGTTGGCGGGAACTTCTTTCGCTATTTCTTCCAAATGCCCACCCTGGCTCGTTTTGAACTGGAAACGCATCAGCGAGTGGAACGCGGCGAAGCGCTGACTGCCGACTCGATGCAGACGCTCATGGCAGACCTGTTCAGCGAGGGCTTTGGTCCCAAAGTAAAAGTAGATCGCCCGCGTGTCGGCATGGTTTGGTCTACCTTTGGGCATCTCTTCTCGGACTATTACGTCTACGCCTACGCCACCGGAATCTCCGGCGCCCATGCGCTCTCTGGTAGAATTTTGCGCGGTGAACCCAATGCAGTCTCAGACTATCTTGGCTTCTTAAAATCTGGCTCATCTGTTTATCCATTGGACGTACTCAAACGCGCAGGCGTTGACCTCACCACTCCCACGGCGGTAGAAGAAACCTTCGCCGTGCTGGAAGGCTACATCAATCGGCTGGAAGAACTTGTTGGCGGGTAATGGCTGATTCGTCAATC
>DYML01000130.1:3523-5733 GCA_020721605.1 Anaerolinea thermophila
AAAATCCAAAATCGGAACTTTACTTATGTCACAATCACAAACCACATGCCCGCGCTGCCGCCAGACCATAGCAGCCACCGTTGAACAACTTTTCGACGTAACCCACGAACCCGCCTCCAAGCAACGCCTGCTGGGCGGGCAATCCAACTATGCCCGCTGCCCGCATTGCGGCTATGAAGGTCGCATCGCCACCCCCATCATCTACCATGATAATGAGAAAGAACTGCTGCTCACCTTCTTTCCGCCAGAACTGGGACTGTCGCTCAACGAGCAGGAAAAAATGATGGGACCTCTGATCAAGCAAGTGGTAGACAGGCTGCCGCCAGAGAAACGCAAAGGCTATTTATTTAAGCCGCAAGCCAACTTTACCTACGAATCAATGATCGAAACCATCCTCAACAAAGACGGCATTTCCTCCGAAATGATTAAAGCACAGCAAGAGCGAATTATGCTGATCGAGAAAATGATTCAAATGACCTCTGCCAGCGCGCGGTTGGAATTAATTAAGCAAAACGAAACAATCATTGACGAGCAGTTCTTTGGCTTGTTTAGCCGCATTGCCCAAAACGCCATGCAAGGCGGGCAGGAACCCATTGCCCGCGCCCTGATTGAATTGCAAAAACAACTGTTGGAAGAGACCGCCTTCGGGCGCGAATTGCAAGCCTCGGTGGCAGAAATGGAAGCCGCAACCAAAGTTTTGCAGGAAGCCGGCAGAAGCCTGACCCGCGAAAAACTGCTCGACTTTGTGCTGGAAGCACAAAGCCCCGCCCGCATTCGCGCCTATGTTTCACTGGCGCGCGGCGGCATGGATTACGTCTTCTTTCAGGTTTTGACTGAAAAAATAGACCAAGCCACAGGCGAAGAAAAAACCCGCCTCGAATCAATCCGCGAGAAGGTGCTGGCGTTTGTTGCCGAAGTGGATAAGCAAATGGAAGCCCGCTTCAAACAGATTCAGGACTTTATTGAATCTCTGCTGAAGCAGGACGACGTAGAAAAAGCCACCCGCGAAAATATTGACGGCTTTACCCAGGAATCTGTGGACGTGGTGAGCCAGCTTTTACAGCAGGCTTCAGAAAAGAACGATTACGCCCGCATGGGCAAACTGCAAAAGATGGCGCAGGTCTTGCAGGAAGCCAGCGCGCCCCCGCCAGAAATTGCATTTGTTGAGCAACTTTTGCAAGCGCCCGACGATGACGGCGTGCAGAAAATGTTGAAAGAAAATGACGCAATCGTCAATCAGCAATTTCTTGATTCGTTGAGCGGCTTGGTCTCCCAAATGGAAGCGCAGGGAGAAGTCCCAGAGGCGAAAGACATGGCAGAACGGCTTGCCAAAATTTATAAAATCACCCTAAAATACTCCATGAAAAAGAACATGGCATAAAAATACAAAAAGCGCCTCTGACTTAAATCAGAGGCGCTTTTTTTTGTAACCACAGGCGCGCTTATTCGTCTGCCATCAGTTTGACGTAAATTTCCTCCAGCGCAGATTCGCGCATGGATAAATCCACCAATGCCCAGCCGTTGGCAGAGACGGTTTCCAACATGCCCGCAATTCCATCCACATCGGCGGTGCGGAAAATATAGTTGCCGCCAAGATGTTCATAATTCAATTGTTGATCCGAGTGAAAGACAACCTGGTATTCACGTCTGCCCAGCCTGGAACGGATTGAATCCATGGTGTCGAAGACCAGCAATTTGCCGTTTTTGATAATGCCCACGCGGTCGCAAATGGTTTCCACATGAAAAAGATTGTGCGCGCTCAACAGGATGGTCTTGCCCTGGCGTTTGAGGGTGCGCAGATAATTGATGATGAAGAACGAGGTCAGCGGGTCTAACCCAGAATTGGGCTCGTCCAAAATTAATAAGTCGGGGTCGTGCAGCAGCGCGCGGGCAATGGCGGTTTTGCGTTTCATCCCTTTTGAAAACTCGCCGGTTAATTTGGTTTTCTCTGTCAGGTGGAGTGAGGTGAGAATTTCATCAATGCGCTTTAATGCTTTTTGGCGCGGCATTTGGTAAAGTTCGGAAAAGAATAGCAAATATTGCTGGGCGGTCATTGCTTCGTACAGGGGGCTGTCTTCCGGCAGATAGCCAATTTTTTGCTTGACCTTGGTGTTGTTCTTTTGCATATCATGCCCCATGACGCGAATTTCGCCAGAGGTGGGCTCGACCAACCCCGCGATCATTTTCATGGTGGTGCTTTTTCCCGCGCC
>DYML01000130.1:5833-9734 GCA_020721605.1 Anaerolinea thermophila
CTTGTTATTGCCTGGCGTGAAGTGACCCGCCTAAGAAAACGCTTTGGCGGCGGAGCAAGCGCTTTTGCTGTGTTGCTGCTGTTGGCTGTGGTTGGGGTGTCGGTGGCGGCGCTGCGGAATACAGTTTCACTTGGCAGCGGCTTGTACCGTGTGGGCGTTGCGGGTGATGTGCCGCTCATTCAAGACAGCCGTTTCTCTGTTGTTCGAGTGGGCGCGGTTGAGGGGAGGGGGTTGCTTGCCGCCCAATCTATTGATGTGTTGATTGACGGCTCCCAGGTCATCTCGCGCGCAGATGATAAATCACAGTTTGCGGTGCGGGCGTTGAAGCAGTACCTGGAAAAAGCCGAACTGATGCGCGTGGGAAATTCCTTTGCGGCGGAGGATGCCTTTCCGCTGCGGGTAGGAATCAACTATTTGAATCCGAATCAGCCGCCCGCCGAGAATTTTCAGAGCGGCGAAACCGCGCCTGTCACCAAGCCCGAAGAGGTCATCATTCCCTCGCTTACGCCGCCGCCCGCTCCATTTGCCCAGGTGCTGGTTGCCCTGCTTTACATCCTTCCCATTACCTTTATTAGCATTTTTTTCACCAGCAGTTTTATGGATGAAAAGGTCAATCGCCGCCTGACGATTTTACTTTCCGCGCCCATTACGCCGTTTCAGATTATCCTCGGCAAAATGCTGCCCTATGCCGCCTTTTCACTCGTCACCACCGCGCTGATCGCCCTGCTGACGAAGGGCGATATGCTGCTGGCGCTGGCGATTTTTGCGCCGACCACCCTTTTTATATTTGCCATCTATTTAATGGTGCCGCTTTTTTACCGCACGTTTAAAGACACCACATTTATTGCCATGTTGGTTACCACCATGACCACTGCCTATTTGGTGTTCCCTGCCATGTTTACAAATGTCAATGACCTGGCGTACATTTCTCCGCTGACTTTGGCTGTGAAGATGTATCGCGGTGAGCCGTTTGGCTGGCGTGAATATTTTTTCCCTTCGCTGCCCATGTTGGCGATTTTTGGCTTTGCCATGTTTGCCGGCACACGGCTGTTGAACGAGGAATTTTTGATGGGTTACAAGCCCATTACGCGCAAGATTGCCGATGCCATTTACCTGATGCTGGCACATGTTAAGCCGTATTTGTCGGTGCCGATGTGGAGCCTGCTGGTGATTCCCATCGTCTACCTAACGCAGGTGATTTTTTTGGCATTTGCCACCAACCTGCCGCTGGGCTTAATTCTTGGCGTGGTGTTGATTGCCTCGGCGTTGATCGAGGAGGTCGTCAAGTCGGTTGCGATTGTGGTGCTGGCAGAGCGGCATGTGGTTACATCTGCCAAAGATATTTTAGCGCTTTCGTTTCTTTCGGGCGCGGGCTTTTTGGCGGGCGAAAAACTTCTGCTTTTAATTTCAATCAGCATGGTTTCGCAAGCGGCGGTCTCTGGCGCGTTGTTTGGCGCAGGCTTGTTTTTGCTGGTGCCGCTGGCGGCTCATTTTATATTTACTGCCTTTGTCACATGGCTGACCATCAAAGTGAAACTGCCTTATCCCCTGGCGCTACTGCTTGGCACTGCGCTCCATTTTATTTATAACTGGTCTTTGATGCGAGGTGGGCTGTGATGATTCCATTTTGGGCGGTGGTCAAAAAAGAATTAACTTCCGTGATTCGTGACCGCACTATTATTATTTCGATTCTGATCCAATTATTCATCGCTTCGTTTTCGTCCGCCCTGCTGCTGGGGATGCTCTCGCTGTACGACTCGGATACGATTATGAAATTTGGCGGGGCGGGAATTAAAATTGGCGTGGTTGGTGAAAGTCGGCTGGAGATGTTTCTGAGCGGGCGCGGTTTGACGGTCATCCCCTTTGACGGGCTATCTGAGGCTGAATCTGCATTTTTTCAAGGCGGTGTTAGCGCCATCTTTGTTGTTTCGGACGGCGCACAGCAGACGGCGGAGATTAAGTTGTACCTGCCCGATAACGAGGCAGTCAGTTCCATTATTCGCATGGTGGTACAAGAGCCGCTAAAACAATACGAAAATGATCTGCGCGCCCAAAACGGCATTGACGTGCGTTACGCCGACTTGAAGGGCAAGCCTTCCACTTCCTTTGAATTTGTCTACTCGGTGCTGCTGCCGATGTTGATGTTTTTTCCCGCCTTTGTTTCTGGCAGCATGTCGGTTGATTCGTTGACCGAGGAAGTGGAGAACAACACCTTGCCGACTCTGCTTTCTGCGCCGCTCTCGCTGCATGGGATGGTTTCGGCGAAAATCACGTCTTCGGTCATCATTGCCATTTTGCAGAGCATGGCATGGCTGTCTCTGCTGCGGCTGAACGGAATTGCCATTCAAAATATCGGCTGGATTTTGACTCTGACGCTGATTGTGGCGGCGCTGACTTCCACCTCAGCCATGTTGGGCGCAGTTCTGCTTCAAGATCGTGAACGCTCCCAATTTATTTACTCGCTCATCTTGCTCGCGGCAACTTCCATCAGCGCTCTGTTAAACGCTTCCCCCATTACAACCCTTTCGCGTCTGGCTATTGGTGATTCCTTTACGGGCGGTTGGAATGTGGCAGGGTTTGCGTTGGCGCTGGTTGGGCTGTATTTGTTTTTGGTAAAAGTTTCTCATCGGCTGGTTAAATAGCCCGCCTTTTTCTTTTTGCCTTCATCCTTGACTCTCATCTGAGGCGGTAGTAAACTCTCCCTACCTACCGTTCGGTAGGGTAGGAGAGTTGATGACCAGAGATGACATTCTTGATGCTGCCGCACAGGTCTTTCGCCAGAAGGGGTTTCATGGCGCTTCGATGTCTGCCATTGCGCAGGCGGTCAATTTGCAGAAGGCAAGCCTCTATCATCATGTCGCCTCCAAGCAGGAGATTTTGCTGGAACTGCTGGAACGCGCCCTCGGCATGTTGACCGAACACATCGCCGCCATCACCTCCCAACCCATCCCCGCTGACCAAAAACTGAGACAAATGATCCGCGCTTATTTATCCGCGCTGGCAGACAACGCCGACTTAACCTCGGTGCTGTTGTTTGAACACCGCTCGCTGGATAAAAAATCGCACGCCCGCCATGTTCCGCAGCGCGACAAGTTTGAAAAACTCTGGCGGGATACCATCGAAGAAGGCTTGGCGGCGGGAATATTTGCCTGCCCCGATTCGGGCATGGCGGTCCGCGCATTGATGGGGGTGATGAACTGGACATTAACCTGGTACTACCCCGAAGGAGATAAATCCATAGAAAAAATTGCCGATGAATATGCCGATTTGCTGTTTCATGGATTGTTGAAGTAATTTACGTCCTGAGCGAAGTCGAAGGACGTTGCGTGTGTATGGCGCTTCGACTGCGCTCAGCGCGAAGTGATAACCAAAGGAGAGAACATGTATTCATTTGAACCAAACGAAGAGCAACAAATGTTGATGGATGCGGTGGGGAAGTACGCGCAAAATGATTTGCGTCCCGCCGCGCACGATGCCGAGGAGAGCCGCGAACTGCCGAAGAAACTCATCGGCAAAGGCTGGGAACTCGGCTTTTTGCAAGCCTCCACGCCCGAAGCCTACGGCGGCTTCGGCGACCGCTCCGCAGTGACGGGTGCGCTGGCAATGGAAGAGTTTGCCTTCGGCGACCTGGCGGGCGCGTTGGCGGTGCTGACCCCCGCGCTGTTCGCCACGCCCATTTTGCTCGGCGGCAGCGAAGAACAAAAACAGGAGTTTTTGCCCTCTGTGATTGAAGGCGATTGGCGACCCTATACCGCCGCGTTGATTGAATATACCTTCGACTTCGACGCCAATGCGCTCAAGACCACAGCCACAGCCGAAGGCGGCGACTACGTCCTCAGCGGCGAGAAAGCCTTCGTGCCTTTCGCCAAAGACGCCGAAGCCATGCTTGTGTACGCCAGCC
>DYML01000131.1 GCA_020721605.1 Anaerolinea thermophila
GAACGCACATTCGAGCATTCGCGACCTATTCGTGGATGGTTGGCGGCTCAAATCGCCCAAATTTGCGATTACTGGAGTTCAGATTTGGAATTGCTGATAAAACAGTCAACAGCCCTGGTTTTTCAAAATGGCGTTTATATCCGTTTCCCCAATTCAGCATTTCTGCTTTAAAATCAACAGACTATGTTCAAAAATTTCTTCAGCAGAATTAGCGCGTTTTTGCAAACCCCCATCGGCGTGATTATTGCCGCCAACGGCATTTGGCAAGTTGTGATGTTGGCGTTCAAAATTCCAACAAATACAGTTGCCTATTATATTGTCAGCGCCATTATGCTTGGGTTCGATGTGTATGTTGCGTTCACTCTACGCGACCAGTTGATTTACTTTTTTGCCCAATTTGTGCTGCCCATTCAAAACCAAAAATATCGGCAGGATATTGCCGCGCGGGTCAGAAATTTTGAAACCGGCAGCCGTGGACCTGCGTTATTTGTCAAAAATGGGCGGGTGATTATGCACGAAGGCGAAGCAAACAAACGCGGCGCGGGGTTAATCATCCTCGATACTGCCAGCGCCCTTGTTTTGCGCACCGACACCGAAATTAAAGACACCGTTGGACCCGGCATTAAATTTACAAAAGGCAATGAATACATTGCAGGCAGTGTTGATCTACGATCACAGTTGCAATTTATTGGACCGCTCAGTGCAGAAAAATATCTTCTCAAATCCACATCGGCTTCAACATCAAAAGATACAAACGAAAGTCAAAATCAGCGCCAGCAAACCAGCGGGTTAACGCGCGATGGCTTTGAAGTTTCACCCACCATTAGCATTAAATTTAGCATTAAACGACCTGCCAAAAATATGCCCACAGAAAGCGGGGTCACTTCACGCTATGGGTTCGATGCCGAGGCGGTTCGCAATGCCATCACAAAACAGGTTATTCAACTTGACGCTTCAGACACAGTGCGCATGGAATGGAACGAACTGCCCGCACACCTGGTTGTTAATATCTGGCGCGAATATGTGCGCAAATTAAAACTCAGCGACCTGTTTACCGCCATTGCCCCCAACGGCGCCAGCGGGCTGCAAATTATTGAAGAACGCATCAACCAGCGCGTAAAGCAAGCCGGCACAGAAGCGTTGGATGATGCCGGGCTGCAAACTGGCGAATGGCTGGAAAGCCTGGAGTTTAAACAATTGCAATCACGCGGGCTTGAAATTAAAGAAGTGCGCATTCACGACGTATGCTTTGAGCAATCCATCGAAGAGAAAATGATTCAACAATGGAGCGCAGAATGGCTCAACATTGCCCAAAAAGAGGAAAGTTACCTAAAGCAAAAAGAAGCCCTGCTTGAAACCGCCGCGCGTGAAGAAGCCAGCAAAAACTTTGCCCGCATTGCCTCGCAACCTTTTAGCGGCAAACCAACCCAACCACAGGAAAACCCATTCATCACACTGCAACTGTTAATCGAACCGCTCAAAAAATACCTGCTTAACGAAAGCGCCGCCAATAGCGACATGGAAACAGAACTCAGAAAATTAGATGAAATTTGGAAGTGGCTGCTAGACAACAACCCCAACATCCCCCCAACTTCTCCCGATAACGGAGGCGCACAATGAAACAAAAAATACAGAGCGTTGAATTTCAATCCCTGCTCTTTGGATTAACAGACGAAGGTGTGGAATTTAGAAACAAATGGCGCGAAGTTGCCCGCATGGCAGTCTGGCTTGTTTTAAGCGTCATTAGCATGATTGTTATGATCCCTGGCAGCGGCGCCAACACACCACTTAACATCGGCATTATCATTATGATGAGTTTTTTCAAATACATTCCGCTGTTAATGGTCGTCTACAACCTGGCAAGAATTATGGCGGCGCGGTATTTGGATGATGTCTACGAATTGGGAAATGAAGACCTCGCATCTGATTTTCTGGAAGAAGTTACCTTTGGCTACGGTCACGAAAGAATCAAAATTAACGAAGGGAAAATCTCCCAAAGGGATGAAGAATCGCCCATCATTTTAATTGGCGGACCAGGTTCCATTCAAGTTAATTTAGACAGCATTGCGCTGCTGGAAAAAGTAAGCGGCGAGCCGGAAGTTATCTACCCGCGCAGCGCCGCCTGGAAGATTGACCGGTTTGAGCGCATTCGCGAGATTGGAAAATATGACGAAGCCGGCAAACGCGAATACGCCATCATCAACCTGCACGACCAATTTATAAGCAACCTTTCGGTAAAATCGCGCACCAAAGACGGCATTCCCATCACCGCGCAAGACATTAAGGTGATGTTTAGCATTCTGCGCCGTGAAAAAACAGCCATAGACCAAGCGCAAGGAGACGCCTACTTGTTCGATGAACGCGCCGTGCAAGCCCTGGTCTACAATCAAACCATCATCACGCCTGAGCCAGTGACCCCGCCCGGAATGAAATTCCCCTGGGACACGACCATCCTGCCACTGATCATTTCAGAATTGGAAGAGTTAATCACATCGCACACATTGAGCGAAATCCTTGCCACCATCAGCCAAAAAGAAGTAGACAGCGCCTTAAACAACGACCAGACGATTGCCCAAATGCGGCTCGAAATGACCGGGCAGCAAACAACTGCGGGCGCGCAAAAACAATCGGCTGCGCCCAAGTTTAAATCACGATCCATGATTACCGCGCAATTTTTTGAAAAAGAGTTCAAAGACAAGGCTGCCAAACTGGGTGTAGCCATTGAGTGGATAGATATTGGCACCTGGCAGATGCCATCCACCTTAATTTTAGACAAGCATAAAGAAGCGTGGAATTTGGCGCAAGAAAACGCAAAGAAACGCAACGCAGTGGAACGCACAAAAAAGAAACATGAAGTGACAGAAATGATCGAACTGGTTAACCAAGTCATTGTCAAAAATTACGCAAAAAGCCCTGCGGCGCTCAAACCAGCAAGCAAGGAAACTGAAAAACTGCCCGATGCAGAAACTTCCACTGCGGAACAGACAAAAAGACGGGTCGAAATGCAAAAGAGAGACCCCGCTGCCATTGCCACTGCCCAAGAGATTCTAAGGGCATTCCGCAAAGAAATGATTGCGGCGAAATCTTTAATTGAAAAAGACAGCAGACCGCTGAAAGAAAAGCAAGTTGAACTCGCCAAAATTGAAAAAGCGCTCTATGACATATCATATCTTACGAACCATTGGGTAAAAAATTCGCCATGAAACATCCAAACTTTAGCATTGCCCCCGAAATCAAATTTGCGCTTGACCTGAATGCCGCCATCGTTGCGCTTGAATCGACCGTCATCACACACGGGCTGCCCCACCCGCAAAACTTGAAACTTGCGCGGGATATGGAAAAACAGGTGCGGGATTTTGGCGCCACCCCCGCCACCATTGCCCTGCTGGATGGACAAATCCATGTCGGGCTCTCTGACGCAGAACTGGTGCGGCTTTCTGAATCAGAATCCACGCTCAAGGTGAGTCACCGCGACTTTGCCGCCGCCATTGTTAAAAAAGCAAACGGCGGAACCACCGTAGCCGGCACCATGTTCGCCGCAAACATGGCAGGCATTAAAGTTTTTGCCACAGGCGGAATTGGCGGCGTACACAAAGAATCAGCCTTTGATATTTCAACCGATCTGCGCTCGCTGGCAGAAATTCCCACCATTGTAGTTTGCGCGGGAGCCAAAGCCATTTTAGACTTACCCGCCACTCTGGAGTATTTGGAAACGATGGGCGTACCCGTTGTTGGCTACCAAACTGATGAATTCCCCGCCTTCTATTCGCGCGAAAGTGGTCTGGGGGTGAGTGTGCGCCTGGACAGCCCAAAAGAAATTGCGGAGTTTGCCAAAGCGCACTGGAACTTGGGTATGAAAGGCGGCATCCTCGTCACCAACCCCATCCCCCAAGCAGATTCCATTCCCGCCGCCGAAATGGAGCCAATCATTGCCCAGGCATCCGCCGAAGCGATGTTACAAGGAATTCATGGGCAAAAACTAACGCCCTTTCTGCTGGGACGAATTAGTGAATTAACACAAGAGAAGTCATTAAAAGCCAATCTTGCGTTGTTATTAAACAATGCCCGCCTTGCGGCACAAATTGCAGTAGAAATGAGCGCCAAGAAAAAAGGCTGGGCAATATAGGGGGAGTTGAGTGAGATGTGAAGTCCCGCACAGGCTAAGCCATGCGGGACTTTTTCTTTTTACTTATTTCTCGTCACTTCACAACTTTTTACTTCTCTCCCAATAGTTCCCTCACCAACCCCTCTGGCACTTGCACCGCAACCAATTCACCGCGCACGGTAATCACGCCGTTTGCCACAATCCATTCCGCCACAACCACTTTTCGCCCCTTCACCTCTTTTACCCGCCCGCGAACTTCCAACATGGGTCCCAGCGGCGTGGGCTTGAGATAATCTACATGCAATGAAGCGGTGAGATAACGCAGCGGCGGCTCAGTGTCCATCTCACGATTTTCGGCGCGGTAGCCAGCGGCGGCGGCTGTGCCTGTGCCGTGACAATCAATCAACGAAGCCAGCAGCCCGCCGTAGACATAGCCCGGAATGGCAGTGTGATAAGGTTGCGGCTGAAAGTGCGCCACAGATTCTTCGCCATCCCAAAAACTTTTAAGTTGATGCCCAAATTGGTTCATACTGCCGCAGCCGTAACAATGCGCGAAGTATTCGGGGTAGAAATCCTGGAATGCTTTTTCGGTCATAAAACCTCGGAGAGATTACTAATTTTTTATGGAGTTGCCACAGGCGGAACGGGCGTAAAGGTCGGCGTGCCATTGGGGGAATCGATCACAATGAAGCGCCCAATCACTTCCCACTCGTAGCCCATAAAAATTTGCACTTCATATTGACCGGGCTGCCAGCCGCCAATCGGGTCTGCGCATTCGGTGTAACCGCCATAGCCGCCGGTACTCCACTCTTCCTTCCAGGGTTCGGTTTGATAACACATCAATTTAGCATCACGATACCAAAGCGCAGTCCACTGCACACCTGGAATGGTATTGTTGTAGTCAAAGCCACCGTACATGGTTTGAATGGGAAGTTCAAAGACGGTCTTTGGTTCTATGGGATTAACCCCATCAAACTCGGTTGAAAACTGAAGCGGTGCGATAATAACATCGGGGTTGGGAGTCATCTCACCTTTAAATAACGGTTCAAAAGCAGCCGGCAAAAACGGCGTAAGCGTCAGCGTAGGCGTATTGGAAACCGCAGGGGTCTGCGTGATCGTTGGCGGAAGGGTAACAGTAGGCGTTAAAGTAATGGTAGGGGTGAGCGTAATGGTCGGAGTTAAAGACGGCGTAAGCGAAGGCGGAAAATATTGATAAACAATTGGCTCTCCATAAAAAGGAAGCCAGAACGCGCAACCAAACAAAAACAAGGCAAAGAAAAATAAGCGCCAGGCGTTTCGATTATGCATTCGGCGCAAACTATAAAAAGATAACTTCCGCGCTGACTGCATGGTGCGCAAGGCAGAACGAACGGCGTAAATGGCTGCAACCACAACCAAAATTGACAGAGCAATCATACCTGCATGAATATCCATAGATGAAATTATAACCTGTGCAGCAAGGGATAAGCCAACCCAGCAATTCCCTGTATGACGCGAAGCGTGTCATTGCTCACCTGCACTGCACCGCGCTGCGCCCGTTGCAGTGCAGGTGAGCAATCTCCCCGTCAAAACCAAGGGATTGCTTCGGGAAAACCGTCCTCGCAATGACATACTGAGAATTACTGAAGCCAACCGTCAAATATGACATAAAAGAGCGGGAATATCAGTTCACAGTTGTTTTTTCGGTCATGGGCTATAATTGAAAATATGAGCAACATTCCTTTAGTAATCGGCATTGCCGGCGGATCTGGCTCCGGCAAAACAACAGTTGCCCAGGAAATTCTCAACCGGGTTGGCGCGGACAGAATTGCATACCTGCAACACGACTCATATTACAAAGACCTCACCGGGCTGCCGCTCACCCTGCGCAGAGACGTAAATTTTGACCACCCCAACTCGCTGGAGACCGAATTACTGATTAAGCACATTGAAGCCTTGCGCAACCTGCAACCCGTTGAAGTTCCCATCTACGACTTTGCCACCGACAGCCGCACCCGCCAGACTTTTACCGTAGCGCCGCGCGGGGTAATTATTGTGGAAGGCGTTTTGATCTTTGTGGAAGCCGAATTGCGTAAACGGTTTGATGTAAAACTCTTTGTAGATGCCGACGCCGACGTGCGCCTGATCCGCCGCCTGCATCGTGATATTACCGAACGCAACCGCACCACAGAATCTGTCATCAAACAATATGAGGCAACGGTGCGCCCCATGCACCTGGAATTTGTGGAACCATCCAAACGCTATGCAGATGTCATCATCCCCGAAGGCGGGCATAATATCGCCGCCCTCGATATGGTTGTAGCAAGAATAGAATCATTATTAAAGTAAGAAAAAGGGCTGGGCAAACACCCCGGTCTTTTTCAACAAAAAACAAAGGAGATTTTAGAATGGCAAAACAATGGACGACCCCACCCGCAATGCAAATTGACCCCCAAAAGCAATACAAAGCGCACATGGAAACCGACAAGGGAACCATGATCATTGAATTATTTGCAGAAAAAACCCCAACAACCGTAAATAATTTTGTTTTTCTCTCACGCGAAGGTTTTTATGACGGCGTGATATTTCATCGTGTCATTGATAATTTTATGGCGCAAGGCGGCGACCCAACCGGCACAGGGCGCGGCGGACCTGGCTATAAATTTGGCGATGAGTTTGACTCCAGTTTACGACATGACAAACAAGGCATCCTCTCTATGGCAAATGCAGGACCCGGCACCAATGGCTCACAATTCTTCATTACCCACGGACCCACCCCGCACTTAAATGGCAGACACACAGTCTTTGGTCAAGTAATAGAAGGATTGGATGTGCTAATGTCCATTCCCGCGCGCGACCCAGGCAGCGTCAATGCCCCTGCGGTAAAGATCATCCGTGTCACCATCGAAGAAATCTAAAGGCAAAAAAATGGCAAGGTTGGAATCTGAAAAGTTGGCAAGTTCAAAAGAGAAGATTAGCCCCAAAGACCAACCTGCCGCCCCGCGCATCATTCAAACGACAAGCGGCATCAATATTTTACGCATTTTTGCGCTGGCTGCCGTCATTGGCATTACAGTTTACATTTACAGCCTTGGGAACCGTGTAGATGAATTTGCCGCGTACGGCTACCCAGGCATTTTTTTAGTTATGTTAATGGCAAACGCCACCGTTATCATCCCTGCGCCGGGTGTGGCGGTGGTCTTTGCCATGGGCAGTGTGTTTAATCCCCTTTTGGTCGCGCTTTTCGCAGGAACAGGCGGCGCCATTGGGGAACTTTCCGGCTATCTGGCAGGGTTCAGCGGGCAAGCCATTATAGAAAATACACAAATATACAATCGCATTTTGCCCTGGGTACAAAAATATGGCGCATGGACCATCTTTGTACTTTCGGCATTTCCCAACCCATTCTTCGACCTGGCAGGCATTGCGGCAGGCGTTGCCAAAATTCCAATTTGGAAATTTCTGCTTTTCTGTTGGGCGGGTCAGATCATTAAAATGGCAATGTTTGCCTACGCCGGCGCCTATTCCATTGACTGGCTGGCAGGCTTTTATATTGCAAACTAAAAAAAACGCCATAGATGCCAACGCAGGGCGGAAATTGACACAAAAAGTGTCCATGCGAAACATGTCAGGAACGGAGTCGAAACGCTTTGCGTCCCGACTTTCGAGCAAAATCAGGAGGTTTTGCAATCCACGCTGACAACCTGTGCTTGCACACCACAAAAACGTCACGACTTATTTTTTACCAATTCAACTTATAATATGATTTGATTGATTTTATATGCTACGTTTCAACCCTATTTATTTGGAGGCAAAATGTTTGTAGGCGAAAGAATGTCCCATCCGGTAATTTCAGTTACGCCAGAAACCCCAATTCACGATGCATTGATTATGTTCAAAAAAGAACATATCCGCCGTGCGCCCGTCATTAAAGAGGGCAAACTGCTGGGAATTGTTACTGAAACCGACTTGCTCAACGCATCGCCCTCTCCAGCCACAACATTAAGTGTCTGGGAGATGAATTACCTGATCAGCAAAGTAACAGTCAAACAGGTAATGAGCAAAAAAGTGAAATCCATTGACATAGACACGCCCATTGAAGAAGCCGCGCGCATTATGGCAGATTCCAAAATTGGGGGCTTGCCCGTTACCCGCGAAGGCAAAATTGTTGGCATGATCACAGAAACGGATTTATTTAAAGTCTTGCTGGAGTTAATGGGCGCGCGTGAAAAAGGCGTTCGTGTTAGCGCACTGGTGGAAGATAAACCAGGTCAAATTGCACAGGTTTCCAAAGTAATTACCGAGGCGGGCGGAAACTTCATCTCATTTGGAATGTTTTCAGGGCAAGATACCACCAACAAACTGATAACATTTAAGGTGGCTGGCATAAAGAAAGATGAAGTAAGAAAAATTCTTGTTAATATTGTCAAAAAGTTTATAGACATAAGATAGAAAATCTGTCATACAAACCTCTTCTTTCGTATGCGATGCGCGATGTGTGAATAATATTCTGCCCCTTGCAAAAGAAGTGTTTTTTAGGTCTATGCGGCAAACAAAAAGGGCGCATTTTGCGCCCTTTTTGTTTGCCGTGCCTGCACCAAACCCAAAAATCCAAACTGGGTAAAATCTCTTTTTTCACCCGCAAATAAGCGCTTTGCAAAAAGGGCTTTCATCACAAAAAACACGCGGGCTAATGGCGCGGGGTTCTCGGTTTTAAGGCGCTGCGGCTGGAGGGGGTGTTTGTCTTGCGGGCAGGCGCGCGTTTTGGGCGATTGGTTGCGGCAGTGGGCGCGCGTTTGACTCGATCTTTCGGGTTGCGCTTTGGGCGGTCTGCGGTTGCCGTGGGAGTTTTGAGGCTGCGATCAAAGTGTTTTTGTATGGTTTGAATTTTTTTGCCTTTTAATTCCGCCACTTCAGATTCTATTAAATGCCGCCATTGACGCGGCTTGAGACTGCCAAGTTTGAGCGTGCCAATTCTTAAGCGGATAATTTTAACAACCGGCAAGCCCAGCAGCCTGCCTACCTCGCGGATCTGACGCTTTTTTCCCTCGCCCATCACCACGCGAATCCAGGCGCCTTTGCCAGACGAGGAAATAAAACTTACATCGGCGGGGGCGGTTTTATCGCCGTCATCCAAAACAATGCCGCGCCGCCAGGCTTCAAATTGTTTTTCGTCGGGTCGGCGGGCAACCAATACACGGTATTCTTTTTCATGCCCATAGCGCGGATGTGTTAACTTATTGGTCAACTCACCGTCGTTGGTCATTAAAATGAGTCCTTCCGAATCCCAATCCAAGCGCCCAACGGGATATAAATGCCCGTCAAGAGGAATCAGGTCGCGGACTGTCTCGCGGTCATCGTGTCCCTCTGCCGCCGAAAGCACATTGCGGGGTTTGTACAAGGCAATGTATATTAAAGTGAGGGCTTCAATTTTCGGCAGAAGTTTGCCGTCTAGGGTGACTTGATCTATGGAGAGGTCGGCTTTTTCGCCGAGTGTTGCCGCCTTTCCATTAACGCGAACACGCCCTGCGGTAATAAATGCTTCGCAAGCGCGGCGGGATCCATATCCCGCTTGGGCAAGTAGTTTTTGTAAGCGTTCCTGCATAGTCAATCCTTATACCAGAGATGAAGGGAGATGAACAGAGACG
>DYML01000132.1 GCA_020721605.1 Anaerolinea thermophila
GCCCCCGCGTTTGATGGTGACGTGATTACAACAATTTTAATTACAGAAAAATAAATCAATAAAAAAAGGGGGCTGCGGGGCTGCCTAAAAAGGTAAGCGCTGGCAGTTGATTCATAAAAAACTGACAGTCTTTTGACTGTCAGTTTTTTATGCCCGTGTTGAATCGGCAGATCAAACCATCGCAGCGCCAGGTGGCTGTCGCCTTACATGGGTTTTATCTCCAGTTCCGAATATCCGGTTTCGGGGTCAAAAACGCGTAAAAAGCGCAGGTCTGGCTGGTTGGCGAAGACAATCTCAGCGGTGGTGTGAACTTTGCTTCCATCCATTAGGTGAGCGCCGTAGGTGCGACCTTCCATATCCGCTATTTTTAGCGATTACTCGAAACTCAATTCACTCAACGTGCCTTCGGCGATCAACTCATCGAAGTGATTCTGCGCTTGCGCGGGCAATTCTCCGCCAGTAAGCAGGATGCCCATTTCCATATTCAAATTCATGGCGTAATCGGTTAGGTTGGCGCTGGAAATATAAAGGGTCTTCTGATCAGAGACGGCGACTTTGGCGTGCAAGGAACCATGTTTTCCGTTGGGCGTGACTTCACGTTTGGCATAGGGCCAGATATGGATTTTTGCCATTGATTTCAATGCGCTGCCCAGTCCTTTGATTGTGTCGTGCGCAATTTTTCCTTCGCTTGCGTCAGGCGATTCGATGATGATGTTGATCTCAACCCCGCGCCTGGCTGCCTTTTCCAATGCGCTCAAAATGGATTTTGCCTTGTAGACCGCAAAACTAACAATGGTGATTCTTTTCCTTGCCGAGTTGATCAATTCGATCAGCGCCTGATCTGTGCGCCTGAGATTGGCATTTTCTGTTTTCGGTCCCGTCCAGGTTAATTCGATGGATTGCTTTTGACGCTGATGATTGAGGGCGAGGGCAACAGCAGTGATCAACAAAGACATCTCGGCAGGAGCGGGGGCGTTGTCCACTTTTGACCAATCTTCCACGAATGCGCGAACTTTTTCCTGCGCTTCAGTTTTGGGGATGGCAGATTGAAGCCGATGCGTGATCCGCGCAAAATCCAACTGTGTCTCTTTTTGTAAAAAGATTGCTGCGCGGTTGATGTACTCGTTGGGTAGGTCTTCAATAAATCGAACGACCATTTCTGGGACGGTGATCTTTTTCATGGCTCATCAAAGAAAGTTAATGAGTCTATTTCAACCGTCTTTGCCAAAGTGGAACGGTCCAGGTAGCGGTTGCCATGTTCGCAGGATGTTTCTGGCGCGAACAGGCAGGCATGGCACGCCGCAGCGTGGACGGTGTGACCCTGACGGCTCGGCGCATGTTCGGCGCAGAGCGGGTCATTTGCGCACAACATGGCGCTTTCCAGGGCGCGCATGATGTGCAGCCCGAGTGTGTCAGTTTCGCCCAAATTAACCAAGCCGCCCAAAGTGCCTTCGCTATCGGGTGCGGAGGTGTAAATTAAGATGCCCGCCATGCTGGGTTGATCGTCTGTTGTGGCTTCGGATGAGTAAATTCTCTCGCGAATACTCGCAGATGCATAGCCGCATTCCAGCGCGAGTTGGCGCATTAGCGCGTGCGAGAAGGAGTGAAGCAAAACATATCTCATGCCAGGGTAGAATTTTTCCGGCTCTTCAATTCCACGCGATTTGCGCCACTTTTTATGCGCCTCAAAGAAGAGCGCGTCCCTTTCTTTCACTTCCTTTTTATTCAGCCAGGCGCGAATGCGCTCTTCATCAAACTGGATGAAAATCCCTTCGCCGCGCACTTCGCTGGCAGGAACCCAGGTTGGGGCATTGCGCGCAAGCGGCGCGGTGGATGTTGGAATATCCATTTCGGGTTCATCCTGTTCGCCGCCGCCCGCGTCAATGCGAGTGAAACCAACCAGGGCGGTCACTTCGCGCACTCTTTCAGCCAGAACAACCTGCTTGATAAAACCCGCCGCTGACGGCGGAGGTGAAACGGCGCGCAGTTTGAAATTTTCACCATCATTTAAGTTGGAATCATGTTCAACAAAGACTTTCCATTCCGGCGTTTTGAGATCGGGTTTCTTTCGCGTGGAGCCATTTTCCTGCTCCTGATTTTTATAGGCTTGGATCGCCTCAAATATCTTCGAATCGGAATACTGGCTTAACTTGTTAAGATCGCCTGTGTTGCGTAGAAACGAGATGATTTCTAGGCTCGTCACGCTTCTCAATTTTGCCCATTTTTCTTCCACCAATTGCATAACCACATCCGCAGAAACTGGAATGGCGATGGCGCTCAAAGAAACGGGGAACCAGGTATTGGAAGCGCCCAAAATGATCGGGCGGATTTGATGGGCGCATTCTTCAACAGCGTAATCGCGCAAATGCGGACGCCGCCCGCGACACATGGGTAACTGCTTGCGGTTTTCCATGCCAAAGGCATCAGACATGCGGCGACTCTTTTTGCAGGTTTCGCAGCGCACTTCAAGGTCGCGCGCTTCACCTGAAGGTCCGCGTTCATATATCCTCAATTGCGGCGAGTCGCAGATGCTTTCTTTTTGACGATGAACGAACTCGACCCAGGGAAAATCATCGAGGTGACCTTTTTCGCAGGCGGCTAAAAAACGGGCGGGGATCACTTCCGGTTCATGCGACTTTTGGCAATTGGTATGCCGATAGCAAGTTTGGTCGGGGTGGTATAAGTCTGTATCCAACTTGAATAAATTGGAACTCAAAGGCGCGAGCAGTCTGCAACGCGGACAAATCATCCAGCGCGGAAAAGTGGCAACGGGAACGCCCGCATAAAATGACGGGGAATCAGGGTTGGTTTCGCCGTTTTCATCCACCACCAGCGGCGGTGTGACCATGCGCTCGACATGATGTAAGTGGAATTGAACCGCCTGCAACAGGCGGCTTTCTACAATGGTGTGGCAGTATTCGGGGTTGAGCTGCCAGTCGTCGAGACCAGAGACAATTACGGATAATTTGGGCAGGTCAACCAGCGCGCCTACGCCGTAGGTAAACATCAATTGACTCGGACGTACTTCACCGACACGGGTGATTAGTTTTGATTTGTCCATTTATTCCCGTCCTTCTTGCGCGGAATTTTCTTCAATTTTTATTTCAGGCTCGTTATCCATGTCGTGATCGTTGAGTAGCAATTTGATCTGCGGCTCCACATCGCGCAGGGAGTTCAAACAGAAGAACAAGGTCTCCGCTTCTTCTGTCGGTTGTTTGAGCAGCGGCACGGCGCGATCTGATCCATATTTGTTGTAGGAAAGAATGCCGCCGTCCAATGTGGTTGAAGCCCTGTTTTGCCATTCGTCACGGCGCGATTTAAGCATGGCTTTCACCAGGTCTTCGGTTTTTCCTTTAATTGCCACAACGCCCGCGCGGTGGCTGATCTCTTTTTCTACAGCGGTGATGAGGTCGTTGGGCAAGGAAACTTTGCCTGCATTCTCATTTTTGTTGAATTCATTTTCCAGCAGGCGCACCAGCGAGACGTACACGCCGCTCAATCCGCGATCCAGCGCGCGCGGCGAGAATGGGGTGACAGACAACGCTTCGACCTGTTTGTAGAATGTGGCGTGATAATGTTCAAAGCGTTCAAAGTGACTCAGATCACGCGGACGCGCCCAGTTGTAGACCGTGCAGACCATGCCGGGGAAGGCGCGACCCACGCGGCTGGTGGCTTGAATATATTCGGAGGTGGCTTTGGGCTGGCTGGCGACAATCATCAAGCCCAGGCGGTTCACATCCACGCCGACTGAGATCATATTTGTGGCAAGCACCACATCGTAGGGCGCGGCTTTGGGATTTTTTTTGCCTTCCACAGGCGGTTCAAAGACGCTTTCCAGCCGATCCAAAATGCGCGGAATATCGGTTGCAGATTTGCGCGATGTGAGTTCTTCGATTCGATCTGATTCAATATATCGTTTGGACAGCCCGCGCTCATCCATCGTGCGTAAACGGGTGCGGACTGCATCATCGGTGACGCGGCGCATACCGCCCAATTCGCGCATGGAGTTGAAGTAGCCCACCAACGTCATCCAGGGGTCGGCGTGTTTGCCGTTTTCGTTGTAGAGTTTTTGCGCGGCGGAGAGATAGGCAACGTAGGCGCGGATCAGAATGGTTTTCATGCGCGTGCCGGGCGCGCAGATGCCAAGATACAAACGCCCAGGGGCTTCGGGGCTTGCGGGTCGGCGGCGTGAGAAGAAGTTGTTGCCCGCTTCCAAACCAGAGGGCGGGAAGATTTGCACTTCGCGCAAAAACAAATTATGGACTTGTTGATTTGCCTGCCGAATCGTAGCGGTGGATGCGATCACCTTTGGGCGCACGCGCACGCTCTTATAATCCCACGAACACAGGCGGTCTACGGCGGTTTCGTACAAGCCCACCAGCGTGCCAAGCGGACCGCTGATTAAGTGCAGTTCGTCTTGAATGATGAGGTCTGGCGGGCGCAGCGGGCTGTGCGGTTTGGTTTTGACTGCGGGGAATTTCTCGGCGTTGTTTTTGATGGCGGGGTGGCTGTCGCTGTCTTCGAGGCTGGGCGAGCGCCAGCCGTGACGCGGGCAATAGCCATTGACTTTGCCGAAGAGCATTTGGGTTTCACCCTTCCAGGGCATTTGCGCAAATTTATCCACCGTTGCAATTAACAGTGTGGGCAGGCGGCGATAGATTTCTTCATCCACGACCACGATGGGCAAGCCTTCTTCGGGTGATTGGCGTTTGGAGAAGGCGCAAGTTCCGAGCGGATCACTGCAATATTGAATGGTGCGCCCGCGCCCCGCGTTGAATAATTCCACTTTCACATCGTTTGCGCCGATGGGTTTTCCGCACCAGGGGCAGTTGGTGAGTTGGATGGGCGTGCCTACGCTTCCCAACCCATTCCACATGCCATGCCCCTGGCGAATCACTTTTGCTGAATTTTCGGTTGTGTTTGGCGTTGATTTTCTCCCCACCCACAAGCCGATGCGAAAAGGTTCTTTGCCCCATTGGGCTTCATCGGCGCGGCGCAATAATTCACAGGCGCAGATTAAGGCTGTGGCGCGTTGAAATTGTTGCAGGGTGAGCAATCTTAATGTGTAGCGCATGATGACCGTGACGCCCGCCGCGCCGGAGTAGCCGTCCATATCGCCTTGCAGGCGGCGCAAGCCTATGGTGAATGCGGCTACGCCCAGGTAGGCTTCGGTCTTTCCGCCGCCGGTGGGAAACCAGAGCAGGTCGGCTTTGGCGAAGGTGGGGTCAACGCGGTCGGGATGAGTGGGGTCTACCAGCGCGGGGATGTTGAGCAGCATGAACGCCAGTTGAAATGGACGCCATGAGCGGTTTTTGGGGATGTCGTACTCTTCCACTGTGACGTTCTCTTTTTGGCGCGCCTCGCGCGTGTAAATGCTGCGGATGCGCTGCTGCGCCATGGCTTGATTGGCAAAGCGGAAGGCTTCGGCGGCTTTTTCGTCTGCGGCGAGCAGGTTGATTCCGTCTCGAATGCGGCTGAGGGTGGTGCGGCAAGTTTCCAGCGCGGCGTGTGCCGATTGGATGTAAGGCACAAGGTCGGGCGGGGGCGATGCGGCGATGCTTTCCTGTTCGACAATCCATTCTTCATATGCATCCGCCAAAGGCATGAGGGCGGAGATTAATCCGTTCCCATCCTGCTTTGCCAGCGCGGACATGTCGAGTTGAACTTTTTCGAGCGCGGGGATTTCGCGGACGCTGGGCGCATCCACCTGTTCGACTTCGTAGGCGGGGATGACGGTGGGGCGAATCTCGCAGGCGCGATCCCATTCGCCCGCCTGTTTTTCGGCGTGGATGCCTACCCCGTGACCGACTGCAAACTCCACCTGCCGCCGGTAACTCATGGACATGGCTTGGGTTTCGGTGTCTTCGGTGAGTTTGATGTTGATTCCGCGCTGCACAAAAATGGATTCGCCTGCGGGGTGACGCGCAATCAGTTCGGGTTGAAAGACCCAGGCTTCATCTTTGTTGGTCTTGGGTTCTTCCTGCCCGTTGATTAAAAACAAAGTGACCGTCCATGTGTTTGGGTATTTGCGAATGAGTCCGTTCACTTTTATTTCGGGGAAGTCTTTGTTCGGAATCCATTTTTCGATGCGCCCGGCTTTGAGCGGAATCGGCGCCGATTGCGCTTCGATCTGCTGCCGCTTCCAAATGAGTTTGAATTCGCCTTTGTCGTCTTTGAGGGTTTCACTGCGCGCGCGTTGATAATGCCCCCAGCGGGCGGTGATTTGAATGGTCTGCGCCTGTGCCGAGACGGAGAAGGTGAACCCCATAGACGAGGGCAGCATGGCGGGCGCGGAGGCGATGGGCGAGGACGGTTTGCCGTCTTGCGTGTCTGTGCCTGCCACTGCCAGCCCTTCATCTTCTTCATCGGGCAAAACGGATTGCCCTTTGGGGGCGAGCAAGCCAACCACATAGCGCGAGCGGACGCTGGCTTCTTCTACAATTTCTTCTTCGCCGCCTGCGGGTCCCAATAAATCGGCGACCACCATTTTGTGCAGTTCGGTTCTTAGTTCGAGGGGTGTCTTTCGTTGTTCAAGTTGGCTCATGGGGTACCTTTGGTGATTGGTGATTGGTGGAATGGTGAATGGTGAATGGTGAATGGTGAATGGTGAATGGTGAATGGTGAATGGTAATTGGTAAACAAGTACACAGGTACACAGGGTAAAACCTCGTTTTTTACCAGTTTTTTGGCGAATTATGCCTTACACTGACGATATTCTAAAGGAACATGACGAAGTTACGAAGGAACTTGGCAAAGTTCTAAAGGAACATGACGAAGTTACGAAGGAACTTGGCAAAGTTCTAAAGGAAGATGGTGAAGTTCTAAAGGAAGATGTCAAAGTTCTAAAGGAATATGATGAAGTTCTAAAGGAAGATGGCGAAGTTGCAAAGGAACATGTCAAAGTTCTAAAGGAAGACGGCAAAATTGCGAAGGAATATTGTAAAGTTCTAAAGGAAGATGACGAAGTTGCGAAGGAATATTGTAAAGTTCTAAAGGAACACGACAAAATTGCGAAGGAATATTGTAAAGTTCTAAAGGAACACGGCAAAGTTGCGAAGGAATATTGCAAAGTTACGAAGGAACATGGTGAAGTTACGAAGGAACATGGCGAAATTACGAAGGAACATGGCAAAGTTACGAATGAACTTGGTGAGGTTGTAAAAGAACTTGGCGGAATTATGAAGGACGAATGCGTCCTCCTCCCCCAAAATCGCCCTATGATTTTTGGGGGAGGTCGGGAGGGTGGGGCTTCTGGGTTGGCGCAGCATCTGCCCCTCCTAGCCTCCCCAAATGCGACGGAGAGCGCGTCAAATTTGGGGAGGGACAAATACGTCCTCCTCTCCCAAAATCGCTCTATGATTTTGGGGGAGGTTGTACATAATCGCCTTAATCACGCCTTCAATATCATTCATCACCTGATTGTTCCAAAAGCGAATGACTTTGTAGCCTTGCGATTCCAAATATTTTGTTCGCTCGTTGTCGTATTCCTGTTGTTCCAAATGTTGACTCCCATCCAGTTCGATAATCAATTTTGCTTTGGGGGAGCAAAAATCGGGGATGTACTTTCCGATGGCGTGCTGTCTTCTAAAGTTGATGCCCAATTGGTCGTTGCGGATGTGCGCCCAAAGTTTTCTCTCGGCGGGCGTGGGTTCTTTCCGAAGTTCGACGGCGCGGTGCATGGTGTTGGGGTTGCTTCGTAATGGACGAGACATCTGCCCCCTCCTAGCCTCCCCCGTTTTCAAAACCCGAAAACGGGGAAGGGACAAATGCATGTGTGATAAAAATTTTAGTTTTCATACATTCTCTCCGTGTCTATTCTCCCCCAAAATCGCACTTTGATTTTGGGGGAGATGTCCGAAGGACAGAGGGGGCAGGACAGAGGGGGCAGAATTGACATCCATCACAACAACCCCATCTGCCCGTTGATAAATGCAGAATGCAGAATGATGAATGCAGAATGGTGAATGCAGAATGATGAATGCAGAATGATGAATATTTTGACATCATTAAAACATTCCTATTTGACCATCGGCGGAATCGGTCTTTTTACTGTGCTTGCCTTTGCCCTTCCGCTTTTCATTCTGACTTCCGACTTCTGCATTCTTCATTTCTTCTTCATATCTTTCATGGTTGAGTTTCAACAGCCGTGACAATATCTCGCGCCGCGCCGCCTCGCTGACCGTGAACCGCACCCCTTGCGCGGTCTGATGAAACCCATGCTCTAAATTCAGTGGACGGTGGACAGTGGACAGGGATTGGTTTTCTTCCAACTGCCCACTACCCACTTCCCACTGGTATGCCGCCGCCACTGCCTGATCCATCTCCACATGCAACTCCCGCAAGCGGACAATATCCCGCGCGCCCTCCTCTGGGTTGTGGAAGCGGTTATACGTCGCCGTCAGCCCCTCCTGCCGCGACAGCATGATTTGACGACGATGTTCGTAATACGTTTCGCCGATGGCTTCGAGAGCAGGGAATAGGGAATAGTTATTAGGGAATGGGAAAGTTTGAAAGCAATCAGTTGGAGAATAGTTCAAATCTGTTTTCATTGTTGAACTATATTTCCAAGCCCAAAAATAGTGAAACGATGATTGTAAAACACTGAAGTATTTAAACTCGTCAAATGGGAAAACTGCTAATCTATGTGAAAACACAGTACCTGTTGGTACAAAAGCAAAAGCAACCGTTCTACTAACTATTGTGAGAACCAAAACATTTTTTAGTGGGGCTATGATTGTTTCTAAATTTTTTCTCCACGCGCCAAATAACCACCATTTTTCCTTTACAGTTCTATTCCATGAATTTTTGGTCGGATTGTAAGCATCACGATCTGGCTTAACTTTATCTTCCACGATGGATAAACAATCTGGATATTCTTGAGCCTTTTCAAGTGTCCAGTCAGAAAAATTGATGACATAACGACTCGGAGATTGATCAAAACGGCTGTTCAAATCTTCACCAACTAAGTAAGGAAAAATTACATCTTTGTTTTTAGCATCTTTTTCTATTAGTTTTTTAGTGTCGTCAGGTGATAGTACAAATCCCATTCCAAGCACGATTGAACCTTGGAAACTTTTGTTAGCGTTTAAGTTTAATCGGTAGGGCTTTCCAAGCACTTCTGAACTATCAAGAAATGTTGTTATTTGATGAACGTGTTTTTCGTCTAAATATTTTTGACCAAGAAAATCACCCTTAAAGGCATGAACTATACTGACAACAACTGCCGCCACACCTGGCCACGGTGTAGATGCATTGGCGTAATAAATCGTCCCTTTCTCTTTTACTATGCTATCTAGCCCGACTTCTCTAGTATCTCCTTGCGCAATCGTGTTTGTAGCAATTAAGCCAAAAGCACCATTTCTTGCTAAGAGACTATAAGTTTTCAAAAAGAAATATGAACATAAATCAGCACTTCCACGTTTTCCATTGGCAAGATATTGAACTAAATAATCACGGTATGGCGTTCCAAAAGCACCTGTTAATCGCTGCCCGCCAATAAACGGCGGATTCCCTACAAACGCACTAAACCCACCTTGTTCAAACACTTCGGGGAACTCAAATTCCCAGTGAAAGACACGTTCCTTTTTGGCGGCACTTAACGCGCTGGCAGGGTCAGGGTGTTTGTCCGCGTCAATCCCCTGCCCTGAGCCTGTCGAAGGGTCACCGTCCAACTGACCCGCAAGAAACGAGTCAACCATCCGCAACTGCAAATCTTCCGCAT
>DYML01000133.1:0-1183 GCA_020721605.1 Anaerolinea thermophila
CCGTCAAAGACATCCCGTCGCCCGCGTCCATCACTTCCAGCATTTGCTTGGCAACTTCCACGCCATACAACGCGGCGAGGATGGCGCGGCGGTCTCCGTCTCCTGCAGTTTGCAAGGTGACTTGTTTGCCGTCTGTCACTTTGAAGCGCACCTTCGGATACGCCAGCGCGTAGCGCGTGACCAGCGCATCAATCGCGCGGCGTTCGGTCACATCGGTTTTCAAAAATTTCAAACGCGCAGGCACGTTGTAAAATAAATTTTCCACGCGCAAAACCGTACCGACGGGCGCGCCGACTTTTTCCACTTTGCCCGAAATGCCGCCATCCACTTTTAATCGTGCGCCTTCTTGGGCGGAAGCAATCCGCGAGGTGATGGTCATGTTCGAGACAGAGCCAATCGAAGCGAGCGCTTCGCCGCGAAAACCCAAGGTCTGGATGTGGAACAAGTCATCGGACTGAATCAACTTTGAGGTCGCATGACGCGCGGCGGCGAGTTCCAATTCATTCGCGGCGATTCCGTGTCCATCGTCCGCCACTTCAAGCAGCGTCCGCCCCGCATCTTCAATTGAAATTGAAATATTTTTTGCGCCCGCGTCCAGCGCGTTTTCGGTTAACTCTTTCACCACAGACGCGGGGCGTTCCACCACTTCACCCGCCGCGATTTGCGAGGAGACTTCGGAAGATAAAAGACGAATAGTCATGCGCAGATTATAATCGCGCAATGAAATTTACCACCATTTTTTTTGACCTCGACGACACGCTGTATCCCTCCAACGCGGGCTTGTGGCTGGCAATCAAAAACCGCATGAGCGATTACATGCGCGAGCGGCTGAATATTCCCGCCGCTGAAATCCCCGCCTTGCGCGAAAAATATTATTTGCAATATGGCACAACCTTGCACGGCTTGCAAAAACATCACCCAATTAATGTGGATGATTACCTGGCTTATGTGCATGATCTCCCCCTCGGCGATTACCTGACCCCAGACTCTGATCAACGCTCGATCATCGCTTCGCTGCCGACCCGCAACCTGATCTTTACCAACGCAGACATTCACCACGCCGAAAGAGTCCTCGCCGCCCTCAACCTGCGCGATTTATTTTCAACCATCGTGGACGTGAACACCGTCGCGCCGTATTGCAAGCCCATGCCCGAATCATTTGCGATTGCCATGAAACTCGCGG
>DYML01000133.1:1283-9595 GCA_020721605.1 Anaerolinea thermophila
GCGCCGTATTGCAAGCCCATGCCCGAATCATTTGCGATTGCCATGAAACTCGCGGACGAGACCGACCCCTCACGCTGTGTGATGATTGACGACCTGCCGCGCACCACCCGCGCCGCAAAGTCAGCGGGCATGTTCAGCATTTTATTTGGCGAGACCGCCGCCAACGCTGACGCAAACGCCAGTTTTTCAAATTGGAATGAGTTGATGAATATTTTGGAGTCCGCCGCTTAGCCTTGACAAAGCAAAAGGAGAAAACTTATGGAAGAAAATAAAGCCGTCATCGGCGCGCTTCTTTTTATCCTCATGGTGGTCGGCGCAAATTTTGTGATGTATGGCATTGCGCGCGGCGCGGCAAACTCCAGGCAAAAAGGGTTTTGGGAAACCATTGGAAAATCGTTGAATGCCTCCACAAAGAAGAATGACGACATGGACGAACTTCACAAGAAAATGGAAGAGTTGAAAAAGAAAGAGTAAGTTTTGGGTTTGAAATGCCCTGCGTTCAGACGTTTGACTCCAGCAGTCGTTCTTACACAAATCGTACAAAAAATTCAGCAAACGTTAATCCCCAAATGGTATCTTTTCCAAGTCGAACAAGAATTGGAGGTAGTTTTGAACAAAACATTAAAGTATATTTTTATCGTGCTTGTGATCATCGCCGTTGGGCTTGGTTCCTTTGCCGGCGGCTTTATCACCGGGCATATCATCCCGCTGACGGGCATCCCTGGTATTTCTGAGCCTGAAACTTTTGCGCCGCCCACCACATCCCCCGACCAGCAATCCGCCACGCCCTCGGAATTTCAGACACTCTTCTCCCCATTTTGGGAAGCATGGAATCTTGTCCACGAAAATTATGTAGACCAGCCCGTGGATGATGTTGCGCTCATGCGCGGCGCGATCAGCGGCATGATGGACGCGCTCGGCGACCAGCACTCCTCCTACATGAATCCCAAAGATTACGCAGACGCCAACTCCAGCCTCGAAGGCGAGTACGAAGGCATCGGCGCGTATGTGGATACCACCACCGAATACCTGACCATCACCAGCCCCATTCCTGGCTCTCCCGCTGAACGCGCCGGACTTTTGCCCGGAGATCAGGTGGTTGCCATTGATGGCAAAAATATGACCGGTATTGATGCGGAAGTAGCGCGTACCAAAGTTCTCGGACCCGCCAACACGGTGGTTCATCTGACCGTTTTGCGTGAAGGCGAAGAGAACCTGCTGGAATTTGATGTGACGCGCGAAAAAATCACCATGAAATCTTCCACCGGAAAAATGCTCGACAGTGGGATTGCCTATATTCAGATCACAACCTTTGGTGACAAAACCACCCCCGAATTACTTGCCGCACTCAAAGAGTTAATGCCGCAAGCCCCCAAAGGCATCATCCTCGACCTGCGCAACAATGGCGGCGGATATTTGACCACCTCGGTTGAAGTCACTTCTCAGTTTCTCGCTGAGGGCGTTGTGTTGTACGAAAAATACGGTGACGGAAGCCGCACGACCTACGAGGTTCAGCCTGAAGGCATGGCAACCGATACGAAAATTCCGATGGTGGTACTCATCAACGAAGGCTCTGCTTCCGCCTCCGAAATTGTGGCGGGCGCATTGCAAGACAGCGGACGCGCCAAACTGGTCGGAGTTACTTCCTACGGCAAAGGCTCGGTTCAAAATTGGATTCCCCTCAGCGGCGATCATGGCGCGGTACGAATCACCGTTGCCAAGTGGCTCACACCCAAAGAGAACACCATTCACGAAATTGGCTTGACTCCCGATGTGCCTGTCGAGAGGACCGAGGAAGATTACAAAGCCGACCGCGACCCGCAGCTTGATAAAGCGCAGGAAGTTATTTTGGACATGATCGGAAAGTAGGCATTCAAAGCCTGTTGCAACAAACTTTAATTTCAAACGTATGGAACATATCATCAACCTCGGAGGTAAAAATGTTCTTCGACATCAACTATCTTATTTACATGATCCCCGCCTTTATTTTGATGGCGCTGACTTCATGGTATGTCAAATCATCCTACAATAAGTGGAGCCGCGTGCAGGCATCCAGCCGTCTGACGGGCGCACAAGCCGCGCAGAGGCTCATCTCCACAAGCGGCGTGTACGGCGTACAGATTCAAGACACGGCGGGCAGCCTCACCGACCACTACGACCCGCGCAACAAGACCTTGTATCTTTCGCAGGGAGTTTCAAGCGTGGCGTCTGTGGCGGCGGTGGCGATTGCGGCGCACGAGATGGGTCACGCCATGCAGGACGCGGAAGATTACTTCCCGCTCAAATTTCGCGCCGCGCTGGTGCCGATGGTGAATATCGGCTCGAACTTGGGCTGGATATTAATTATGATCGGCTTGTTTCTGAACTTTACCCAACTTGCCTGGCTCGGCGTGTTGGTCTTCTCCGGCGGAGCGGTCTTTGCCCTCGCCACCCTGCCTGTGGAATTTGACGCATCCGCCCGCGCCAAACGCCTGCTGGTGCAAACGGGCATCATCCAAACCGAAGAAGAAGAGCGCGGAGTCAACGCCGTGCTCAACGCCGCCGCGCTGACCTATGTTGCCGCGCTGGTCACTGCCGTTATGCAGTTGTTGTATTACGTCTCTCTCATCAGCGGCAGAAGCCGCGACTAAACAAAAACTTGCGCCCCGACAGTGGAATGTCGGGGCGTTTTTATCTGACAGGTTTCAGGGTATCCAAACATGCTTCAATCTTTGCTCGATTTTTGGAAACGGGATGAGCAGACCGCGCCGAATTTTTCCGCGTGGAAGACGACCCCGCCCCGCGCCGCGCAGACCGTCCCCTTTCCGCCCGATTTGCTGATTCCGCTGCGAGAAGCTTTATCCACCCGAGGCATTTCAGCGCTTTACTCGCATCAACTCGCGGCATGGAATCTCACGCGCGCCCGCAAAAACATCATCCTCGCCACCAGCACCGCCAGCGGAAAGACTCTCGCCTATAACCTGCCTGTCCTTTCGGCATTGCTCGAAAACCCCGAAGCCCGCGCGTTGTATCTTTTCCCCACCAAAGCCCTTGCGCAAGACCAGTTGTCGGCGTTGAGCGTTCAACGTTTAACGTTCAACGTTCAACCCGCTATCTACGACGGCGACACCCCGCAATCACACCGCCCCGCCATCCGCAAGAATGCCCGCATCGTGTTGAGCAACCCCGACATGCTGCACACGGGAATCCTGCCGCATCACGCCAATTGGAGCGACTTCTTCTCCAACCTGAAATTCATCGTCATTGACGAGGCTCACACCTATCGCGGAGTCTTCGGCTCGCATGTCGCCAATGTGATTCGCAGGCTCAAGCGCGTGGCGAATTTCTACGGCGCGAAGCCGCAATTCATCCTCGCCTCCGCCACGATTGGGAATCCCAAAGAACTTGCCGAGGCGCTGATCGAAGAAGACGTGGAACTCATTGACAACGACGGCTCTTCGCGTGGCGAGCGGCACTTCCTCATCTACAATCCGCCCGTCACCGACCCCGCGCTGGGACTTCGGAAAAGCAGCCTGCTCGAAAGCGTGCGCCTCGCCAGCGACCTCTTCGCGCACAACATCCAATCTGTCGTCTTTGCCAGAACAAGAAGAAGCGTTGAAATTATTTTGACCTATTTACAGGGAGAAGTAAAAAGTAAAAAGGAAAACAATTCTCACCTCTCACTTCTCACTTCAAACTCAATTCGCGGCTACCGCTCTGGCTACCTCCCTCACCAGCGGCGCGAAATCGAACAGGGCTTGCGCGATGGCTCGGTCAAAACCGTCGTTGCCACCACCGCCCTCGAGTTGGGAATCGACATCGGCGGGTTGGGCGCGGCGGTCATCGTCGGGTATCCGGGGACTATCGCCAGCGCGCGCCAGCAATCGGGTCGGGCGGGGCGCGGAGATTCGCCCGCTGTGTCGGTGCTGGTCGCGTCGCCCAATCCGCTCGACCAGTTCCTCGCGCATCATCCCGATTATTTCTTTGGCAGTTCGCCCGAACAGGCATTGGTCAACCCGAATCATTTGCTCATCTTGCTGGAGCATTTGCGTTGCGCGATGTTCGAGTTGCCCTTCAAAAAAGGCGAGGGCTTTGGCGGCATCTCGAATGAATTGCTCGAAGAATATTTGCAGTTCATGGTTGCGGGGCAGGACGCCCACTTCTCGCACGAACAATATTATTGGATGAAAGACCAGTATCCCGCCGCGAACATTTCCCTGCGTTCGGCGTCGCCGCAAAGTGTGGTCTTGCAAAGCGTGACCGAGGACGGCAGACCGCTGACCGTCGGCACGGTGGACGGCGAAAGCGCCGCGTGGATGGTTCACCCCGGCGCGATTTACATGCACGAAGGTCAGCAATATTTTGTGCAGGAGTACAACCTCGAAAACCACACCGCGCAACTCGTCCCCGTCGGCTTGGATTATTACACCGAAGCCCAGCGCCAATCTGAAATTCAGGTGACGAGTGAAATCGAATCCGCCGCGCTGAGCGGAGTTGGCGCAAAATCCTACGGTGAGATTCAAGTCACGACCCAGGTGGTCGGATTCAAAAAACTGCGCTGGTTCACATCCGAAAATTTGGGCGAGGAAATGCTGGACATGCCCCCTTCCGAGTTGCAGACGACAGGCTACTGGCTTTCGCTGTCCGATGAAACCCTCGCCCGCTTGCGCGAATCGGGGAACTGGTCAAACGACCCGAACCAATACGGCGCCGACTGGGGGAAAATCCGCGACCGCGTGCGTGCGCGTGACAAATATCAATGTCAGGTCTGCGGCGTAACTGAACCCGACCCTTCGACCCTTCGACACGGTGAGCGAGAGGCGAACCGTCAGGACGGCGCTACGCTCAGGGCGAGACAACATGACGTGCATCACAAGACGCCGTTTCGTTCGTTTACATCCGCCGCCGATGCCAACCGCCTCGACAACCTGACCACCCTTTGCAGCAGTTGCCACCGCAAGGTGGAACAAAACGTCCGCATCCGCAGCGGACTGGCTGGGCTGGGATTCGTCCTCGGCAACCTCGCCCCGTTGTTTTTGATGTGCGACCCGCGCGACTTGGGAACTCACACCGATCCCGCCTGGAAACCCGCAAACGGTCTGCCGTCCGTCGTCCTCTACGACCTTGTGCCTGCGGGCATCGGCTTCAGCCAGAAACTTTACGAAATCCACAACGAGTTAATTCAACGCGCGCTGGAACTGGTCAGTGAGTGCGGCTGTGAAGATGGCTGCCCCTCGTGTGTCGGTCCCGGCGGAGAAAATGGAATCGGTGGAAAGCAGGAGACTCTGGCGATTTTGAGAGAACTGACAGGAAAGTACCAGAGTACCCGCCCATTGGCGCGTTGAATTACAGTGAAGCCGAACCATCATCCTAAACGGGATTGGGAAATGGAAATCCGCAAGGTTGCGCGCAAGGGTATAATTTGACAGGAGACATTTGGCGTGGAATCCTTCCTCATCCTTAGCGACATCACAGACGAAGAAGTGATTGCCGTCGGCAATTCCATTCGCGACCTGCCTCGTCTCCGAAAACTTTACGGCGATGGAAGATGGAGAAAGATGAAGGGAGTAGCCCTCATCCAACTCCGCAGCGGACATATCCGCAAAGCCGAAATTCACTGGTATGAAGCGCATGGCATTGGACGAAAAGAGTTCAAGCGCAAAGGTTATTTGGATTAAAACCATGACAATTACAAAAGACACCCCCCGTTTCGCAATTTGCGTGAACAACAGCGAATATCCAGCCTCGCTGGAGTTGCACAAGATTTATCGTGTACTTCCAGACAAGGACGTGCAGGCGGAAGGCGATATGCGCGTGATCGATGAAAGCGGAGAAGACTACCTTTTCCCCGCCGATTATTTCATTCCCATCGAACTGCCGCAAACCGTTATCCGAGTATTGAACAAATCCTACGCACACGCTCACGCCTGACAGCCGAAATGACGCGCCATAAACGGCGGCGTCATTTTTTTATCCTTCATCTTTCATCCTTATGTCTTCACTCCGCCCCCTCAAAGTCTTCCTCTGCCACGCCCGCATTGACAAAGTCCCTGTCAGGCAACTGCATGACCGTCTCGTTGATGACGGTTTGGGAACACAAAATCCGCAAGGCAGCATGTTGAAATCTTTTTATATTCATGGAGTGTCTTATGAAAGACAAAAACCCAGAACTAAAAAATAATGAAGTTTTATCTAAAAACAAAGCGCAAGTCGGGAGAGATGTTTCTGAAAGTTTTATCGTTACGGGTGATGGAAATATAATTAATCTAGACGGAAAAAAGTCTTCCTCAAATTCGCAGATAGAAGACCCAACACCTAAATATCAGAAAACAATCACATGGATTATTGCAACCATCGTTGGAATGTTGGGCATTGTTATCAGCCTAAATGCGATTCTTCCCAAGAATCCTGCAATTACGGTTCAAAATAAACTGGTGCTTCCGATTGTTGTTACAGTCAAAGACGCTTATCCTACTCGAATCATGCCAGGAAAAACTGCGACCATTACCCTGTTTAGTGGTCATGCGTTTCCTGTAAATGTAAAATGGGTGGCTGAGCGTAAAAAAAATTCCAATGGGCAACTTCTTGGCGAAGAACTCAAAGATGAAATAGAACTTGTTGACGCAGGCAAAAAAATAATAGTAGATAATGAAATTAATCTGGTCTCCTATTTCTATCCTGTAGTCTTGAATAATACCGATTCAAAATGTACCATCGTGATAAATGATGGATTAAACATCGAATATATTATCGGGACAAGTAACCCACACAGACTGACAAACATCACTGGTTATTACAAATATGCCACAAATTCCAATGTAACCCTGAAGTGTGCCGACCAAATTTATTGGCTGGGTAAAAGGAATGGCAAAGCGAGTGAGGGGAAGGTTGTTCTTTCAGCGGGTAGCGGAGTTCTTGAGGTTGAAATTCCTTAGCCCGTTCAGGTGAAGTCTGGGTTATTTATGCAATTTACGAAAACTCTTCCCTTAAAATCCCCTCGATTTGTTCCTTCAAACGGGGAACGTCATCCACTGCGGCGACTCAGGCAATATCCCAGCGGATGGCAAAATACTCATGCACGGCAATATTGCGAAATCTGACAATATCCGCCCATGCAGGACGGCGCTGTTGAGTATTTCGTTTTGCTCGAACTCATTGAAATCCTGACCCATCAAAAAACGTTCGATTGCCTGCGCCGCTTCCACGATGTCGGTGAGATACAACTTCTCATGCCGCATACACCACCTCGATATTGGCAAGCACAGAATCCCGAATGACAGGCTTCAACCCGTCCATCGGAATCAGGTCAACGGGGCGTTGGAAGATGTCTGAAAGTTCGCGCTGCATTCTTGAGAAGGTGATGAATCCAATCCGCGCGGCGGGTTGGAAGGAAACCAGCACATCCACATCGCTCTCCTTGTGAAAGTCGGCGCGTAAAACAGAACCAAACAAAGCCAGTTTTTCCACCTGATAGCGGCGGTAAAACTCCGACAACTTTCGTTTGGGAACCCGAATTTTCACTTTGGATGAAGTCTTCGTGACCATGTCCAAATCATACAACATCCCCCAGACTTCCGATTTCTCCAAGAAATCGGAAGTCTTATTTCTTGCCCCAGAGTAAAATAGGGACATGCAAAAATACCTCCCCACACCTGCACTGCGTCCGCAGCGCGGCGCAAGTGTCCTCCGCGCCCGCCGAGAGCGGCGACTTGACAAACAACGCAAAACCTCGGGTCGCGCGCGCGGCGTATTGCTTGGTTTTGGGATGGTCTTTTCGCTCGTCCTCGCGGCGTTGATTTTGCTGGGCGCGTTTGCCTATGCCGACGTGACCCGTGATCTGCCTTCGGTGGAAATCCTGCCGCGACTGCTCAACCCGCCCGACGGACTTCTCCTCCAGCCCACACGCATTTACGACCGCACGGGCGAACATCCGCTTTTCCGCTTCTCATCCGCTCCCGATGACGCCCCCCGCCGTTACATCCCCATCAACGAACAAAACCCACAGCACATCCCAACCAATCTGGTCAACGCCGCGCTCGCCGTTGCCGACCCGCGCTTCTGGTCGCGCGCGGGCTACACCTTGCAGGGAAGCACCGCCCCCGACTCGCACCCGACCATCGCCCAAAAACTCGTCAGCGATTTGATTCTCTACAACGAAGAGCCGTCCACGCGCCGCGCCGTCCGCGAGCGGATTCTCGCCGCGCAAATCACCGCGCAGTTTGGGCGCGAGCAAATCATCGAGTGGTATCTCAACAGCGCGCACTTCGGCAGGTATGCTTTTGGCGCCGAAGCCGCCGCCCAACTTTATTTTGGAAAATCCGCCGACCAACTCA
>DYML01000134.1:0-1378 GCA_020721605.1 Anaerolinea thermophila
TGCCCATATTTTTTCATCCCCAAAAGGAGGACGTATGTCCAACAAAGTGGAAGTTCAGACACGCAATATCCGTTTGACCGACAAAATCGAAGAATATGTTAATAAGAAGGCTGGCAACTTTGACCATTACCTGCCAACCATTGAAGAGGCGCGCGTAGAACTGGCTCATCACAAAGCCGCGCGCAGCGCTACAGATCGAAACGTCGCTCAAATTACAGTATACGGCAAGGGGTTTACACTTCGTACCGAAGAACGCGCAGATGAGGCGTTGGCTGCTTTTGATCAGGCGCTTGATAACATGCAGCGTCAGATCGAACGCTACAAAGGCAAACACGAACATGGGCGTGGAGATGGGCGCTCTGCCGCCGAAGCCGCCGAGCCGATCATTGATGATGAGACCGGCGAACTTTCTCCGCTTGTTGCGCGCAAAAAGAAATTCCCACTTTACCCCATGACCGAAGATGAAGCCGTAATTCAAATGCGCAATTTGGGACACGACAACTTCTTCATCTTTTACAACGCAGAGACCAGCAAGATCAACGTGCTGTATCGCCGTCGTAACGGAAGTTATGGGTTGATCGAGCCAGAACTCGGATAGACGCATAAACCACGAACTGACCTGGCGGCTTGGCTGTCAGGTCAGTTTTTATTTTTGGAGTAAATATGGAATTTGACGACATGAATGAGAAAGATGGAAATGATGGCGATATTGACAACGCTGCAATTGAAGCGGCAGTCACGAAAATATTAAATGCAGTTGGTGAAGACCCGCAGCGCGAGGGCTTGCAATTGACGCCGCGCCGCGTGGCGCGTATGTATCATGAATTGCTGGGCGGTTACACAATGGATTCAAATGCCATTATCAATGGCGCGCTTTTTGAAGTGAAGTACGATGAAATGGTCATTGTGCGTGACATTGAATTTTATAGCATGTGCGAACATCACATGCTGCCCTTCATTGGGCGCGCGCATGTCGCTTATATCCCCGACGGCAAAGTGCTGGGGCTTTCCAAAATTCCACGCATTGTGGATATGTATGCCCGCCGCCTGCAAGTGCAGGAACGCATGACCCGCCAGATTGCAGATTTTCTGCGCGACCTGCTTAAGCCGCAGGGCGTGGCGGTTGTAGTGGAAGCCATGCACCTGTGTTCTATGATGCGCGGCGTCAAAAAACATGATGCGCGTATGACCACCTCTGCCATGCACGGCGCATTTCGTGCCAACCTTGCCACCCGCCAGGAGTTTTTGGCGCACATTTCGCGCGGCGCGGCTCCCTTGCAACTTTAGACTTTGATATTTTTCATTCGCTCAACTTCCACCGCCACTGATTCGGCTTCTGGCACTGCCTTTGGTTTATCCACCCGCAAGATGACCTTGA
>DYML01000134.1:1478-8008 GCA_020721605.1 Anaerolinea thermophila
TGATTTGTCCCTGACGCAGACCGCTGAAAATGATTGTGCTGTCGCCGCGAAAGGCTTGAATGAAGAGTTGTGATGCGGCGGTCAGTGCGGCGTAGGTCAGGAAGAGAAGCCCTGAGCGTGGATTCTGTTTTTGAAACCAGATCAACCCGAAGATTAAGAGCGAAACGGCAGTCTCGTAGATTTGGGTCGGGTGGCGGGTCGCATTCCACAAATTGATGCCCCACGCCGCGTCAGTTTCCAGCCCGAAGGCGCTTCCAGCCGCGAGGTGACTTAACCCAAGTCCGATGGAAAGAATCCCAAAATAGGGCGTGAGCGCATCGAGTGTATTCCACAGTTGAAGTTTTTTTCGTTGACCGTAAATTACGGCGGTGAGAATGGCGGCTGCCATTGCGCCCAGTGGGTCAAAAATATCGGGATTGACAGAAATGATGCCGAGCGGGCTTTTGATGAACGCGGGCAGATTTTGCAAAACAAACGCGAGCCGCCCGCCGATGATGAAGGCGATGAGACCGTAGTAGGTGATGTTGTTCAAGTCGTCTTTGCTGATGCCGTGACGCTCGGTATGTTTTTCAGCAAGGTTGATTCCGATCCAGGTGGCAAGAATCAGCAGAATCATGTGGCGCGGCGGGGAGAAGAGATTGCGAAAGAGTGTGAGCATGTTATTTGAGAATTTGTTCGATGCGCGTGCGCAGCAGAGCTTCGGACATGGGACCGCCGATGACCACTTCTTGAATGATGCCAGCGCGGTTGATAAAATACGTGGAGGGCAATGACCGCATTTGATACGCGGCGCCGACACTGCCTGTTTCTTCGAGCAGGACGGGAAAGGTCAGACCATATTCTTGAATGAAGGGCGCAACATTTGCGGGGTCGTCTTGATAGGTCATGTTGATGGCAAGCACAACAAGCCCCTGGTCTTTGTATTCTTGAACCATCTTTTCGATGGCGGGCATTTCGGCGCGGCAAGGCGGGCACCAGGTTGCCCAAAGGTTGATCAGCACGGCGCTGCCCTTGAGTTCGGAGAGCGTGTACTCTTCGCCGTCTGGCGTTTTGAGCGTGAAGTCGGGCGCGGTGAAACCTGCTTGCGGGGCGGATATTTTGCCTGAGGCGTTGGTGGTGTCTGCGCTAAATGCGATCCACGCTGCGCCTGCAATTAGGACGAGGAGATATATGAGGATGCGTTGAGTTTTTTGCATGGGGCGTAGTATACACGGATTGAGGATGGGTCATTGGTAAATTTAAACTCGGATGATGGCGTTACTATTGTGTGCGGATGAAGGTAAAATAGAGCCGATAGACAGGTAATTTTTTTGACCTTCGACTTTCAGCCTTTTCCCATGCTTTTCACCGACTCCGCCTTCATTGGCATTTCCCCCACCTCTGGACATAAATCTTTCGCTTACGCCGCGCTGGATCGTGACTTGAATCTCATTGCGCTTGCCGAAAGCGATCTGGACGATGTGACCGCCTTCATCGCCGGGCAGAGTTCTGCAACCGTGGCAATTAACGCGCCCTCGGGAGTTAATTGCGGATTGGTGCGCGAGATGACAAAAAGCAAAATGCTCACGCCCGCTCAAATCCGCCGCGTTGATTTGCGTCTGGCGGAATACGAATTGCGCGAGCGCGGCATGGCAGTGACCAAGACTCCTGCCAGTGTTGAGTTGTGTTCCGCCTGGGTGCAGGCGGGGTTTGAGTTGTATCGCAAGTTGAGCAAAATGGGTTTCCAGAAATATCCCGAACCCGAAGCCGCGCGCTTGTTTTTTGAAACCAATTCTCACGCCTGCCATTGCCTGCTGGCGGAACAAGTTCCGCTGGCGCGGCTTACGCTGGAGGGACGCTTGCAGCGCCAACTCATTTTATACGAGCGCGGACTCCGCATTAAAGACGCGATGGATTTCTTTGAAGAGATCACCCGCTACAAACTTACCAAAGGTATTTTGCCGATGGATTTGCTGTACCAGCCCGATCAACTTGATGCAATGGCGGCGGCATATACCGCCTGGCTGACAGCCCTAAAACCAGAACAAGTTTCTTTGGTTGGCGACACAAAAGAGGGAACACTGGCGCTGCCTGAAAGAGAATGGAAACCAAAATATCAATAATCTATCTCTGTTTCATCCAAACCTCCGAGTTTGGCGTGTTCATGCAAAACATGTCAGGAACGGAGTCGAAAGTCTCCCGACTTTCGAGCAAAATCAGGAGATTTTGTAATCTACGCTGACAACCTTTGCTTGCACACAGTTCGGCAGACCTCGGAGGTTTTTGACTGCTGTTTGGTAAAATAGAAATATTCTTTTTTTAGTGAGGACTTCTTATGTCATCTGACCTGCAAACCCGCTCGATCAACGCGCTTCGCTTTCTCTCCGCCGATGGCGTGCAGAAAGCCAATTCTGGTCACCCTGGCTTGCCGATGGGCGGCGCCGCCATGGCTTACACCATTTGGACTCGTCACCTGCGCCATAACCCGCGCAACCCCAAATGGGCAGGGCGTGACCGCTTCATCCTTTCCGGCGGACATGGCTCCATGCTTTTGTATTCCCTTTTGCACCTGACGGGCTACGACCTTCCGCTCGATGAGTTGAAAAACTTCCGTCAATGGGGCAGTCTCACCCCAGGGCATCCCGAATATGGATTAACCCCCGGCGTGGAAATGACCACCGGTCCACTGGGGCAGGGCTTTGCCACAGGCGTGGGCATGGCAATCGCCGCATCGCACCTCGCCGCCACCTTCAACCAACAGGGACAGAATATCATTGATCCGTTCATCTATGCCATTGTCACCGACGGTGATTTGATGGAAGGCGTGGCGTCGGAAGCCGCTTCGCTCGCGGGGCATCTCTCGCTCAGGCGGCTGATCTACCTCTACGACGACAATCACATTTCAATTGACGGCTCCACCGACCTGGCGTTCACCGAAGATCGCGCTGTCCGCTTCCGTTCCTATGGCTGGCAAGTCCTTCGCGTGGAAGATGGGAACGACGTGGAAGCCATAGATAAAATGATTCAGGAAGCCAAACTTGATCCGCGCCCAACTCTCATTATGTGCCGCACCACCATTGGCTTTGGCGCGCCCAATCGCCAGGGGACATCCAAGGCGCACGGCGAACCGCTGGGCGACGAAGAACTGAACGCCGCAAAAGATAATCTTGGCTGGCAGAAAGAACCGCGCTTCTTCATCCCCGACGATGTGCTGGAGTTTTATCGCAAAGCCGTCGAGCGTGGACGCGAACTGGAATACGATTGGCGGATGCGCTTTGACGCCTACAAACGAATTCACCCTGCTCTGGGTGTGGAATTACAACGCCGCTTAAATGGCGAACTCCCCGCCGACTGGCAATCTGCTTTGCCTGTATTTCCTGTGGACGCGAAGGGAATGGGAACCCGTGTGGCTTCGGGTAAAACAATCAATGCGATTGCCGCGACTCTCCCAGAGTTGATCGGCGGTTCGGCGGACTTGGCTCCCTCGAACAACACCAAAATTGACGGAGTTCCCGCCTTCCAAAAAGATTCATACCAGGGGCGCAACTTTCACTTTGGCGTGCGTGAACATGCCATGGGCGCAGCCTTGAACGGCATGGCGGTCTTTGGCGGATTGATTCCCTACGGCGCGACCTTCCTCGTCTTTGCAGATTATGTGCGCCCCGCCATTCGTCTCGCGGCGTTGTCGCATATTCCATCCATTTTTATTTTTACACACGACAGCGTTGGGCTTGGCGAAGACGGTCCCACACACCAACCGATTGAACAATTGCTTTCCCTGCGCATCATTCCAAACCTGGTGGTCATCCGTCCTGCGGATGCAAACGAGACCGCGCAAGCCTGGAAGGTTGCCATTGAACGCCGTGACGGTCCCACTGTGCTGGCGCTCTCCCGTCAAAACCTGCCGACTTTGGACATGACCGCCCAAGTCGAAAAAGGCGCGTATGTCGTCAAAGATTTTGGTCAGCCTGAGATCATCTTAATGGCGTCAGGTTCGGAAGTTTCGCTCATCCTCGAAGCCGCGCAAAAACTGGCAGACGAAGGCAAAGGCGTGCGCGTGGTTTCCTTCCCCAGTTGGGAACTGTTCGAGAAGCAGGACTCAGCCTACCGCGAGTCCGTTTTGCCCAAAGCCATCAGCAAGCGGCTCGCCGTCGAAGCGGGATCAGGGATCGGCTGGGAGAAGTACGCCAAATCTGCCATCTGCATTGACCACTTCGGCGCGTCCGCGCCCGCGAAGATCATCTTTGAAAAATTCGGCTTCACGGTTGAGAACGTGGTCGCGAAGGCGAAAGAACTTTAAAACTTTCCACCACGAAGTGCATGAAGGGGCGCGAAGGAAAACCATAAAAAACCTTTGTGACCCTTTGTCTCCTTTGTGGTGAAAAAAAGGAAGATTATGAAAATAGTAGTGGGTTGTGATCACGGCGGATTTCCGCTGAAGGCTGTTGTGATTGAAGCGGTCAAAGCCGCTGGTCACGAAGTGATTGACGTGGGAACGCACAGCGCCGCAAGCGTGGACTTCCCCGACTTTGCCAAAAAAGTTGGCGAGAAAATTCAAAGCGCCGAAGCCGAGCGCGGAGTTTTGATTTGCGGCTCTGGCGTTGGCGCGGCGATTGCCGCCAATAAAATGAAAGGCGTGTACGCCTCCATCTGTCACGACACCTATTCCGCCGTGCAGGGCGTTCAACATGATGCGATGAATGTCCTCTGCATGGGCGGGCGCGTCATCGGTCCCGAACTGGTCAAGGTCATTGTGCCAGCTTTTTTGAATGCCCGTTACGAGGGCGATGATAAAGGCGGAGAAAGACTCGCAAGACGGGTGGGGAAGATCAAGGCAATGGAAGAACAAAATCAGTGATTGGTAATTTACCAATCTTCAATCTCTAATTACCAATTACCAATCTCCAATTACTTATTTTACAGGAGCAATTTTTTATCATGTCTGAATCCATCAAAAAACTAACCTCTCTCGGTCAATCCCTTTGGTACGACAACATCCAAAGAAAATTATTAGACGCGGAGCGGGGCGAACTCAAAGCCCTGATCGAGCGCGGTGACATTCGCGGCGTGACCTCCAACCCGACCATTTTTCAAAATGCGATTGCCAAAACCAACGACTACGACGCCGCGTTGATTCCGCTGGCATGGTCAGGCTGGGACGCGGAAAAAATCTTCTGGCGTCTCGCCATTGAAGACATTCAGCAAGCCTGCGACCTTTTCCGCCCGCTGTACGATGAAACCAAAGGCGGCGACGGCTACGTCAGTCTTGAAGTCAGCCCGTACCTTGCCAACGACACCGAAGGCACGATTCAACAGGCGAAGGAACTTTGGGCGCGGGTCAATCGCCCAAACCTGATGGTGAAAATCCCCGCCACGAAAGAGGGCATTCCCGCCATTCGTCAGGCAATCGCGGCGGGCATTAATGTCAATGTCACGCTGATCTTTGCCATCGAACGCTACGGCGCCGTGATGGATGCCTACATCGCGGGACTGGAAGACCGCGTTGCCATGAATGAACCAATCAACATGGTTGCCTCCGTTGCCTCGTTCTTCGTCTCGCGCGTGGATACCAAAATTGACCCGCGCCTGCCCGAAGGTTCGCCCCTGCGTGGACGCGCGGCAATCGCCAACGCCAAATTTGCCTACGACGCCTTTGAATCTATTTTCACCTCGCCGCGCTTTGCCACGCTCAAGGCTCGCTTCCGCGCCCGCGTTCAGCGCCCGCTTTGGGCTTCCACTGGCACCAAAAACCCCGCCTACTCCGACACCCTGTATGTGGATGCTCTCATCGGTCCCGACACCGTCAACACCGTTCCGCCCGCCACGCTCGATGCCTTCCGCGATCACGGCAACGCCCAAATGACCATCACGCGCGGGCTGGAAGAGGCGCAAATGTTCTTTGCCGAACTCGAAGCGGCTGGCATTTCGATGCAGAAGGTGACTCAGGAACTGGAAGATGAAGGCGTGAAGTCCTTTGCGGATGCGTTCAAGACTCTGTTGGATGCCATCGAATCACGGCGGAAAACTGCGCGGGATTCGATCTCGCCTCTGGCTGATTTTGTGTCAGAGCGGTTGGCTGCGCTGGAAGAACATTCTGTCGCCGCCCGACTTTGGATGCACGACCCGACGCTTTGGGTGAAAGACCCCGCCGACCAAGCCGAAATCCAAATCCGCCTCGGCTGGTTGAACTCCATCGCAGACGCCCGCACCCGCCTCGATGGCTATGCCTCCTTCGCCAAACAAATCCACGATGAAGGCATTGACCGCGTGCTGGTCATTGGCATGGGCGGCTCCTCGCTGACTGCGGAAGTGTTCAGTTCCCTGCTTGCCGCCGCCAATATCGAAGCCAAACTCAGCCTTGCGATTCTTGATTCCACCGACCCGCAGCAGGTTGCCCAAGCCGCCAAAGATTTCCCACCCGAAAAATCGCTCTACATTGTCGCCAGTAAATCAGGCGGCACGGCGGAACTGCTGGCTGCTTTCAACTATTTTTGGCAACTCAGCAACGGCGATGGTTCGCGCTTCGTAGTCACGACTGACGCGGGTTCTTC
>DYML01000134.1:8108-9594 GCA_020721605.1 Anaerolinea thermophila
CCAATCCCTACGACGTGGGCGCGGAATTCTTCCGCTGGGAAATTGCCATTTCAATCGCCTGCCACATTTTGGGAATCAACACCTTCGACCAGCCCGACGTGCAAGACAGCAAACTGCGCACGATTGCCAAGATCAAAGATTATCAGGCAACAGGCAAACTCGCCGAAGTGGATTTAATCGACACGCAACACGCAACACGCGAATTACAAGCATTTCTCTCCAATGCTCAGGCTGGAGATTTCGTCACTATCAACGCCTACATTCCGCGCAACAAAGACACCGAATCCGTTTTGCAAGCCATGCGGGTAGCCATCCGCGAAAAGACCAAATGCGCCGTCTCTGCTGGGTTTGGTCCGCGCTTCCAACATTCCACGGGACAATTCCACAAGGGCGGTCCCAACAAAGGCTTGTTCATTCAGGTCGTGTACGACGCTGAGGTGGACATGGAAATCCCGACTCAGGGCATGACCTTCGGGACATTGCTCCGCGCCCAGGCGCTTGGCGACTACGAAGCGCTGATTGCAGCAGGCAGGCGGGCAATCAGAATCAAGTTGAACAAAGTGGAAGACTTGAGGAATTTGCTGTAATCCGCTCTCAAATTGCACCAGCAATTCCCAGTATGTCATTGCGAGGGCGGTTTTCCCGAAGCAATCCCCCAGTTTTGGCAAGGAGATTGCTTCGTACCTCGCAATGACATTCTGATATAGGGAATTGCTGAAATTGCTCCCTCTGGATTGTAAAATCCAGAGGGAGTTTTTCAAATATGGAAACGCCGCCCGCGATGTATAATATTAAGCATAGTCAAGGAGAATTCCATGTTTAATGTAGATGAGCGAGTCGTTCGTATTCATATAGAAAAATTACCTGAAGGCGTATATCTAGCCACATCCGATGATGTGCAGGGACTTGTCGCGCAGGGCAGAACAATTGCCGAAACTTTGGAAATTGCCCGTGACGTTGTGCGGAAACTGATCGAAGCCCAGTCGGATATTCAACTTCCGCAGGCAGGCGAAAGTTTTGATTATCCTTTGATTATCGGGTGAAAAATGGGCAGGCTTTCAGGTTTTCGCTATCGGGAGATTGTTAAAAGACTCAAGACGTTTGGCTTTGAGTCTTTTCGCAACGCGGCGGAATCTGGCGTAACGAGATGACAGGACGATTTACGACCATTCCAAACCATCCTGGCGATATGCCTGAGGGAACGCTACGTGCCATTTTGAAACAGGCTGGAATTGAGCCTGATGATTTTCTGAAAGCAAAATAGACGCATAAGATCAAAGGTCTGCGCCGCAATGATTTCATCATAGCGGTGAAGTCGGATGAGATTGCGGGTGGATAAATCAGCCTAAAAACCGACGAGTTGTATCAAAAACTCCACGCCGTTCCATAAGGGGATGATAAGCCGTGGAGTCAACCCTGGCTCGCCTTTGGCGCGAAGAAGAACTCTACCCAGTGTGTTAAAATAACTTCACCATGACCGATTACG
>DYML01000135.1 GCA_020721605.1 Anaerolinea thermophila
CCCATACAATTTGCGATGTACGATGCTCAAAGCGCGGACTTGCTCTGCGGCGTGATACGAAGACCTCACCAGCGGATTGGATTCGACCCACTTAAACCCGATCTGCTTGCCGTACTCGCGCAGTTCGGCGAACTCTTCCATTGTGTAATAGCGCTGCATGGCAAAGTGTTTTTTGCTTGGCTGCAAATATTGCCCAATGGTGAGAATATCCACGCCCCACTGGCGTTGGTCGCGCATCACTTGTTTTACTTCATCCATCGTTTCGCCCAAGCCCACCATAATTCCAGACTTGGTTAGTACGTCTGGGTCTAATTTTTTGGCGTTGGAAAGGGTGGCGGCTGCCCATTCGTAATTATCTTGCGGTTGGATGGTCTTGAACAAGCGCGGCACCGTTTCAACATTGTGATTCAAAATTTCGGGGCGGGCATCCATCACAATTTTTAAGGCTTCTATGCTGCCTTTAAAGTCAGGGATTAATACTTCAATGGAGCAGCCTGGGCGCAATTCACGAATTCTGCGGATGACCATGGCGAAAATCGGTGCGCCGCCGTCCCGCCGTTCATCACGATTGACGGAGGTGATGACTGCGTGTTTTAATTCCATAGACTTAACCGCCTGCGCCACGCGCTCGGCTTCATTCCAATCCAGCAGGGCGGGTTTGCCGTGTTTAATATCGCAGAAGGCGCAGGTGCGCGTGCAAACATCACCCAGCATTAAAAATGTTGCGGTGCCGCTGCCCCAGCACTCGCCCAGGTTTGGGCACATGGCTTCTTCGCATACGGTATGCAGTTCTTTTGCGCGCATTAAATTTTGTAATTGTTCAAAGGTCTCGCCTGAGGGCGCACGGACTTTAATCCAATCGGGGCGGCGCGGCGGGCGTTGTTCTGTTGGGGTGGAGACTCGGTCTCTTGTGGGGGGGGGTGCCATGAGGTTTCCTTTTGTCGTGCGAGGTTAAGATCGCGCTACTTTTTCTTAACGATTATTCTCAATCCGCGCACTTCGACAACTTCAACCAAGTCTCCCTTACGGATGGAGTCTGAAGCGGTGGATTTTTCCGCGCTCCATAACTCGCTGCCCAGTTGAACCTGCCCGACTGCTTCGATTTCTGTTTGGGCTGATCCTGTTTTTCCAATCAGGGCTTCACTTCCAGTTTGAATTGGGTTGTGCTGTGCGCGCAGAGCAATGAGCAAAATGCCAAAGAAGAGCAAGCCGAGGAAAATGCCCATGCCAATAACCAGCGGCACCGATACCCGTTCAAGTTGCGGCGTGCCGGGTGAGTTAAATAATACCAGCGCCCCAATGATGAATGAAGCCGTGCCAGCCGTTGTGAGTGCGCCATGCGTGGGCGCTTTAATGTCCAGCAAGAATAGTACAAAGGAAATTAAGAGGAAGATAAAGCCAAACCAATTGACCGTTAGCACACCCATGCCATAGACTGCCAAAGTTAAACTAACCGCGCCCAGGAAGCCTGCAAACCACCCGCCAGGGCTGGAGATTTCGATCAAAACTCCCTGCACGCCAATGGCGAGTAAAAGAAAGGCTATGTTTGGGTCGGTCAGTATGAGCAAAAATTGTTCAATAAAACTGATGTTTACATATTCGGTGCGGATATTTTCGGTGTTCAGTGCGCGTTTGCCATCATTCGTTTGCACGGTGAACCCATTTAATGCTTGAAGCAGGTCTTCCGTGTCGTCTGCAATAAAATCAATCAGGTTTGCTTCCAGCGCTTCTTTGGCGGTTACGGCGGTGGCGTTGTCAATCATGGCATCGGCAAGTTTGACCGCTTTCGCTCCACGCTCTTCAACCAGCGTACGCGCCTTTGCTTTTAAAATTTCCTTAATCTTTGTTTGAAGAGTCGATTCAATATCCGAACCCGACCCATTAATAGGGCTTGCGGCGCCGATGGCGGTTTTGGGTGCCATTGCCGAGGCGTGTCCTGCCATTGTAATTAATGCGCCGGCGCTGCCCGCAATTGCATCTTGTGGAAAAACATAGACCACCACCGGCACATTGCTGGCGCGCATTGCCTGAATGATTTCAAGCATCGTGTCCACACTTCCGCCAGGTGTATTTAATTGAATGACAAGCACCTCGGCGTTTCGCTGTTCGGCAATTTTTATACCACGCTCAAAGTATTCCAGCATTGGCGGCATAATTGTGCCGTCGGCGGTCATTATGATTGCTGGCGGCGCATCACTTTGCGCGCGCACCAGTGAAGCCGCTGCCAGTGCAATCATCAGTGTTAATAAAGAAATACGAATCAATTTCATGGGGCATCCAGTTTTTTTTAGTCATTATAATGGTTAAGGTGAATGTTACGCCACAAAAAATAAACCTGTTATCTGGCGCGCCGTTGTGTTGATGGGGTGGGAGCATGAAAGATGTTTTTCTCTTGTGTTTTGAAGAGTGCTGTCGAACTCCTTGACTTCGGGTTGAGTTGGCTCTTTTATGGAAATGTTAGATAAATGGTGCGAATACTAAGCCCAATAATGAGCGTTTCGACAACGATCATTAGCGTTTTGAGAGGGATATTTTTGGCGGCTACTGCTGCAATTGGCGCGGCAATGGCGCCGCCGATCAGTAACCCAAGAATAATCTGCCAGTATTCAAAAAAGTTTAACGTCAATATAAATGTGACTGATTCGGCAAATGTTACAAAAAATTCCGAAAAATTGACCGAGCCAATCGTTAGGCGTGGGTGTTTGCCGCGCGCGACTAGCGTGGTTGTCACAACTGGTCCCCAGCCGCCACCGCCAACCGCGTCACAAAATCCGCCAAGTAAACCAAGCAGGCTAATTCTTGGTCCGTGATATTCATTCTCGTTGTGCTTCTTTTTCATGTTGAAAGCTTTGATGATGATAACGATTCCCATTACGAGCAGATAGGCTGAAATATAGGGCTTAATAATATTTCCATCGAATGTAGTCAAAAGGTATGCGCCAGTTACACCGCCAATTACACCTGGAAGCAGCAGGCGTTTAACCAGGTTCCAGTTTACGTTTCCTAGCCGCCAGTGTGAAAAACCAGAAATGCCTGTTGTGACCACCTCTGCCATGTGTACGCTGGCAGAAGCTGCCGCCGGTGGAATGCCTAGACTTAATAGAAAGGTATTTGAACTGACCCCATAAGCCATGCCCAGGGCGCCATCAATCATCTGCGCTAAAAAACCTACCAAAACATATAAAAGAAAGTGTGTATTCATTTTGTCTCCTGTGTATTATATAAATTCTATTGATTTAGTATACTTTTGGGCAAAAAATCTAACCCTGTGCCGGACATAGGGTTAGATTTACACGCCGCTGATTTTTTTGCGAATTTCGTTCTGGCGTTTAACTACATCAGCCAGGCTGGTGTAGTCAAGAATATCAACAATGGCATTTCGCACATCGCCCATCACTAGCCGCAAACCGCAGGTTTCTTCGTTTGGGCAGCCGCAGGGTTCATACGCCATGTGGCTGACGCATTTGATTGGCGCTATGGGACCATCCAGCACGCGAAAAATTTGCCCCAGAGTAATCTCACCGGCGGGCTTGGCAAGATAATATCCGCCGCCAACTCCCATCTTACTATGCAGCATTCCCGCATTTTTAAGCGTGAGAAGAATCTGTTCAAGAAATTTGGTAGAGATCTGCTCGCGCAGAGAAATCTCTTTGATCTGCATCATCTGTGGGGTATTTCCGTTCACATCAGGTTCTGCTAAGGCAATCATGGCTCTAAGTCCGTATTCGCCGCGTTTGGAAAGTCGCATTCTTTTTTTGAAACTCCTAGTTAGTCAATAGAATATGTTAATATTGTATAAAATTGGTTGAATAATGTCAAGTTTTGATGTTGGGCTTTTCTTCAGCCCTTGACTCACAAACTACGCATGCGTATAATTCCTCGGTTGGATATGAAAAACGAGTATACACAGCAAGCGCTTGAGGAAGTATTCTCGAAGCGCTTGCCTTTGTTTGTCTCTGCGTTAAATCGGCTATGCGATGCGCAGTGAAGTCTCGAAAGCACTTTATTTTTGAGGAGAGTACCCAGTGGAAACTAAGGGATTGACCGCACTCCGTATCAGCCTTGCCTCACCGCAAACCATTATGTCATGGTCGTACGGAGAGGTGCTTAAACCTGAAACGATTAATTATCGCCGCTTGCGCCCAGAAAAAGACGGGTTATTCTGCGAGGCTATTTTTGGACCTACTCGTGACTGGCAGTGTTATTGCGGAAAATATAAGAACCCCCGTTACAAGGGCATTACCTGCGATAAATGCGGCGTAGAAGTTACCCGTTCTGCAGTTCGCCGTGAGCGCATGGGTCATATTACACTTGCTACGCCGGTTGCGCATATTTGGTATACGCGCCGCATCCCATCTCAAATGGGCATGTTGCTTGATGTTTCGCGCCGCAATTTAGACCGTGTTTTGTATTTTGCTCAATACATCGTCACTTATGTAGATGAAGATGCGCGTAAAAAAGCCTTGCAGCGTCTCGAAGATGAAATTTCCATCTCCGAGCGCGAACAAGCCGCCATTGTGAACGCTCAAATTGCCGAAATTAAGCAAAGACGCGATCATAAAATAAATGAACTAAAACAAAAACAAGCCGCGCTTGAACAGGGGTACGACGAAGGGATTGCCGAGCAGATGGATCCCATTATCAAAGAAGGACAGAAGTTAGAAAAAATCCTTCAAGACCAAATGGGCGAGCCTGCGGCGCGCGCAATTGTCTTTGAACTGACTGGTGAAAAAATTCTTGACGCCGGTGACAAAGTTACCAGCAAACAGATTACTCATGTTCAAAAGAGCGTTGCAAAGAAAATAGAAGTTCTTGAAGGCGACCTGAAGGACAAAAAACAACATGAGCTGGAAGGGATTAAGTCCCAATCTATCGCTTTTAAAGCTCAGGCAGATTTAGAGATGGAAGCCTTGCGCGGTGCGTTGGAGGATGACAGCACTGCCTCATCCAACAATTCTTCCCGCCTGCGCGACGAACTGTTGGAGATGCGCCCCTTTACATTCCTGAGCGAAATTCGCTATCGTGAACTCAAGCAGCGTTGGGGGCAGGTCTTCCGTGCCGATATGGGCGCCGAGGCTTTCTTTGACATTCTGGCTCGCCTTGACCTTGATCGTCTTTCAGAAGAATTGTGGCACGAGGTGCGCACCACCAAGAGCAAGCAGAAGCGCAAAAAATCAACCACACGCCTAAAGGTTGTGGAGGCATTCCGCCGTTCTGGCAACAGCCCGGCATGGATGATTCTTACTGTTTTGCCTGTTATTCCTCCCGATTTGCGCCCAATGGTGCAACTGGACGGCGGGCGTTTTGCCACTTCCGATCTTAATGATCTTTATCGCCGTGTGATCAATCGCAATAATCGCCTAAAGCGCCTGCTTGAACTTGGCGCGCCAGACGTGATCATCCGCAATGAAAAGCGCATGTTGCAAGAAGCAGTTGATAGTTTGATTGACAACTCGCAGCGCGGCAAGGCGCTTTCTCGGCGCGGTCGCCGTGAACTAAAATCTTTGAGCGATATGCTTAAGGGGAAAAAAGGTCGCTTCCGCCGTAACTTGCTCGGTAAGCGCGTGGATTATTCGGGTCGTTCGGTGATTGTGGTAGGTCCGCAATTAAAACTCAACCAGTGCGGTTTGCCCAAGAGCATGGCGCTTGAGTTATATCGCCCGTTTGTCATTGCCCGCCTCGTGCAAAATAATTACGCTGCCAATGTAAAAGGCGCGCGCCGCCTGATTGAACGCAACCGACCCGAAGTGTGGGAAGCCCTGGAAGGCGTGATTGGCGACCGCCCTGTTATGCTGAACCGTGCGCCCACTTTGCACCGCCTCGGTATTCAGGCATTCGAGCCGATTCTCATCGAAGGCTCTGCCATTCAACTGCACCCGCTCGTCACAACTGCTTTCAACGCCGACTTTGACGGCGATCAAATGGCTGTGCATGTTCCGCTGTCTCAAAAAGCGGTGGCGGAAGCGCGTGACCTGATGCTTGCTTCCAGAAACTTGCTAAAACCCGCCGATGGTGAGCCGATCATCTCCCCATCCAAAGACATGGTGCTTGGCGTGTACTACCTCACCATGTCGCAGAAGGCTGTTCATCGCGGTGATGGTCGCGCCTTTGCAGATATGGACGAAGTGGAACTCGCGTATGCGCTGGGTCAGGTGGAAGTTCATACCGAAATTAAGTTCCGCGCCAAGACTTGGTACGACGACAAGGGAGACCGCCTGCCCGAATCTGAAACCCGTCTCATCAATACCACTGTCGGGCGGGTGTTGTTTAATCGCGTGCTGCCTCAAGAAGTTCAATTTATGAACGAAAAACTTGACAAAGGCGGCGTAAAAGATTTAATTGCTGAAGTATACGAATTATGCGGGCAGGAAGTTACCACCGAGGTTGCCGATGCCGTCAAGCATATTGGCTTCACCTATGCAACTAGGTCTGGCACTACCCTGGCGGTTGCCGATATTTCCATTCCCCCGGAACGCAAAGGGATTATTGACGAAGCGCTCAAGGCAGTTGAAGTTGTTTTGCGTGACTTCCGGCGCGGCTTGTTGACCGAGCAGGAAAAGAACGAACGTGAAATTCAAATTTGGCAGGAGACCACCGAAACCGTCGGTCAAGCCGTAAGAAAACACATGGACCCAGATGGCAATCTTTCCATCATGGCTACTTCGGGCGCAACCAAAGGCGGCTTTTCGACCATCTCACAGTTGGCAGGTATGCGCGGTTTGATGGCAGACCCCTCCGGACGCATCATCCCCATGCCCATTCGATCCAACTTCCGTGAGGGACTTACCGCGCAGGAATATTTCATCTCAACACATGGCGCTCGTAAGGGTCTCGCGGATACCGCCTTGCGCACCGCTGATGCGGGCTATCTCACCCGCCGCTTGGTAGATATTGCACAAGACATTATCATCAACGAATATGACTGTGGCACGCATGAAGGTCTCTGGATTCGCAAATCAGATGATGTGGCTGGTCAATCCATTATGAGCCGCATTTACAGCCGACTGGCGGTTGAGCGCGTGCTTGACCCCAACACCGGCGAAGTGCTGGCAGACTACAATGATGTGATTACCCATGACCTGGCGCGTAAGATTGCCAATGCGGGTGTCACCGAAATGAAAGTCCGCTCTCCCATGACTTGCGAACTCTCGCATGGCATTTGCTCCAAGTGCTACGGAATTGACTTGGGACGCGGCGAAATGGTGGAACTTGGCTCGGCTGTTGGCATTGTTGCAGCCCAATCCATTGGCGAACCTGGCACGCAATTAACCCTGCGCACCTTTCACACGGGCGGTGTGGCTTCTACTGGCGCCGCAGATATTACAACTGGTCTACCGCGCGTGGAAGAAATTTTTGAAGCCCGCAAAATGCCCAAAGGCGAAGCCGTTGTATCTGAAATTGCCGGCGTGGTGAAGATTATGCAGTCTGAAAAATATACAGACATGCGCGAAGTTCATATTGAATACGCCGAAATGATTCACGATGAATATGTACTTCCCGAAGATTGGAAGTTCATTGCCAAAGATGAGACCGAAGTGCAGGTTGGCGATGTCCTTGCCTCTAAGGAAAAAGCAACCATCACCGCCCAGCATGGCGGGCGTGTTGCAGTGGAAAAGAAAGACCGCAAAATTATCGTCTCCTACGAACAGCGCGAAGAAATCATCGAAGATATTCCGACCTCCTCACGCTTGCTTGTTAAAGATGGCGCACATGTTGAGGCTGGTCAGGCGCTCACCGAAGGCTCGCTCAACCCCCATCGTGTTCTCAAAATTCAAGGGCGCGACGCCTGCCAAATGTACCTGATGACCGAAGTGCAGAAGGTGTATCGCTCACAAGGACAGAACATCCACGACAAACATTTTGAAGTGATCATCCGCAAGATGTTGAGCAAAGTGCAAGTCACCCGCCCAGGAGACACCAAATACCTGCCGGGAGATGCGGTGGATCGCCTTGAAATTCGCAAAATTAACGAAGCCCTGCTGGCTGAAGGCAAACAAGCCGCCCGCTCTCAAGAAGTATTACTCGGCGTCACTAAAGCCTCTCTCAGCACCGACTCCTTCCTCTCCGCCTCCTCTTTCCAGCACACCATCAAAGTGTTGGCGAGCGCAGCAATTGGCTCTACAACCGACCCGCTCTTTGGCTTGAAAGAGAATGTGATCATCGGGAAACTTATCCCCGCGGGAACTGGATTTATTCACGGGCGTTTCACAGATGAGCAAATTCAAAATAATGCGCGGCAGTGGTCGCAACTTCCAGATTCAACTGTTGGCGACTAGCATTTATAAATATAAGATTTCCTGTAAAAGCAATCCCATGTAGAAAAAACAAGAAGCGACCCTAGGGTCGCTTCTTGTATAATAATGACATGAATTTATATCGCGCTTCAAAAAAACCAATCGGTTTGCCAACTCGCGGTAAGACCGCGTCCAATCGCTTGCGGCGGGTTGATCATTTTCTGCTGCTTTACGAGCCTCATCTTCTTACCCGCAGTGACGGCTTGTTTCAACACTCTTTCTTTGTTGATCTGGGCTACGGTTTTGATGCGCGCACCACCCTTGAAAGCGCCGAACGCTTTCGGCGCATTAACCCCACGCTGCCCGTCCTTGGGGTGGAAATAGACAAGGAGCGGGTGGAGGCGGCGCTGCCCCACGCTGATGCAATCACCCACTTTCGGACAGGCGGCTTTAATTTGCCTTTGCTCCCAACCGAAACCGTGCGTCTGATTCGCGCTTTTAATGTTTTGCGCCAATACGAAGAAAAAGATTTTCTCCCCGCATACGAAACACTTTCCCGCTACGTTTTACCCGGCGGGCTGATGATTGAAGGCACTTCCAACCCATTTGGCAGCATTTGGACGGCGAATTTGGCAAGAAAGACTTTAAACCCCCAAGGTGTTCACACCTGGAAGATGGAGGCGCTGGTTTTTAGCACCAACTTTCACATGGGATTTAATATTTTGGATTTTCAAGCAGTACTGCCCAAAAACCATATTCATCATGTGGTACAAGGTGAATTAATTTATAACTTTTTTGAAGCATGGAAACGCTCTACGGCAGAGACTTCTGCGGCAAAAATATTTGGTCTGAAACAATGGTTTTCTGCTTCCGCAGAGAGCCTGGCAGGAAAGGGCTATAAAATTGATCTGCGTAAAAAATGGCTCACAAAAGGCTGGCTAATTTGGCAGCAATAGGCTGGTGAGCGTATTTTTTGAAAATTTCTTTTTTGGAGAAACCCATGCCGCGCATTTTTAAGATTTTTCTTTCCATCTCCCTTGTCTTGTTTGCTGGCTTGGCTTGTGCTGTCATTCCGATTTTTTCCACACCTGAGGTTGGCTCTATAAGCACCTCTGCTGCTCAGACAATATTTTTTGGGCTTACACAGCAGGCGGCGCAATTTACCTCCACCCCAATCTTTTTATCTCAAGAGCCAACATTAACGGTAACTTTCACGCAAACACTTCCCCTCACCGCAACGCAGACAGCCACACAAATTCCTACTCCGTTTTTGCTCATTCCCTTAATTA
>DYML01000136.1 GCA_020721605.1 Anaerolinea thermophila
GAGCGCGGCTCGTAGGCAGACATCGCCTGTCGTTTGACGCATGGCACATGGATAATATTGTATTCGTCGCCCATGTCTGCCGCGCCATCGCCAAGTTTGCGCCCCAATTTCGTCCCTTGCCGCATTTCATCAATCAATTTCATGGCGTCATCCCCACTGCCCCAGCGCATGAGTCCCGCTTCGGCGGCAACGCCCAGCGCCGCGCCGACTTCAATTGAATCTAAACCAAGATCGTTCACATGCCAATTCAGCCGCCCGATGACATCCAGCGAATCAATGTCGAGGTTGGTTCCCATCAAACCGACAGTCTCATATTCCAGCGGCGAGACAATCACCTTGCCATCTTCCCCGCCAAAGACATTCGAGCATTTGATGGTGCAGCCCGCCATGCAGGCATGAGATGGGTCGGACGGTTTGCCGCGCGTCAAGATAAATTCTCGCATGGTTTCGCCGCTGATTTTTTCCACGTTATCAAAAGTTCCGCGTGAAAAATTATGCGTGGGCAGGGCGGCAAAACTCTGGGTCATGTGCGGCATGGCTTGCGTGCCATAATCTCGATAAGTTTTCGATTGCGGATGATTTAAGACAGATTGTGTGTAATCTTTTTGCGCGACCTTGAACGCCTCTGGATCGGCGATGGCTGGTTTCTGCCCCCCGGCATGATCGAACACGATGGCTTTTAAGCCCTTCGTTCCCATCACCGCGCCCAGCCCGCCGCGCGCCGCGATGCGCGAGGGAATTTTATCCTTGTCCAAATTTTGAATGCCCGCCGACTTCATCCGCATTTCGCCGCCAGGTCCAATCAAAGCAATGGCAACTTTATCGCCATATTTTTCAATCAACCTTGCAGATGTTTCATACACGCCCAGCCCAGCAAGGTCATCTGCCTTATTCCAAACTGCGCCGTTGAGCGTGAGATGCAAAACCCAATAGCCAGATTCGCGCGGCTGGTCTTCAAGAATGAGCGCGTGCATTCCCATAAATGCCATGTGATAGCCCGTGCGCCCGCCCGCGTTGGCTTCTTTAATGCCACCCGTCAGCGGAGATTTGCCACCGATGGAGATTCTATCGGTGGAAGAAAGCATGTGTCCCACCAGTAAGCCTGGCGCAAAAATGAGTTTATTTTCCGCCCCAAGTGGATCACACTTCGCGTCCACTTCGTCGAGCATAATCCGCGTGAGCAGTCCGCGCCCGCCGAGGCGAACCCAGGTTTCGGGGATGGATTCATATTTCAATTCCTGTGTGCGGACGTTGACGCGCCAAATTTGAGGGTTGTAATCAGTCATAAATTTCTCCAAGTGAGTCAAAAGTCGAAAGTCAAAAGTCTTTTGACCTTCGACTTTTGACTTTCGACAATATCATTGAAACAACGAAACTACCGCTTCCCTGAATACCTTCGTGTGATAGTCCACATCTGCCTGCGTGGTTTCGGGCGAGATGAGCGCCATGTTGTGAAAGGGAGTCATCAAAATGCCGCGATTGAGGGCAAAGAGGTGCATGTAGCGGTCGAGTTCATGATCTATGGCTGCCGCCGCTTCACCGCCATTTTTGGGCGGTGTGGGACGGAACCAATATTCAGAGCGGTTGCCAAGCCGTTTGACGATCCACGGCAGATCAAATTCTTTGATCACGCCTTCCATGCCCTCGGTGAATTGTTCCTGAAGCGCGAAGGCTTTGGCGTAAAACTCATCGGTGAGGACATATTTCAGCGTGGCTTTCATCGCCGCAATGGAGAGGGCGTTGCCCGCCAGCGTGCCGCCAATTCCGCCCACGTCTGAATCTTCGAGGACAAGCCGATTTTGGAAGGCTTGCGCCACTTCTTCAGTGAAGCCGTAGATCGCGGCGGGAACGCCCCCAGCGAGGGGTTTGCCGAGGGTTAGGAAATCAGGTTCGAGGGCATGGGCTGCGGCATATCCGCCTGGACCCGCGCAGATGGTGTGAGTCTCGTCAATGATCAGATACGTCCCGTATTTGCGCGTGATCTGACGCAGGGCGTCGAGATAACCTGGATTGGGGTGAATAATGCCGATGTTGGTCATCACCGGTTCGGCGAGGACTGCGGCAACATCGCGCGCGGAGAGCGCAGTTTCGAGCGCGGCAATGTCGTTGAACTCGATTACCTTGGTCGTTTCTTGCGGATTGACCTGCGGTCCCATGTTGTTGGCGCGAGACATGGGCGTGCCTTCTTCGTCGAGCGTGATGAAGGTTTCGTCCACCGTGCCATGATAACAATAGTTGAAAACCAAAACTTTGGGGCGCTCGGTGATCATGCGCGCCATGCGGAGAACATGGCGGTTGGCGTCGGTGGCGGTCAGCGTGAATTGCCAGTACGGAAGTTTGAAGCGGCGTTGCAGTTCTTCGCCAACTTCGACCACGTCTTCATACGGCAGCATGAGCGTAATCCCTTTTTGGATTTGCTCGGTGATGGCTTTAAGCGTGGCTTCGGGCGCGTGTCCCGTCATTGCGCCTGTGTCGCCGAGGCAAAGATCAAGGTACGAGTTACCATCCACATCGGTGAAGCGCGCGCCTTTGGCTTCTTTGACGAAGACAGGGAACGAACCCGCCCAGCGGATCATCCACAACATTGGCACGCCGCCGTGCAGCGACTTGCGCGCGCGCTGGTACAGTTCGTAAGATTTGGGGTGAGTTTTGTGGAAGAGTTGCTCTTCCGATTTGAGCAGGGATTCAAGTTTGGAGCGATCAAGAGTTTGAGTCATAATAATTTTCTGTTTGTCAGCATATAGAGATTTTAATGACTGAGCCACTCAGCAAGATGACGCTTTATTCTTCCCAAGCGTTCTTCTGAAACTCCCCCAATCTCGCCCAATAGAGTTTCTTCCTCTACCACAGCCAGTCTTTCCACGCGGATGATGCTTTCATTTCGCAAACCACTTTGAACAAAGTCAGCGTCATCAACTCGCACGAGTTCGTCAAAATCGGGAAGATAATGGCGAATCTGAGACGAAATCATACAAATCAGCCAATCGTCATATTCTCGAAGTTTTCCAAGCAGAAGTGCGGGGCGTAATTTGCCAGTCTCAAGGCCCGCTTGTGGAAAACGACATAAAATAATATCGCCTGCCTGCTTCATTGATACACAACCTTCAAATCTTCAAGTGTGTATTCAGACGGTTCGTCTTCCATACCGCGCATGGCAGAGGCTAACGACATCTTTGACCACTCCCTCTCTTCCTGACGCTCAGATTTGGCAAGCAAAAATTCCAAAAAATCAACCACTTCTTCCTGGTACGAAGGCGGCAATTTTTCAATGTAGTTTTGAATTTTCTGATTCATCACCATGTTTCACATCCTTTCTTACTCAGCGGTTTGAGTTTTTTGATTTCGTCCTGCATATCTTCAATGCCAGTGACTGCCAGTTCCCAGTCGAAGTAATCCTGCTCGGCGCTGGAATTTAATTTCGCCGCCAGCATTTTCTTGCGGAACGAGTCGAATGTTTCCTGATATTTTTCCTGAAACTGGCGCGCCATACTTTGATACTTGATGAGATTCTTTTGCGCCTTCTCAAGCAATAATTCCGCCATTGCCTGTTCGGGTTTACGGTTGGGAAATAAACGTTTTGCGCTGGATTCAAGAGTATTAAGTGCCATAGTTGCCTCTATTGAAAATTGTACTCTGAATAAAAAGTCGAAAGTCAAAAACCTCGCGGTCTCTAACTTTCGACTTTTGACCTTCGACTATTTCACGCTTTCCTTCAACGCTTCGCCAAAAATCTTCAAACCGTCGTTGATCTGCTCGGCGGTCACATTCAGCGGCGGAATCCAGCGCAGGGTGTTGTCGTAGGTTCCGCAGGAGAGCAGGAGCAGATTCTGTTTTTCGGCAGACTGAATGATCTGCTTGACCATCGGCTTGGCTTTCGCCTGGCTGCCACCTTCGGCGATAAATTCAGTGCCGATCATCAGCCCCAGCCCGCGCACATCGCCAATCTGCGGGTACTCTTCCTGGAATTTTCGCAGACCCGTCATCAGTTGAATGCCGCGTTCTGCCGCATTCTCCAACATCTTTTCATCGCGCATGGCTTTGATCGTCGCCACGCCCGCAGCGCAGGCGATTGCATTGCCGCCGTACGTTCCGCCGATGGAGCCGACATCCAGTTTCTTCATAATATCGGTGCGGCTGAACACAGCCGAGAGCGGCATTCCAGAGGCAATGCCTTTGGCGGCGGTGATAATATCTGGAACAACGCCAAAATGTTCGAGGGCGAACCATTTACCCGTGCGCCCAAAGCCCGATTGAACTTCGTCAAAAATCAGCATGATGCCGTGCTTGTCGCAAATTTCACGCAAGCCTTTCATAAACGAAACGGGCGGAACGATGTACCCGCCCTCGCCCATCACCGATTCGATTAAGATGGCGGCGGTGTCTTTGGGAGCGGTTTGCGAAGCGAGCAAATATTCAAGTTGTTCCAGCGCATACGCGGAGGCTTTTTCCTCGCTCATGCCGAGGTGGAAGGCATACGGGAATGGCGAAACATAAATCCCCGCAGGCAACGGACCAAACCCCGTGCGATAGCCCGTCTTGGAAGTAGTCAGCGCCATTGTGGCATGGGTGCGCCCGTGAAACGAGCCGTTAAAGACGATGATGTTCTGTCTGCCTGTGGCGGCTTTGGCAATCTTGACCGCATTCTCCAAGGCTTCCGCGCCTGAGTTGGCAAAGAAAAAACTATCCATCGCGGGCGGAACAATCTTACGGAGTTCTTCGATCAATTGCAGCATAGGCTTGTGAACAACAATGTTCGCCTGCGCGTGCAGGAACAAGCCCGCCTGCTCGCGGATCGCCTCCACAACTTTCGGGTGGCAATGACCGGTATTCGTCACGCCAATTCCGCTGGTGAAATCCAACAGTTTTTTGCCGTCATCAGTGTAGATGTATGAGCCTTCGGCGCGGTCAGCAACAAAGTTAAAAATGCGGCTCCACGCGGGAGTCATGTGAGAAAAATTATCTTGGTAGAGTTGAGTTGTCATGTTTGCCTTTTTGGGAAAAATGGTAATAGGTAAATAGTGATTGGTGATTTACAAGCGAAATCTGCGGTTTAGAGTTTGACGACAGGAAAAGCCTAGAAAATATCTCGAAAAAATTGGGGATGAGATTCATCGTCCCATCCCCAATTACTAATCACCAATTACTAATTACTGATCTTATGCTGGCAAATATTCCGCCGCCCATTCAATGTCGTGCTTCTTCAAAGTCTCGCGGGTCGGCGCGCCGTCGGAGTTCAACCCCGCCAGTTTGTAATAGTGGTCAATGGCAGAATCAACTTCCTCGTGAGTCAGGGCAAAGCCCGCCGTGGGTCCAGTCCCCGCCAGTTGCTTGAACATTTTCTTGGGCAGTTTATCATCCTTGCGCCCCAGTCCCTCGCGGGCATTGAACGTGCGGAAGAGGTCAAGGCGGCGGCGTCCCACCTCCATCAATTCTTCAACGGTCAAATCCCAGCCTGTGACGGCTTTCATCATCTCAACCGTTTCGTTGGGACCGTAAAGCGTCCAGGTGGGACCATAAACAAATTGGCACAATTCAGCCGAATCCATCATCGAGTAAAAGACTTCCGTTTCATACGCAAAGCGGACTTTTTCTTCGGTGAGGCTGTAGGCAGGCTGCGGCGAACCAAGACCAAGAACCTTCAGACGATCTAAATTGAAATCGCCGATGCCTTCTTCGTAATATGGGTCATGTTCGCTGGATTGATGATCGGCGCCGAAGGGATTGACCGCGTAAATAAGCGCGAGACTGCGCTTGGCTTGCGGCATGTGCGCGGGGAATTCCGCGCCCTTGGATGTGACGAGGCATTCATCCGCACCGTTGCCCCAAACTTTGGCAACGCGCTCCGAACCTTGCCCCAGCAGTTTGCCAAGCGGCGTGCTGGCATGGACAATTTGATTCAAGACTTCGAGCATAGCTTCGGCATTGCCGAACTTAAGATCCAAACCACCCACCTGCTCTTTGGTGACAATACCTTTTTCATAGCATTCCATAGCAAAGGCAATCGTCGCGCCGCAGGCGATGGTATCCACCGCGTATTCGTTGCAAATTTGATTCGCCAGCGAAACCGCCGCGAGGTCATCCACGCCGCAGTACGAGCCGAAAGTGCCAAGTGTTTCGTATTCAGGTCCGCCGTAGCGCGGATCAACTTTGTGCGCGCCCTCTTTGATCTCGACCACGCGCTTGCATTTGACCACGCAGGCGTAACAGGTATCGCGCTCCTTCAAAATGGTCTCAGCCATCTTCTCGCCGCTGAGCGGATCGCAGCCTTCAAATTGGGACTCGTTGTAATTGCGGGTTGGCAGTGTGCCGATGGTATTGTTGAACAAAACCACCACCGCAGTGCCAAACTTGGCAAGACCATCCATATCGCCATTCTCAGGCAGGGCTTTGGGACCTGTGCGGTTCAAGGCAGTCAAAGACTTCTGGTCTGCTATTTGCATTTTGCGCGAACCGCGCACCACAACGGCTTTCAAGTTTTTGGAAGCCATCACCAGCCCCATACCCGTGCGCCCGTTGTGACGGTTGGACATTGAAACCAGCGTGGAATACAGCACGCCATTTTCCGCGCCAATGCCATGCTGCAAAATTTCGGCATTGGAATCAACTTCTGCATGAAGAATATCATCCACTTCCCCCGAAACTTTGCCCATCAAATGCGCCGCGTCTCGCAACTCAGGCGTGCCGTCAATAATGGCAAGATACACAGGCTTGAGAGATTTGCCTTTGACCACAATCCCATCAAAGCCTGCAAATTTCAACTCGGCGGGAAAAAAACCGCCGCTTTGCGAATCACCAATTCCGCCGCTGATTGGGGATTTGGCATTCACGTTCAAACGGCTCTGACCCGAAATCGCCGCGCCCGTCGTCACGCCCGCCATCAGCGTCAGCACATTTTCGGGGCTGGTCGCAGCCGCGCCTTTGGGCATATCGCGCAGGATGTAATACGTCCCCATTGCGCTTCCGCCGAGATACTTGCGGTAAAAAGCCTCCAGCGGCTCCTCCACCGTCAACGTGCCTGTTGTCAAATCCACATGCAGAATCTTGCCGATATAACCATTGGGCATTTCGTCCTCCTGATTAATATTTTTGTCAATTATACAATTGCGGATGGGTTATGACAACAAAATTTTTCCGAAATCAACAGAAAGGAAAAACTTAACCGACTTTTCGGACAAGGAACAGATGAAACCTTTCCCATCTGGCAATTGATTCTGTTTCTAGGGGCGGTTACTCATCCTTCAACGGCGCGCCGTCCGTCTTGGGTTTTGATCCAATCTCGACCAACTGCACCTGCACCTGATAGCGCTTCTCGCCGATTTGAATTTTGCCCATGCCGAAAAATCCGCGCGAACCCGTTTTGAATAGTTTTTCGGCGGCAGTTAACAAGCCAACCACTTTGTCATTTTCCTTAATTTCAACAGAAAGCATGATTATTCTCCTTTTTGTGTTTTGATTGATTCTATCATCTCTCTATTTCATTGAATCACATCAAACAAAAAAACGGGCTGCGCAGCCACCAAAGTTGCCGCACAACCCGTTTTTCTCAACCCTTCATTACTAAAAAATTACTAACCCTCTTCCGCTGACTGCTCAAACGGGTCTACATCTTGAACACCCGGTTTGTAAATCTTGCGGATGGGGAAGTACAGCACAGCGCCGATTGACATCAACGCCAGAGCCACGCCAATCGAACCCCAGCCTGCATCAACAATCTGGCTATAGAAGGCAATCAAGATGATGCCAGCCAAACTCACCGAAGCCAAAATCAAGCCGGGCGTTCCACCTGGCACGCGGGTGCGCGGGCGGTCTGGTTCAGTGCGGCGCAGCACCCACAGGGCGGCAATTTCAGCCAGCACCACCAGCAATTGCAGGAACACATCCGCGACCACCAAGAACTCAAAGGCGTTGGTTGCAAACGCGGTATAAATAACACTCACCACCAGAATGGCGACATAGGGCGAGCCATGCTTGGGATGAACCTTGACCATCCAGCGCGGGAACATGCCGTCTTCAGCCAGCGCAAACGGTACACGGCTGCCACCCAGGCTGTTCCCAATGAACAAGCCAGTCATCGAAAGAATGGCTGAAATCGTCAAAATTGTTACAAGGAAAATCGCCAGTGGAGATTCAGTGCTGCCGGTGATTTTGGCGGCGACTGCCTGTCCAATTTGCGGGAATTCCCAACCTGTGGCGTCTGTGGAGGAAGAAGCACCCCAGCCGTCCACCTGTTCGGCGGTCACGCCGTAACCTTCTACATCGGCAATGATGCCAACTTCTTCATCACTGGCTTCGATGCCCCAGACGGCATAACGCCCGTCTTCGCCCGCGCCGCCGTACAAGCCGCCAATGACGGGCAGGGAGTAGGTCAAAATGGCGAGAACCAGCACAATCCCCATCGCGCGGGGATAATTCTTGCGCGGATCGACCACTTCATCGCCCGCAGCAGAGGGAAGTTCCCAGCCCATATAGTTCCACATGACCACGAACAAGCCCGTGCTGAAAGCGGCGGTCAATGAGCCAAAATTGACTCCTTCGCCGCCCGGCAGGAACGGAAGCGATGGGGTTGTTCCAGATTGAAACCAGGCATAGAAGCCCAAGACTGCCAAAATTCCGAGCGGAATGATCATCACAACGCCCAGCGTATTGGTGAACAAACCCGTTGCACGAGAACCTTTAATTTGCAGCCAGGCGACGAACCAAATCATTGCCACTGCCACCAGCCATTGCAGGAATCCGGCGGACAGTTCCATGCCAAACATCGTCGCTCCTTCGTCCAAGGCGGGGATGAATGCGCTCAAATACATGGCAGCAAAAACGGGGTAAATGGATACGTCCAGCCAGGAAACCACCCAGTTATTCCAGCCTGCCAGAAAGCCTGCAAACGGTCCAAAGGCGCGCTTAATCCAATGATAATAGCCGCCCTGGGCAGGCATCATGGTCTGAAGTTCCTGCACAATTAACAAATTGGGCAAACTAAAGATAAGCGGTGTGAGAGCAATTAACACAAGCGCCAAACCAGGACCCGCGTACCCAACCAGTGGTTCAATGCCAAACGAACCGCCGCAGACCGTGAAGTAAATCAAACCTGTGAGTGGAATCAAAGTCAAGCCGCGCTTAAGTTTCTTCGCCTCGCGCTGAACAATTGCATCACCATTTCCATTATTCTGCGACATCTTCTTACTCCTCCAATTTTTCCTTTTAGATTTTTTAAATTACACCCCCCGCCCATTCTTTGGCATAGGCAGGGGATCATTTAACAAAATCGGGCGATTACATCTCTTTGATGCCGTAGGGGAAGCCGTAGTCCGCCATCTTCTCCATAAAGGGTTCAGGCGGGAAGGCTTCGGGTCCTAAAACGCCCACGCCCTTCCAACTGCCGCTCTGAATTAAAT